>NZ_CP038256.1:2171707-2481951 GCF_004564075.1 Microbacterium sediminis
AAACGCCTCTCGGCGCGAGGCCGCTCGTAGCGGCAGAAGTTGGAGCCCGGGGTTTGCTGCGGCCCGGCCGTTCCAGTCTAACGGCGCGGTGTCCCGGAGTATTCCGAGCGATCGAGTTCGCGCCGTGCTCTCGACTCGCTGCGCTCGCTCGAGCCGTCTCCGCTCGCTTCGCTCGGTCGACGAGCCCGCAGGGTCGCACCCCTGATGCGCGACAAGCACCGCGGCTCGTCGACCGGAGGCGCGAAGCGCCGAAGCGGAGACGCGGGCCCCTGGAGTGGAGGCTCCGCGCGTCGCGAATGCGACGTGTGGAGGAACGACAGGGCCGAGCGCAGCGGCGCAGCCGCGGAGTCGAGGCCTGGGCCTCGGGCGGGCAACAGTCAGTCGAAGAAGGCGGCGGCCGCGCGGGCGGTGTAGGCGGCGTCGTCGAGGTCGCCGACGGCGTTGACGTGGCCGACCTTGCGCCCCGGCCGCGGTTCCTTGCCGTAGGTGTGGATCTTGGCCGAGGGGTGCTCGGCCGCGGCGGCGGCGATCCGGTCGGTCATCGCCTCGCCCTGCGGGCCGCCGAGGATGTTCACCATCACGGCCGCCTCGGCCACGGGCGACGGATCCCCCAGCGGCAGGTCGAGCACCGCGCGCAGGTGCTGCTCGAACTGGCTCGTGACGGCGCCGTCCTGCGTCCAGTGCCCGCTGTTGTGGGGGCGCATGGCGAGCTCGTTGACGAGGATCCGCTCGTCGGTCGTCTCGAACAGCTCGACGGCGAGCATGCCCGTCACGCCCAGGCCCTCGGCGATCTGCATCGCCAGGCGCGCGGCGACCTCGACGAGCCGCTCTGACGCGCGCGGCGCGGGCGCGAACACCTCGCTGCACACGCCGTCGCGCTGCACCGTCTCGACCACCGGGTACGGCACCATCTCGCCCGAGGGGCGCCGCGCCACCTGCTGCGCGAGCTCCCGGCGGAACGAGACGAGTTCCTCGACGAGGATCGGCTCCCCGGCGAAGTCCGCGAACCAGTCGTCGGCCTCGTCGGCGCTCGCCACCACGCGCACGCCCTTGCCGTCGTAGCCGCCGCGCGGGGTCTTTACGACCGCGCGGCCGCCGTGGTCATCCAGGAAGGCCTGCAGCTGCGCCGCATCGTGCACCGCCGCCCAGTCGGGCTGGGGCGCGCCGATCTCGGCCAGGCGCGCGCGCATCACGAGCTTGTCCTGCGCGAACCGCAGCGCGTCGGGACCGGGGTGGACCGCGACGCCCGCGTCGACGAGGGCGCGCAGCACCGGCTGCGGCACGTGCTCGTGGTCGAAGGTGATGACGTCGACATCGCGCGCGAAGGCGAGCACGGTCTCGGCGTCGCGGTAGTCGCCCACGGCCGTCGCCGCCAGGCTCGCGGACATTCCCTCGGCCTCCGCGAGCACGCGGATGTCGATCCCGAGCTCGACCGCGGGAGCGATCATCATCCGGGCGAGCTGGCCCCCGCCGATCACGCCGACACGCAGCGACATGTGGTTCCTCCGATCGTCGCCGTCCATCCTCTCACCCGGCGCGCGCCGGGCCGATCAGAGCACGGGGTCCGACCCCGCGACGGCGTCGCGGTGGGCGAGGATCTGGTTCACCTCGATCTGGTCGGTGAGCACCTCGGCCACGAGCCGCACGTTCGGGATGTCGGCCAGCACGAGCTTGCCGGTCACGCCGTCGGCGAGCGTCAGCGTGCCGATCCCCCACAGCCGCTGCAGCGGCCCGCGGCGCGTGGTGATCGCGTAGCCGCGGGCATGCGTCAGCTCGGTGCGGTGGTGGGCGAGCAGTCCGCGCGAGGCGATGACGCGGCGCGTGGTGATCGTGTAGCGGTGCGAGAGCCACACCAGCCAGGGCAGGATCACGCCCGCCAGCACGAGCACCGCCGCGGCGGCGGCGAGCATCCAGTTCTCGAACGGCGCGGGCAGGTTGCCCCAGAAGTAGCCGGTCGCGCCGGCGACGGCGATGAGCAGCAGGGCCGACCAGAACAGGCGATGCGCGGAGCCGCGGAACCGGGCGACCACGAGCTCCTCGGGCACCGGCACCCCGGGGGGAGGCGTCGCGGGGCGTCCGAGGTTGCTCATGATCCCAGTCTGCCGCCTGCGGGGGCCGCGCGCCGCGTAGCCTGGCGGCATGGCATGGGATCGGACGACGGCGGCGGGCGCGCGCGTGACCGAGGTCACCGCGACCGGATCGACCAACGCCGACCTCGTTGCGGCGGTCGCCGCCGGCCGCGTCGCCCACCTGGACGTGCTGCTCACGCGCGACCAGCGATCGGGGCGGGGCCGCCTCGATCGCACCTGGCAGGCGCCCGCCGGCGCCTCGCTCGCGGTGTCGGTCGCGCTGTGGGTCGACGAGGTGCCGCCGGCCGCGCGCGGCTGGATCCCGCTGCTGGCCGGCGCCGCGATGGCCCGGGCCGTGCGGGCGCAGTTGCCGGGGCGCGAGGTGGGCGCGAAGTGGCCCAACGACGTGCTCGTGGCCGGGCGCAAGATCTGCGGCATCCTCGCCGAGGGCACGGCCGATCCGGGCGCGGTCGTGGTCGGCGCGGGCGTGAACACGGCGATGACGGCCGAGCAGCTGCCCGTGCCGACGGCCACCTCGTTCGCCGTGGCCGGCGCCGCGTGCGACGACGACCGCCTGCTCGCTGACTACCTCGGCGCCCTGGACCGCACCCTCGGCGCCCTGGCGCGTGCCGGCGGCGACGCGATCGCCTCGGGCGCCCTCGACGCCGTCACGGGCGTGTGCGCCACGATCGGGCAGGACGTCGCCGTGTCGCTGCCCGACGGCCGCGTACTCCGCGGCACCGCCACCGCGATCGACGAGCAGGGCCGCCTCGTCGTGCGCGCGGCGGACGGGGATCACGCCGTCTCGGCGGGCGACGTCGTGCACGTGCGGCCCGCCTGACGGCGGCTGCCGGCGGTAGGACCTCGACACACGTTTTCGCGGACCATTGTGCATGCCCGCCAACGGCGCGGCGCGGCCCGCGAATAGGGTGGAACACGTGACGGAACCCGATCTCTCGACGACCGCCGGCAAGATCGCCGATCTGCGCGCCCGCTACGCGGAGGCCGTGACCGCCTCCGAGGAGAACGCGAAGACCAAGCAGCACGCCAAGGGCAAGATGACCGCGCGCGAGCGCATCGAGCTGCTCGTGGATCCCGGCAGCTTCGTCGAGTTCGACGAGTACGTGCGCCACCGCACGACCGCGTTCGGCATGGACAAGTCGCGCCCCTACGGCGACTCCGTCGTCACCGGCACGGGCACGATCCACGGCCGCAACGTGGCCGTGTACGCGCAGGACTTCTCGACCTTCGGCGGATCGCTCGGCGAGGCCGCGGGCGACAAGATCATCAAGATCATGGAGTTCGCCCTGCGCGGCGGCATGCCGATCATCGGCATCCTCGACTCCGGCGGCGCCCGCATCCAGGAGGGCGTGGTCGCGCTCGGCAAGTACGGCGAGATCTTCCGCCTCAACACCGCCGCCTCGGGCGTCATCCCGCAGATCTCCATCGTCATGGGCCCGGCCGCCGGCGGAGCGGTGTACTCCCCCGCGCTGACGGACTTCGTGATCATGGTCGACAAGACCAGCCAGATGTTCGTCACCGGCCCCGACGTGATCAAGACGGTCACGGGCGAGGACGTGGGCATGGAGGAGCTCGGCGGCGCCTACACGCACAACACGCGCTCGGGCGTGGCCCACTACCTCGCCGAGGACGAGGACGACGCGCTCGACTACGCGCGCACCCTGCTCGGCTTCCTGCCCGACAACAACATGGCCGACGCCCCGGCCTACGAGACGACGTTCGAGTTCGAGACCACCGACGCCGACCGCGCGCTCAACCGCGTGGTCCCGGACTCGCCGAACCAGCCCTACGACATCCACGAGGTCATCTCGAGCGTCGTCGACGGCGACTTCCTCGAGGTGCAGCCGCTGTTCGCCCCGAACATCGTCATCGGCTTCGGGCGCGTCGAGGGCCGCACGGTGGGCGTCATCGCGAACCAGCCGTCGCAGATGGCCGGCACCCTCAACATCGAGGCCGGCGAGAAGGCCGCGCGCTTCGTGCGGTTCTGCGACGCGTTCTCGATCCCGATCGTCACCCTCGTCGACGTGCCCGGCTACCTGCCCGGCACCGACCAGGAGTGGACGGGCGTCATCCGCCGCGGCGCGAAGCTGCTGTACGCGTACGCCGAGGCGACGGTGCCGCTCGTGACGGTGATCCTGCGCAAGGCCTACGGCGGCGCGTACATCGTCATGGGATCCAAGCAGCTCGGCGCCGACATCAACCTCGCGTGGCCGACCGCCGAGATCGCCGTGATGGGCGGCCAGGGCGCCGTCAACATCCTGTACCGCGGCGAGCTCAAGCGGGCCGAGGAGGCCGGCGAGGACATCTCGGCCGTCCGCACCCGGCTGGCGAACGAGTACCTCTACAACGTGGCCTCCCCCTTCCTGGCGGCCGAGCGCGGCGAGCTCGACGGCATCATCGAGCCCGCGCAGACGCGCGTGGCGATCGCGAAGGCGCTGCGCTCGCTGCGCAACAAGCGCGCGGAGCTGCCGCCCAAGAAGCACGGGAACATCCCGCTGTGATCGGCGGCGCGGCATGACCCTGGTGCGGGACGAGGACGACGCGCGCGAGCTGCCCCGGGTGGAGTTCGTGCGGGGCACGGCCGACGAGGACGATCTGGCCGCCCTCGCGGCGGTGCTGCCGATGGCGTACGTGCAGGAGGCCGACGAGGCCACCACCGACGACCCCGGCTTCGACGCCTGGACCGCCTCGCGCCGGCTGCGGCGGGTCCCTCCCGCCGGTGCACGCTGGGGCCGCTTCTCCGGGTAGATCTGGGGAGGTTGTGGGCAGTTGCGGGCAGCGGATGGGCAGACACGCCAGGCGGCGCGAAAACTGTCCCCCAAAAGTCCTACAGATTTCGCTCGCGCGGTTGTTGATACTGGTTGTGGAAACGCTATGCGTGGCCGGTGCGACGCCCCAGGGTAGACGTCGCAGACCGGCTTCTGTGGACGGTTTTCGGGTAACCGGTCCACTTCCTGGCCCGGGGCGGCACCGCCGCCCCGGGCCCTTCCTTTTGCCTCAGGGGCGCCGGGCGGACGCGTGGCGCGGGATCTCGTGCCACAGCTCCACGGCGTCCTCCTCGGACACCCCGGCGCCGGCCGCCTGCCGCCCCACCACGGTCACGGCCACGTCGGGGTCCGGCGAGGTGCGCACGATGATCCGCGCCGCCGTGGTGCCGCGCAGCGTGGCGGCGAGCTCCGAGCGCACCCGCTGCAGCGCGGCCTCGTCGAGGTCGTCGAGCGCGTTCTCGTCGAAGATCGTCAGCGTCGCCCCGCGCTCGCGCACGGCGCGGATCGCCAGGCGCACCTCGTCGTCGAGCAGCCGCGCGCCGCGCAGCTCGTCGCGCAGGGTGCCCTCGGCCAGGCGCGCCCTCAGCCGCTCGGTCTCGCTCAGCCGGCCGTTCGTCTCGATCACGCGCGTGAGCACCGGGCCGGCCACGATGAGGGCGAACTGCACGCGCTGTCGCCGCTCGAACCGGCGGGCCTCCTGGGCGGCCTGCCACGCGGACGACACCTGCTGCAGCCGGGCCAGGCGCGACGTGTCGCGGTAGGCGCGATCGGTGAACCACATCAGCAGCTGCGCGAGGCCCACCCACAGCACCGCGCCCACGAGGCCGCGCTGCAGCGCGAGGTCGAGGCCCATCACGGCGATTCCCTGTGCGGCGAGGACGACGATCCCGATCCAGGCGAGGAGCGGACGCCGCCGCACGCACATGATCGTCAGCAGCAGACCCGTGGCGCCGAACACCCCGGCGGCCGGGAGGTCGAGCACGCGCTCGGCGCCGCCGAGGAACGACAGGCTCGCGGCGGCGATGCTCAGCAGGAGCAGCAGGATCGCGATGCCGAGCGGGAGCTGGCCGGGCCGGTTCTGGCCCTCCTCGGACGCCTCGGGCTCCGCCGCGAGGAACATCGCGCCGATCACGGCGACGAGCCACACCCCCACCGCGGCGCCCTGGAGCACCGGCACGGGCGCCTCGATCGTCCAGATCACGCCCCGCAGCAGGAAGTAGGCGGTGAAGGCGAAGACGAGGCCGTAGATCAGCCGCCGGACGGTCACGGCTCCTCCTCGATCTGCTCGGCCCACGAGACGACGACCATCGTGCCGTGGGCGCCCGTGTGGATGTCGGCGCTGCCGCCGACCGCCGACATGCGGGCGATGATCGATCCGCGGATGCCGAGTCGGTCCGCCTCGATGGCGTCGAAGTCGAGCCCGGGGCCCTCGTCCTCCACCCACACCTCGATGGAGCGCGCGTCGGCCACGAGCCGCACCGCGAGCCCCTCGGCGTCGGCGTGCTGCACCGCGTTGGCGAGGGCCTGCGTGGCGGCCAGCGCGATGGCGCGGGCCGGGCGGCCGGGGAAGACGCGCGCGTCGGGCTCGATCCGGCGGTCGACCGTGAGCTCGATGCCGAGCTCGCCCGCCCGCGCCTCGAGCTCGCGCGCGATCTGCTCGGCCGAGACGTCGTCGTCGCTGCCCTGCGGGTCATCGGACTCGGCGTTGGCGAGGCGGTTGAGCGCCTCGCGGGCCATCGCCACGGCGAGCTCGCGCTCGCGGGGGGAACGGGCGCGCTCAGCGGCGATGAGGGCCGCCAGCACGCTGTCGTGCATGAGCGCCGCGATCTCCACGCGCTCGCTCTCGGAGGCCTCCGCGACACGGGCGGCGGTGTAGGTCTCCACCACCTGCGCGCGCGCCTCGTCGACGCCCGTCGCGATCCCCCGGTACATCCACGCCAGCACGAGCACGAGGATGCCGAGCAGCAGGGCGATCGAGACGTCGTAGACCGTCGACTCCCAGATCTCCAGCGACCAGCCGCCGCGGATGAGACGGATGTTCGCGTAAAGCCAGTGGACGGCCGCCACCACGGCGATCTGCCCGCGCAGCGGCAGCCCGACCACGGCCGCCGCGGCCGAGACAGTGAGCAGGTAGAACGGCGCCGGCTGCAGGTGGGGGTCGGGATCGGCCCGGTCGCTCAGCCCCCACACGAGCAGGATGACGGGGAAGCCCAGCGCGAACACCGTGGCGAACAGGCGGGCGCCGAACCCCGCCAGGCAGGCGACGACCATCAGCCCCAGCGACGCGAACAGCGCGATCGCGAGGAGGGGATCCATCGGCACGCCGTCGGCGGTGACGGCGACGATGAGGGCCTGCACCCCGAGCACCCCCGCGCCGACGCCCGTGAGCAGCTGCAGGATGCGCTCGAAGCGGGCGCGGGTGAAGCGTCCGGGCGTCTCGCGGGCCGACGCCTGGGGCATCCGCCGCCAGGCCTCCTCGACGATCTCGCCCCTAGACGCCACCGCGTTCCCCGGCCTGCGCGACGATGCCGTCCTCCATCGCCCGCTTGAGCAGGTCGACCTTGGTGGGCGCAGGGCGGCCGACCTCGGTGTACTTCACCCGCACGCGGGTGATGTTCTCCTTGGCGGTGGAGAAGGCGATGCCGAGCCGATCGGCCACGACCTTGAGCGGCAGGCCGGCGGCGTACAGGCGCAGCACCTCGCGCTCGCGGGTGGACAGCTGCGCGTCGGCGAAGGCGCGATCGCCCTCGACGGCGCTGGCCCACTCGACGTTGTTGAGGGGCTCGCCGCGCGCGGCCATGCCGACGGCGTCGATCACCTCGTCCAGCGGCGAGGACTTGCTCACCACGCCCACCGCGCCGGCCGCGAGCGCCTCGCGCACGGACGCCGGGCGATCGGCCACCGAGTGGATGATGACGGCGGACTCGGCCGCCAGGCGCACGACGTTCTCGGTGACGGTGGTGCCGTCGCCGAGCGTGAGATCGAGCAGGACGACGTCGGGCGAGGGCCAGCCCTCGCGATTGCGGGCGGCGATGTACTCGGCCACCGTCGCGCCGCTGAAGACCACCTCGGAGCCCGCGCGGCGGATCGCCGCCTCGAGTCCGAGACGCACCGATTCGTGATCGTCCACGAGGGCAACGCGGATCATCAGGCCAGCCTATCCGGTGGCCCGCGGCGCGCCGCGTCAGCGCGTGAGGATCGCCAGCGCCTCGACGTGGTGCGAGTGCGGGAACAGGTCGAACGCGTCGAGCGAGGCCAGCTCGTAGCCAAGCTCGCGGAACCAGCCCACGTCGCGCGCGAGGGCCACCGGATCGCAGGCGACATACGCCACGCGCGACGAGCCGAGGTCCGCGATGCTCTCGACGACGTCGCGTCCGGCGCCCGAACGGGGCGGATCGAGCAGCGTCACGCCGCGCGTGATCATCTCGCGGTCGACGAGGCTCGCCTGCGCGCGCAGGCGCGAGAGGAAGCGGTCCACGCGCATGTTGACGGCCTCGACGCCCAGATCGATGAGGTTGTCCTCGGCGTGCAGCGAGGCGCGCGGATCCGACTCCACCGTCGTCAGGCGCGCGGGACCGGCCAGCTCGCCGAGCGCCGCGCCGAAGAGGCCGACGCCGCCGTACAGGTCGAGGTGCCACGCGTCGCTCGACAGCTCGCCCAGCGCGTCGCGGACGGCGCGATCGAGGGTGGCCGCCGCGGCGCGGTGCACCTGCCAGAAGCCGCCCGCGTCCACGTGGAACTCCCGCTCGCCCACGAACTCCGCGACGATCTCCGGCTCCGGGCGCGGCGCGCGGCGATCCTTCTGCTCGGGGCGGCGGATGGTGCGCACCACGCCATCGCCGGGCAGCACGAGGTCGACGCGGCCGGGCTTCGCCTTGCGCAGGGCCAGGGCCACCTCCGCGACGCGCGGGGCCGCGAGCGGGTGCTCGCTCACCTCGATCACGCGGTGGGAGCGCGCGGCGTACGGCCCGATGCGCCCCTCGTCGTCGACGTGCAGGCTCAGCCGCGTGCGGTAGCCGGTGCCGTCCAGGGTCTGCGCCGCCCCCGGGTGATCGGAACCGAGCATGCCCTCGGGGCCGACGACGACGGGGTCGATCGCGAGTCCCGCGAATCGCTCGAACGCCTCGCGCAGCACGCGGGCCTTCAGCGCCCGCTGCGCAGGGAGGGCGATGTGGCCGAAGTCCGCGCCGCCGGGGCGATCGGCCGGGGCGATCCCCACGTCGGCCTGCGGCCACACGTGCGGTGCGCGCTCGGGGGCGGCCTCGAGCACCTCGACGGTGACGGCGCGCGCGAACGACTTCTTCACCTCGGTGATCTCGGCCCGCACACGCTCCCCCGGCAGCGTGTCGGAGACGAACACCACGCGGCCCGGGTTGTCGCCGTCCGCCCCGTGTCGCGCGACGAAGACGCCGCCATGGGCGACGCCCGTGATCTCCAGATCGACCAGCTCTCCCGATTCCATCCGACCATCGTCCCATCACGGCCTGTGCACATGCCCGGGCAGCCGTTTACCCGCGCTTCTCCTTGGTCACTTATCCTCGACGCCATGCGCCCCGCGGCCCACCCGATCCGCTGGATCCTCTCCCTCCTCGCCGCCGTGATCGCCGTCGTGCTCGCGGCGACGCTCGTCGTGCTCCAGCCGTGGGCACCGCAGCAGGAATCGGCGCCCGTGGCGGAGGCGGGGGCCGGCGTGGTGATCGAGTCCGCGCCGAGCCCGGAGGAGGCCTCCGACCTGCCGCGCGTGCTCGTCTTCGGCGACTCGTGGACGGTCGGCTCCGCCGCCACCGCGCCGAGCGGGGGCTACGCCTATCGCGTGGCCGACATCGCCGGGTGGGACACAATCGTCAACGGCGAGTCCGGCAGCGGCTACCTCAAGGAGGGCCGTGCGGGGAACACGTTCGGGGAGCGGATCGCGCGGCTCGACCCCGCACTCGACCCCGACGTCGTGATCATCCAGGGCTCGATCAACGACCGCCGCCAGGGCGCCGCCGGCTACCGCAAGGCGGTGCAGGCCGCCTGGGATGACCTCGCCGCCACGTACCCGGAGGCGACGATCGTCGTGCTCGGCCCGGCGCCGCAGGTGCTGCCGATCGAGGCGGCCACGCTGCGCATCGACCAGGACCTCGCCGAGCTCGCCGCCGCGCGCGAGTGGCCGTACGTCTCGCCCATCGCCGAGCACTGGATCACCGACGACAACTATCTCGAGGTGATCGACACCTCCGAGCGGGGCGCCGATCACCCGTCCGACGCCGGTCATCTCTACCTCGCGCAGCGGGTCGCCGAGGCCGTCGCGCCGCTCGTCGACCCGGTCACGGTGGTGGCGCTGGAGGAGGACCCCGAGCCGGTCGCCGGCCGCTGATCGGGCAGTTCTCCCCACGCCGACGGCTGTCGCACCGGGCGGCCGGATGAGAGGCTGAGGGCATGGCAACCATCTCGAAGCGGGCCGTGTTCGCGCTCGCCGCACTGACCATCGGCTCGTTCAGCCTCGCCGCCTGCTCGTCGAGCGCTCCCTCGGGCGAGGGCTCCGACTCCGGCGACTCGGGCTCCGGTTCTGCGCCCGCCGAGCCCGAGTCGTACACGGTGCTCAGCACCGACGAGCTCGGCGCCGTGCTGGAGGGCGCCGGCCTCACCCTCCTGCCGCAGGACCAGGTCGAGCAGGCCGCCGGCGCCGCCACCTCCGGCTACGACTCGGTCGAGCCGGCGGAGTGCGCTCCCCTCTTCGAGCAGACCTCGCTGCTCACCGACGGCGCCTCGGTGGCCATGGGCACGCAGGACGAGAGCATGGTCCTCGCCGGCGCGTTCAGCTACCCCGACTCGAGCACGATCGACTCGATGTTCGAGGTCTACTCGCCCGAGGCCATCGCCGCGTGCCCCGAGTACACCGCCACCCTCGACGGGCAGACCGCGACCGGCACCGTCGAGACCGTCGACGTGACCATCCCGGGTGCCGACTCGGTCATCGCCATCAACGAGTCCGCCAGCGTCTCGGGCATGGACGTCAGCACCTCGCGCGTGATCGCCTCGAAGGACGGCGTGCTCGTCAACGCCACCGCCATGAGCGGCGACGCCGACGCCGCCACCGCGCTCGTCACGGAGCTCGTCGCCGCGCTGCCGTAACCGCACCGCTGTGGATCGGGCCGCTCCGGGGAGGGGGCGGCCCGATTCTTTTTCGGGGCACCCGCTGATGGTTGCCCACAAAGGGTGAGGGCCCCCCAAGCCTCCACCGGCCCCTCCGGGCGTCGCATCCGCGACGCCCGGAGCCTCTGCCGTGGGGCACCCGCTGATGGTGGCCCACAAAGGGTGAGGGGCCCGCCGCATGCGCGGCAGGCCCCTCACCCTTTGGCGCCCCCAACAGGATTCGAACCTGCGACCTTTGGTACCGGAAACCAACGCTCTATCCCCTGAGCTATGGAGGCTCAATGAGGATATCAGCCGGGAGGGGCCGTTCCGTCCCGATAGCCTGGGCCGGTGAGCCAGAACGCCACCGCGATGCGCACCGAGGGCGTGCTGCGCGCGGGCGGGAACGTCATCGCCGATGCCGGCCGGCTCATCGCACGGCACGGGCCGGTGCTGCTGCTGCTCGCCCTGGTGGGCGTGATCTCGCGCCACTACCTGCTGCAGTGGGCCGTCCACGCGTCCCTCGTGTCGGGCGTGCTCGGGCGGCTCGTGATGTCGCTCGTCGTCTTCGCGCAGCTGCTCACGATCGTCGGGGCGCTGCTCGTCATGCGCGCCCGCGAGGAGAGCTCCCGGCCCGTCACCGGCCTGCTCATCGCCAGCGCCGCCGTGATCCTGCCGTTCCTCGTCATCTACGAGCACTACGGCTTCCTCTACGAGGACACCCTGACGATGGGCCTGGGCGTCGCCTACAGCGTCATCGACGGCGAGGGCGACGTCACGTCGCGGCTGGCGGGCAACACGACCTTCGACGTGCTCGTGACGGCCGCCGTCGCGTTCAGCATCGCGCGCGGGCTGACGGTGCTGATCCGTCGCCTGCGCCCCGAGCAGGAGCACTCGCGGGCCATGCTGCGGCTGATCGTGGGCTATGCCGAGGTCGTGTGGATCTTCCTCAGCGCCACGATCATCCGCGAGGGCACCCTCGGCTTCGGCGAGTGGTGGCACTCCCGACGGGTCGGCGCCGCCCTCGACCAGTGGTGGCAGGCCCTCGAGCTGCACGTGCCGGCCTTCGCCGCCGCCCTCGACGGGCTGTGGGCCGCAGTCCTCGCGCTCGTCGCTGCGGCGATCATCGGCTTCGTCGTGCCCCTGGCATGGCTCGCCCTCGGCACGCTCGTCTACGGCGCGCAGGCCCGCCCCCTCATCACCGCCGCGGGCATCAAGAAGCGCGCGTCCCGCGTGATCGGCCGGGTGCGGGAGGACTGGATCGAGCGTGCCCTGGACCTCGCCACCGATGCCGAGCGGCGCTTCGGTGGCGCCATCGGAGCGGTGATCCTCGTGCTGCGGGCGGGCTGGGCGCCCGTGCTGGTCTTCTGCCTCGCCTTCCTCGTCGCCGACCGTGCGGGCTGGATCCTCGCCGAGATCGTCCGGCCGCTGCTGGCCTGGCAGCCGACGGCGGTGTGGATCGCCTGGTACACGCCCATCGAGACGATCGGCGAGGTGCTGCAGCGCGTGCTCACCCTCGCCCTCGTGGCCTCGGCCGTCGACGCGCTGCTGCGCGGCCTGGGCGCCGCCCCCGCGCTGCGGCTGGCACCGCGGCCGGTCGGTCAGCCGCCGGCGAGCGGGAACCGATAGAACGCGGGCGAGAAGCCCCAGCCCACCGAGTCCACGAGCTCCACGCGCACCGGCTCGGCATCGTCCGGGAGCACGAAGAGCACGCCGAGGCGCGGATCGTCCTGCAGGCCGCAGTCGAGGGTCGAGAAGTTCAGGTCCGGCAGGCCCACCGCGTCGGGGTCGATCGGCGTGAACGTGCGCCCCTCGCCGTCGACGACGCGCGGCGTGCACGAGTCCAGCTCGTCCATCGTCGACTCGACCTCGATCTCGAGCCGCCACGCCGTGTAGCCGTCGGGCGCGAACCAGGTCTCGCCGTCGTCGGTCGTCACCGAGGGCTCCGGGGCGAACGCGGCCAGCCGCACCGACGACTCCCCGATCGTGGCCCACCCGTCGGCATCGGGCTCCACGGCCACGCGCGGCTCCGTCTCGAGGTACCCGCGGCGCGCGTCGTCGGCGACGATCCACGCGGTCACCCCGATCGCCGCGGCGAGCGCGACGCCGGTGAGCGCGACCGACAGCGAGCGCCTCACGACCCCTCCCCCAGCTCGGGCTCCGGAAGCGTGAGCCGTCCGGATCCGCCCTCGATCGGCACGCGGATCGCCGTCTCTTGCGGGTAGCGGCCCACGGTCAGGATGATCGTCGCCGTGGTGAGCTCGATGTCCTCCGCCACCTCGAACACGACGGCGCTGCGCACGGCCATGCCCGGCTGGGCCTCGGGCAGGCTCCACTCCACGCGATCGGTGGCCTCGAAGCGGCGCCCGTCGGCGTCCTCGAGCCACCACCGGCCGTCGTCGATCGGTCCGACGACCCCCTCCAGCGTCGCCTCGACGAGGACCCAGCGACCGCGCGTGTCGAGCACCTCGCCCCAGGAGTCCTCGATCTGCGCGCCGGCCGTCGCGGTGTGGATGGTGACCGCGCCCTGCCCGATCGGGACCGCGTGGCCGGCCGCGCCGGGCACGACGACGGGGCGATCGATCGGCAGGTCGGTGTCGATCCGGTCGCCCAGCAGCCCACCCGCGATCACGAGGACCACGAGGGCGGCGACGGTGAGAACCCGCTTCATCCCCCACCACCTCGCAGCACCTCGGGCAGCTCGTCCGTGTAGGGGATCGTCATGGTCGCCACCGGCTCGGCCCCGCCCCAGTGCCAGGCATTGGACGACGGGCTGAAGATCCACAGCGTCTCGATCGCCTCGACGGGCAGCCCGTCGCGGGGCGCGTCGTCCGGGTCGGCGAGCGGCCAGAGGTAGGCGACCTCCAGGGGCAGGTCGGGGTGCAGCTGGTACGTGCGCCGCCCGTCGTCCAGGTCGATGAGGTGGGTCGCGTCGGGGCTGAGGTCGTCGTCCTCGGGGATCGCGATGCCGGCGGGGAGCTCGACGAGCTCGCGCGGGTAGACGATCGTCTCGTCGTCGGTGGAGACGATGCTCGCGCGCACGACCAGCCAGGCGGCGGCCCCGTCGGGCAGGTACTGGCCCTCCTCGGTCGTCACGGTGTAGTCGTGGATCGTCGCGATCACCTGGCCGTGGTCGTGGGCCTCGCCGGCCTGCCACACCGGGCGCACGCGTCCCTCCGCGTCGGCGAAGCCGCCGAGCGCCCAGGTGGCCAGCAGCACCACCGCGATCGAGCCGCCGGCGATCCACGCCCAGCGCGGCACCCGCCTCAGCACGGCCCGCGCGCGCACGACGGCGTCGCGCACCCGAGTCGCCGTCCCCACCGCCACGCGCCCAGCCTACGGAACACGCGCACCTCTTCCCACGATGCCGCGCGCGGCGATACTCTCGCCCCGTCCGGGTGCTCACCAGATCCGGGCCGATCACGGTGTTCCGGTCACGGTCACTCACCGGTGGTACGCAACACAGGCACTCAGGCCCCGCCCGGGTGCCCGCCCCGACGCTAGGGTCGCATCGAGACGAAATTCCATTCGCCTGCATACATCTAGACCGAGGAGTGGTCATGAGCACCGAGGGCACCGCAACACGGGGACTGCGGCCCGACACCATCTCGATCCTGTGGAAGTTCGGGGTGATGCTCGTCGTCGCGATTGCGATCGCACTCATCCCGACGCCGGAGGGCGTGGACGAGCGCGGCATGCTGATGCTCGGCATCTTCGTCGCGACGATCATCGGGCTGATCCTGCAGCCGCTGCCGACGCCGTCGGTCTCGCTCATCGGCCTCGCCGCCGCCATGGTCACGGGCGCGATGGGCATGTCGGCCGTCCGCGTCGAGACCGTCGGCGGCGGCACCGCGAGCCTGCCCATCGAGGCGCTCGGCGGGTTCGCGAACACCACCGTGCTGCTCATCGTGGCGGCGTTCTTCATCTCCGACGGGTTCCTGCTCACCGGGCTCGGGCGCCGCATCGCGCTGCTGTTCATCCGGGTGCTGGGCAAGACGCCGCTCGGCATCGCGTACGGCATGGCCGCCACCGATTTGGCCCTGAGCCCGGCGACCCCCTCCAACACCGCGCGCGCCGGCGGGGTGGTCTACCCGATCATCCGATCGATCGCCGAGGTGCAGGGATCCACGCCCGACAGCGACGAGTCGCGCAAGAAGGTCGGCGCCTACCTCACCTTCACCGCCGCGATCGTGAACACGATCACGAGCGCCATGTTCATCACCGCCATGGCGGGCAACCCGCAGGCGGTCGCGCAGGCGGCCGACCTCGGCGTCGACATCACGTGGGGCGGGTGGGCCGCCGCGGCGATCGTGCCGGGCATCCTCAGCCTCATCGCGGTGCCGTGGGTGATGTCGAAGATCTACGGTCCGACGACCAAGACCACGCCCGAGGCGCCGGCCATGGCCCGCGAGGAGCTCGCGCGCATGGGCGGCCTGAGCTTCGGCGAGATCGTCATGATCTTCACCTTCGTCCTGCTGCTCGTGCTGTGGGTCTTCGGATCGAGCATCTCGTCGGCCGTCAACGGCGCGCTCGGCACCAACCTGCAGCTCGACGCCACCACCGCCGCCTTCATCGGCATCGCCGTGATGCTCGTCACCCGGGTGCTCACCTGGAAGGACATGGCCAAGAACGCCTCGGCGTGGAACACCTTCATCTTCTTCGCCGTGCTCGTCGGCATGGCCGAGCACCTGAACCGGCTGGGCGTCATCCAGTGGATCGGCGACTTCGTCAGCGGCCTCGTCGGCGGCATGCCCTGGGTGTTCGCGTTCGCGATCCTCACGCTCGTGTACTTCTACGCGCACTACCTGTTCGCCTCCAACACCGCCCAGATCGTGGCGATGTACGGCGTCTTCCTCGGCGCGGCCATCGCCGCCGGCGCTCCCCCGATGTTCGCCGCGCTGGTGTTCGGCTTCATCGGCAACCTGTTCGGCGCGCTGTCGCACTATGCCTCCGGCCCGTCGGGCGTGATCTACGGCTCCGGCTACATCAAGGTGGGCGAGTGGTTCCGCACCGCGTTCGTGATGTCGGTGGTCGTCATCCTCATCTGGACGATCGCGGGCGGCGCCTGGATGTTCGTGCTCGGCCTGTGGGACGGCGCGGCCCCGCCGTTCGGCTGATCCGCCTCGACGACGCGCCCGGGTCCACGGCCCGGGCGCGTCGCTGTGCACCGCCTGGGCAGCCGCCCGCGACGCCGTTGCTACCGTGGAGTCGGGGCCCGCAGCGGGCCCGCGGACGAGGGAGCTGTACCCGCACCACGACAAGACGGCCGGAAACGGATGCGTCATGGCGTGGGTGATCCTGATCCTCTCGGGCATGCTGGAGGCCGTATGGGCCTCGGCGCTCGCCGCCTCGAAGGGCTTCCGCAGGCGGCGGCCCACCGTGCTCTTCGCCGTCTCGCTCGCGGGTAGCATGGCCGGCCTCGCGTGGGCGATGACGTCGCTGCCCACCGGCACCGCGTACGCCGTGTGGGTGGGCGTCGGCGCGATCCTGACCGTGGTGTGGGCGATCGTGACGCGCAAGGAACGGGCGAGCATCGCCCGCATCGCGCTGCTCGTGCTGCTGGTGGCCTCGATCGTCGGCCTCAAGGCGGTGAGCTGAGATGCCGTGGGTCGTGCTGCTGCTCAGCGCGGTGTGCGAGGCGGTGTGGGCCACCGCCCTCGGGCTGTCGCAGGGGCTCTCGCTGCCCGGTCCGACGGCGGTGTTCGCCGTCGGGCTCGCGGCGAGCATGCTGGGCCTCGGCTACGCGGCCACGCGGATCCCGATCGGCACCGCCTACCCCGTCTGGGTGGGCGTGGGTGCCGCCCTCACCGTGGCGTACGCGATGGCGACCGGCGCCGAGAGCGCGTCGCCGGCGAAGATCCTTTTCCTGCTCGGCATCGTCGGCGCGGTCGTGGGGCTGAAGCTCCTGCCGCAGGAGCCGGCCGATGCCGTCAGCCCGCGGCGGCCCGGAACGTGAGCGCGTTCCACACCCCGGGTCGCTCGAGCGCGGCGTAGCGCACGTCGGCGGCGCCGGGCCGGATCGAGGCCACGCAGGCCAGGAGCGACAGGGTCGGGTAGCCGTGCGGACGGTTGTCGCGGATGATCGCGCGATCGTCGCCCGGGTCGAGCCGACCCGATTCGGCCAGCACGTCGATCCAGTCGGCCCACCACGGGTCGGCGTCGGTCGACGCCGCGGCGAACGCCTCGCGCCAGGCCGCGATGCGGGCGGTCTGCGGATCATCCGGCTCGTCGTGGGCGATCATGTGCGTGCCCGGCTCGAGCACGCGCCGCTGCAGGCGCTCGCCGTCCCAGGTCGTCACCGCCACCTCGGCGCCGTCGGACTCGACGAGGTGGAAGCCGAGGGTGCGGGGCCGGTCCGGGCCGCGGCCCTCGACGGCCTCGAGCGCGATGGCGCCGCGCGACTCGATGCGCTCCCCGGCGGGCTCCCCCGCGCGGTTGACGATCACCGCGATGCGGCCGTCGGCCGGCCGCGCGGCCAGCCAGGCCCCGCCCGCGAGTCGGTCGCGCACCCCGATCGTGCCGGGCCGGTCCGGCCACCACGCGCCGAGCGGATCCCACGCCCGGGCGGGGTCCTCGTCGCGGACGGCGAGCAGGCGGACGGGTTCGCCCGCGCCCTCGGGGACGCGGATCACGACGGTGCACACGCCCTCCAGCCTAGGAGCGCGGCACGGGTGCGTCGTGCGTGCGCCCGCCGGATGCGAGAGGGTGGAGGCATGGTCACTTCGCCTTCTCCCCGGCGCATCGTCGTCGGCGTGACGGGCGGCATCGCCGCCTACAAGACCGTGCAGCTCGTGCGCCTGCTGGTGACCGACGGGCACGACGTGCACGTGGTGCCCACCGAGAACGCGCTGCGCTTCGTCGGCGCACCCACGTGGGAGGCGATCAGCCGCAACCCCGTGACGACGTCGGTGCACGACGACGTTCCGCGCGTGCGGCACGTGGCGCTCGGCCAGGCGGCGGACCTCGTGGTGATCGCGCCGGCGACCGCCCACACGCTCGCCAAGATGGCCGCGGGCCTGGCCGACGACCTGCTCGGCACCACGCTGCTGGCCACGACCGCGCCCGTCGTGGTCGCGCCGGCGATGCACACCGAGATGTGGCGGCATCCGGCGACGCAGGCCAACGTCGCGACGCTGCGCGAGCGCGGCGTGCGCGTCGTCGGGCCCGACAGCGGCCGGCTCACGGGCGACGACTCCGGACCCGGCCGCATGTCGGAGCCCGAGCACATCCACGCGGAGGTGTCGGCGCTGCTGCGGGGCGAGGCCGCCGCGGAGCAGGATCGCGCCTCCGCAGGATCCGATCGCGGATCGCACCCCGCGCCGGCGCCGGACTCCGCCGATCTCGCGGGCCTGCGGATCGTCGTCTCGGCCGGCGGCACGCGCGAGCCGATCGACCCCGTGCGGTTCCTCGGCAACCGCTCGAGCGGTCGGCAGGGCGTCGCGATCGCGCGGGCCGCCGCCGATCGCGGTGCCGAGGTGGTGCTCGTGGCCGCCCACGTCGACGACGCCGTGCTCGCCGAGGCGCCGGCGATCGACGTGCGCCGCGCCGGCACGGCGGCGGAGCTGGGCGCGGCGATGCGCGACGCCGCCGCGGGCGCCGACGTCGTGATCATGGCGGCGGCCGTGGCCGACTACCGGGTGGCCGAGGTCGCCGACGTGAAGCTCACCAAGGAGTCGTCGCCCGGCGGGCTCGAGCTGCGCCTCGTGGAGAACGACGACATCCTCGCCGGGCTGGCGGCCTCCCGCGCGCCGGGCCAGACGATCGTCGGCTTCGCGGCCGAGACGGTCTCGAGCGACGACGAGCTCGTCGAGCGCGCCCGGCGCAAGCGCGAGCGCAAGGGCGTCGACCTGCTCGCGGCGAACGCCGTGGGATGGGACTCCGGCTTCGAGTCGCACGAGAACGCGGTGGTCGTGGTCGACGCGCGCGGCGAGGTCGTGGCGCGGGCCGACGGCACCAAGCGCGAGGTCGCGAACGCGCTCCTCGACGCGGTCGTGCGCGACCACCGCGAGCGACTCAGGCCTGGCGCGACACCATCTCGGTGATCCAGATCGGCGCGTACGGCGACGTGCAGTTCGGGGGCGTCGGGTAGTCCTTGAGCACCTCGAGCCGCTCGCCGATGTCGAGGGCGCGGGCCCGCTGATCCGGGTGCGCGATGCCGATGTACGCGAGCGCGGAGTTCATCTCCCACTGCAGCGGCGCCGGCGCGTCCTTCATCTCGGCCTCGATGGTGTCGAGCAGCGCCGGCAGATCGAGCCCCTCGGGGTCCTTCTGTGCGCGGAATCCGGTGAGCGCCCAGCCCGCGGCCGCGACGTACGGATCGGCGTCGTCGAGCCAGCGCAGCCGCAGCTCCTCGAGGTGTGGGCTCTTCTTGGCGATGTAGTTCGTCAGCCAGTCCCGCACCTTGGGGGCGCGCGCCTCGCGCAGCATCGCGTCGATCTCGTCGGCGGAGTACTGCTTCGGGCGCGAGATCAGCAGCGCCAGCAGCCGCGCGGGGGTGACGTCGGTCGCCCACAGCGCGCGGGCGAGCTCGGGATCGGTCTTCAGGCGCTTGGCGACGGCCCGCAGCTTCGAGAGGTTGACGCCGTGGTCGTCGCCGTGTCGCTCGTTGATCTCGCGCATGCGGGGATCCTCGAGCGTCTCGAGCTCGGCGAGCAGCGCGGCCACGGTCTCGGTCATGCGAGCAAGGTTACGCGCGTTCGATCGCGGCTCAGTCGGCCATGCCGCGGAGGACCTGGCGCAGCTTCTCGCGGTTCACGCCGGCGATCGCGGTGATCGGGATGCCGGCCGGGCACACGTCGACGCACTCGCCGTACAGCGAGCAGGGGCCGAACTCCTCCTCGGCCACGCGCACCATCTCCTTGGCGCGCGTGGAGCGCTCGGCCTTGGTCGACGGCATGGTGGCCAGGTGCAGCAGCTTCGCGCCCACGTAGAGGTTGGCCGATCCGTTGGGGCATGCCGCCACGCACGCGCCGCAGCCGATGCACGCCGCCATGTCGAGCGCGTACTCGGCCTTCTCGTGCGTGAGGTGGTGCGCATCGGCGTCGGGGGCGGTACCGGCGTCGATCGACGCGTACCCGCCGGCCTTGATGATCCGATCCAGGCCCGAGCGATCCACCGCGAGGTCGCGGACCACGCGGTAGCTGCCGTTGCGGAAGGGCTCCAGGCGCACGGTGGAGCCGTCGGCGAACGAGCGCAGGTGCTGGCGGCACGAGGGGGTCTTCTCGACCGGGCCGTGGGGGCGGCCGTCGACCGTGATGCCGCACGAGCCGCAGATGCCCTCGCGGCAGTCCGAGTCGAAGGCGACCGGCTCCTTGCCCTCGCTCACGAGCTGGTCGTTGAGCTTGTCGAGCGCCTCGAGGAGGGTGAACTCGGGGCCGGCCCCCACGAGGAGGTAGTCCTCGTAGTGCCCCTCGGAGGCGGCGGAGTCCTGGCGCCAGATCTGCAGGGTGAGCTTCATCGGTCCGTACCTCCTACTTGTAGTTGCGCGTCTCGAGGGGCACGCTCACGAACTCGAGCGGCTCCTGGTGGCGGATGTAGCGGCCGTCGGCTCCCCGCTCCCACGCCGAGGCGAAGCGCCAGTTCTCGTCGTCGCGCTTGGCCTCGCCGTCGGGGTGCTGGTGCTCGGTGCGGAAGTGGGCGCCGCAGGACTCGTCGCGGTCGAGCGCATCCAGGCACATCAGCTCGGCCATGTCGAGGTAGTCGGCCACGCGTCCGGCGCGCTCCAGTTCCTGGTTGAAGCCGTCGGTCTGGCCCTGCACACGCAGGTCGCTCCAGAACTCCTCGCGCAGCGCCTGCACCGACCGGATGCCCTCCGCCAGCAGCTCGCCGTCGCGGCTGACGCCGCAGTGCTGGTAGAGCAGGTCGCCGAGGCGGCGGTGGAACCGGTCGGGTCCCTGCGTGCCGCCGATCGCGGTGAGACGCTCCACGCCGCCGCGGGCGTCGTCGAGCGCGCCGGCCACCTCGGGGGCGTCCAGCGCCGGCTTGGGCGAGCCCAGCAGATCGGCGAGGTAGTGGGGCACCGCGTACGGCAGCGTGAACCAGCCGTCGACGCACGCCGACAGCAGCGAGTTCGCGCCGAGGCGGTTGGCGCCGTGGTACCCCCATCCGGCCTCGCCGCCCACGAAGAGCCCGGGGATCGATGTCATCTGGTCGTAGTCGTTCCAGAGGCCGCCCATGGCGAAGTGCGCGCCCGGCGCGATGCGCATCGGCACGACGTACGGGTCCTCCCCCGTGGCGTCGGTGTACATCTCGAAGAGGTTGCCGTAGCGCTCCTCGATCACCTTCCGACCCAGGCGCCCGATCGCGTCGCGGAAGTCGAGGTACACGGCGTTCTTGAGCGGGCCCACCCCGCGGCCGGCGACGATCTCGTCGCGCGCCGCGCGGCTGGCCACGTCGCGGGGCGTGAGGTTGCCGAACGCGGGATACCGGCGCTCGAGGTAGTAGTCGCGCTCCTCCTCGGGGATCGTGTTGGGATCGCGCGTGTCGCCCGGGGTCTTCGGCACCCAGATCCGGCCGTCGTTGCGCAGCGACTCCGACATGAGGATCGTCTTGGACTGCCACTCGCTCGAGACCGGCAGCGACGTGGGGTGGAACTGGATGAACGCGGGGTTGGCGAAGTAGGCGCCGCGCCGGTGCGCGCGGAAGGCGGCGGTGACGTTGGAGTTCTTGGCGAGCGTGGACTTGAAGAACACGTTGCCGTACCCGCCCGTCGCCAGCACCACGGCGTGGGCGGTGTGCGCGGTGATCTCGCCGGTGATGAGGTTGCGGGCCACGATGCCGGCCGCGCGCCCGTCCTCGACGATGAGGTCGAGCATCTCGGTGCGCGTGTGGAGGTTCACCGAGCCGCGGGCCACCTGGCGCAGCAGCGCCTGCGACGCGGCCACCTGCAGCTGCTGCCCGGTCTGGCCGCGCGTGTAGTACGTGCGCGAGACCTGCACGCCGCCGAACGAGCGCGTGGCGAGCTGGCCGCCGTACTCGCGCGCGAACGGGGCGCCGATCGCGTCCATGTGATCGATGACGCGGATGCTCTCCTCGGCCAGGCGCCACGCGTCCACCTCGCGCGCGCGGAAGTCGCCGCCCTTGATGGTGTCCTTCACGAAGCGCGCCAGCGAGTCGCCATCGACCTTGCGGCCGCGCGCGGCGTTGATGCCGCCCTGCGCCGCGACCGAGTGCGCGCGGCGCGGCGCGTCGTGGAACGTGAACGCCTCGACGTTGTAGCCGAGCTCGCCCAGCGCGGCCGCGCAGCCCGCGCCGGCCAGGCCCGTGCCCACGACGATGACGGTGAACTTGCGGCGGTTGAGCGGGCTGACGAGCTTGTAGTGCAGCTTGCGGTCGGTCCAGAACTCCGCGGCGGGCACATCGCTCGGGATCATCCCGGCGATGTCCGATCCGATGGTGCGGAGTCCGTCGAGCAGCTGCGCCTCCGCCGCCGGACGCACGCGGGTGCCGGTGTCTGCAAGGGTCATGCGAGCACTCCTGCCAGGACGAGGACGGGGATCGACACGTTGCCGAGGCAGATCGCGAGCGCGACCGCCCCCGCGACCCACACGGTGATCTGACGCAGCCGCTTGCCGGTGGCGCCGAGGTCGTGCGCGGCCGTCCAGATGCCGTGGAACACGTGCACCGTGAGAACGAGCATCGTGAGGATGTAGAAGCCGGCGACGAGCGGCCGCTGGAAGCTCGCGATGAGGTTGGCGTACGCCGAGCCCGCCTCGAACTCGCCCGTGGCCGCCGGCTGCACGCCGAGCGTGAGATCGAGGACGTGGAAGATCACGAACAGCAGGATGATCAGGCCGGTGACGGGCATCGTCCGCGCGAACCAGGCATCCACCCCGGAGAGCGCCCTGCGGCGGTGCGGGCCCCGCGCGCGGCGGGCGCGGACGATGAGCAGCACGGCGCAGGCCACGTGCCCGACGAGGCAGACCAGCAGCACCACGCGCAGGATCCACAGCACGCCCTCGTACGGCACGAGCGGCATGAGCACCTCGCGCAGCCAGTGCGCGTAGTGATCGAACTCCTCCTGCCCCTGGAAGATGTGCAGGTTGCCGTACATGTGCACGAACACGAACGCCGTGAAGATGAGGCCGGTGACGGCCATGATCACCTTCGCCCAGAAGTTCGACACGGGCACGCGATGCGGCCGCGCCGTCGTCGTGCGGTCCTGAACCGCCGTCATGCCGTCCTCCCCGGATCGCGGCCTCCCCCTGGGCGTCACTCTAGGGGCCGCCTCGTTCGGGCGGAAGGGAGGCGCGCGGAGCGTTCATCCGCCCGAAACGGCGGATCAGACGAGGAACAGCGCGTCGAGCAGGCCCGGATTGTGCGCGTGCACGAGGACGAGGAACACCACGGCATCGAAGAGCAGGTGGACCGTGACGACGTAGGCGAGCGAGCGGGTCTTGAGGAAGATGAACCCCTGCAGCAGCGCGAACGGGATGGTCAGCACCGGACCCCATGCGCGGTAGCCGAGCTCCCAGAGGAAGCTGACGAACACGATCGCCTGGAGCACGTTGGCGGTCGCGTCGTGGAAGTGCCGCCGCAGCAGGGCGAACACCGTGCAGATGAAGAACAGCTCGTCCCAGATCCCCACCGCGCCGACGCCGACGAACAGCCGGGCGATCAGATCCGGGTCGTCGACGACCGGCCAGTTGCGGTACACGCCGCTCGTGACGAAGTAGAACGGCAGAATCAGCCAGCCGAGCACGAGCACGGCGACGAGCCACGCCCACTGCCACCGGCTCCACCGGCCGCCGCCGCGCCACGGGAAGCGGATCGCGTGATCGCGGTAGGCCCAGCGGCTCAGCACGTACGGGAGGAGGACCGCCCCGCCGAGCGCGAGCGTGAACGCGAGCATCGAGAGGTTGTCGAGCTTCGCCTCGAGATGGATCGCGCTCGCGCACACCAGCCCGACGGCGATGAGCGACAGGTCCCGCGTCAGGCGCGTGATCTCGAGCCGCGGCAGCGACGAGGCCAGCACGCCGACGGCGAGGAGCACATAGCCGAACGGGCGCGACTCGAGCACGAACATCGCGGGCGCCGCCAGGCACACGAGCAGCGCCGGGACGACGCCCCACGACAGGAGCGGGCGCGGCGTCGCGGCGGCGTGGGCCATCAGCCGCGCGGGACCCGGCGGTAGGTGAGGTCGCGGATGTCGCGGCCCTTCTCGATCCCCTTGCGCTCGAACGCGGTCATCGCGCGGCCCTCGAACCGCTCGGCCCACTCGCCCTCGAAGGCCCGCTCGAACTCGGGCGCGGCGTCCATGACCTCGCGCATCTGCAGCGCGTAGTCCTCCCAGTCGGTCGCCAGGCGCAGCACCCCGCCGTCGCGCAGCGCGCGGCCCACCGTCGCGCCGAAGCCGTCCTTGATCATGCGGCGCTTGTGGTGGCGCTTCTTGTGCCACGGGTCGCTGAAGAAGATCCAGACCTCGCTGGCCGATCCCTCCGGCAGCAGCGTCTCGAGCACCTCGGGCGCGTTCGCCTCGATCACCCGCAGATTGCGCGCGCCGGCCTTGTCGGCATCGAGCATGGTGCGGGCGAGGCCGCCGACGTAGACCTCCACGGCGAGGAAGTCGGTGTCGGGGTTGTTCACCGCGGCATTCACGATCGCGTGGCCCTGGCCCGAGCCGATCTCGACGATGAGCGGGGCCTCGCGACCGAACTCCGCGGCCGGGTCGAACACGGCGTCGGGGTGCACCGACGTGGAGGCGGCATCGCGCGGCACGTCGAAGCGGTAGAACGGCGACAGCTCGGCCCACGCGCGCTCCTGCGCCTCCGACATGCGGCCGCCGCGCCGAACGAACGAGACGGGCTGATCGCGGTACCGGGGTGCGTCGTCGGGCATGCGTTCCAGGGTAGTCGGCCGACCCTGTCCGCCCGGGCGTGCCCCGGGACCCGGGGCTTCAGGCCGTTGCTCTCGACTCGCTGCGCTCGCTCGGCCCTGCCCGGGTGGTCACTGCTCGTGACGCACCACGCGCCCTGGACCATCGCCGCTCGTCGACCGGAGCGGCGCAGCCGCGGAGCGGAGACGGGCCGAGCGCCCGGGCGGACGTCGAGGCCGGGCGCGGCGTGCGCCCCGTCGGCCCTGCCCGGGTGGTCACTGCTCGTGACGCACCACGCGCCCCGGACCATGACCGCTCGTCGACCGGAGCGGCGCAGCCGCGGAGCGGAGACGGGCCGAGCGGAGCGGCGCAGCCGCGGAGTCGAGGCCGGGCGCGGCCTGCTCCATCGATGTCCTCGGACGGCTCGACCGGAACGGCGAGCCGAGGCCAGCGCCTCGGCTCGCCGGCCGATCAGCGGCGGCGCAGGGCGACGATCGACGTGCCGAGCGCCGCGGCGCCGAGCAGCAGGCCCGCCCCGCCCAGCGCGATGCCCCACGGAGCGGCGGGATCGGCGTCGGCCGAGGCCTCGGTCGATGCCTCGGTCGATGCCTCGCCGTGGGCGGCGTGCGCGTCGTCGCCGGCGCTCGCGGCCGCGACCGTGACGACGGGCGCGGGCGCGTCGAGCTCGTGCGGGTCCTGCCCCTCCTCGGCGAGCTCGCTCCACGAGACCGAGCCGTCGGCGCAGACCTGCTCGACGGGGAAGGCGATGTCGCCCTCCACATCGGCCGAGAACTGCACCTGCAGCTGCACGGCAGCGCGCAGCTCGTCGGCGACCGGCTCGTCGGCCGTGAAGGTCACCGCGGAGGGCAGGCCGTCGGTCTCGTCGTGCGCGATCTCGATGTCCCAGCCCACCTGCGCGGTGGGGTGGGCGGCTCCGACGCCCTCCGGGATCGTGATCTCCAGGGCGGTGGTCGGCGATCCGTCGCAGCCGTGGCTGAACGAGAACGTCAGCAGGTCGTACGACCCGGCGACGGCCCCCTCCGACGAGACGGTGACGTGGGCCGAGGCGGCCAGGGGCGCGCCCAGCGCGAGGGCCGCGGCGAGCGCGACCCCCGATCCGGCGAGGACGAACGGGCGGGTTCGGCGGTTGCGTGCGTGTGTCATGACTCTTCCTTCTGAACGTGCGGAATCAGCGGTCCCGTGGGGACCGCGAAAGGGATGGGTGATCAGAGGGAAGGAAGGGGTGGGCCGCGCGGGCTGATCAGCGCGAAGGCGCGCCAGGCCGCCCCGGGGATCGGCTCGCCCGCCGCGACGGCCGGGGGAGGCGCGATCGGCGGGCGGGGCGCCGCGATGCGGGCGCGCACGGAGGCGACGGTCCAGGCGCGGACGGCCTGGATCGTGCGCTCGCCGAAGACGAGCACCACGAAGGTGACGGCCGCCGCGACGACGTGCGCCGCCACCATCAGCGGGCCCACGTCGATCGCGGCGCCCGTCGCCGTGAGCACGTGGTCGTGCGCCCCGTGCGCGTGCGCCGCGTGCCCGTGCGTCGTGGCGGCGCCCGACGGGAAGCCGAGCGCGGCGTAGATCGAGTGGAACGCGGCCTGCGCGACGATCACGGTCGCGGCGATCCGGCCCGCGCGCGGGCGCCGGCCCATGAGCAGCATCGCCGGCGCCCACAGCAGCGCCATCATGCCGACGACGATCAGCGGCGCCGGCGCCGGCTCGCCGCCGATCGTGTGCGAGACGGCGGCGACGAGGTTCGCGGCGAACGAGGCTCCCGCGCCCCGCAGCGCGAGTCGCTGCCGCTGCGTCGCCATGGTCAGTCCGCCGGGGCCGTCACGAAGTCGATGAGCTCCTCGACGCGTCCCAGCAGCTCGGGCTCGATGTCGCGGAACGTCGTCACGCGCGACAGGATGTGCTGCCACGCGCGGGCGATGTCGGCGTGGTCCTCGGCCGGCCAACCCAGGCCCCGGCAGATGCCGGTCTTCCAGTCGGTGCCCCGCGGCACGACCGGCCAGGCCGCGATGCCGAGTGCCTGCGGCTTGACGCACTGCCACACGTCGACGAACGGGTGCCCGACGATGCGCACGAACGCGCCGTGCGGGCCGCGCGCGACGGCGTCGGCGATGCGCTGCTCCTTCGAGCCGGGCACGAGGTGATCCACGAGCACGCCGTAGCGGCGGGTGGCCGACGGCGGCTCGGCCCGCAGCAGATCGTCGAGCAGGTCGATGCCCTCGAGGAACTCCACGGCCACGCCCTCGGCGCGCAGGTCGGCGCCCCAGACCCGCTCCACGAGCTCCGCGTCGTGCTTGCCCTCGACGAGGATCCGGCTGGGCAGCGCCACGCGGGCGCGCCGGTCGTCGGCGACGAACGAGCCGGACGCGGTGCGGCGGCGCCCCGGGGGCTGCGCGGCGGGGGCCACGAGCTCGACGGGTTCGCCGTCGATGAGGAAGCCGCGCCCCATCGGGAACAGGCGCCGGCGCCCCTTGTAGTCCTCAAGCTCCACGTGCGGGCCCTCGCGCCGCGTGATCGCGCCGGTGAAGCCGTCGCCGGCGACCTCGACCACGAGGTCGATCTCGGCGGGGACCTTCGCCACCTTCTTCGCCCCGCGCTCGCGCCAGCCCGGGGCGAGCACGTCGGCGCCGTACCTGTCGTCCATCCCTGCCAGCGTACGGGGGCCGTGGTCGGGAATCGGCTGATTCCCCGTGCCGTTTCGGGGCGGGATCGGCGGCGCGCACGGTTCCCCGGCGCCGGGGCGGCTGAATAGGATCGGCGGGAGGAGGGCGGTGCCACGTCGCCCCCAGGGGGAGGGCGCGATGCGCAGGCTGACGACGATGACGGGCCTTCTGGCGGGCGCCCTGCTCGCCACCATCGCGGGTCCGGCGCTCGCGGTGCCGCCCGTGGTCCTCGACGAGGACTTCGTCTACGACGACGCCTCGGTCGACGCGCTCACGAGCGGCGAGGAGCAAACGGCGGCCGAGCGCCTGTCGCAGATGGCGGAGCGCACCGGCATCGAGCTGTGGGCCGTCTACGTGGACGACTTCGAGGGCGCGAGCGCGCAGGAGTGGGCCGACGAGGTCGCGATCGACAACGGCCTGGGCGTCGACCAGTACCTGCTCGCCGTCGCGGTCACCGATCGCCAGTACTACGTCTCCGCCCCGGTGGACGGGCCCCTCACCGACGATCAGCTGCTGCAGATCGAGGACGCGATCCACCCCGAGCTCCGCGACGGCGACTGGGCCGGCGCCGCCGAGGCGGCCGCGGCCGAGATCGAGCAGACGCAGGGCGTGGCCGGCGGCTCCGGAGGGGGCGGGTCGATCCTGCCCTGGCTCATCGGGTTGCTCGTGGTCGCCGGCATCATCGTGGTGATCGTGCTCATCGCCCGCTCGCGACGCAAGGACGCCTCGGGCCCGGCACCGGCGGAGGCCGTCCCGCTCGAGGAGCTCGAGAAGCGGGCTGCCTCGGCCCTGGTCGCCACGGACGACGCGATCAAGTCGAGCGAGCAGGAGTTGGGCTTCGCGATCGCGCAGTTCGGCGAGGGCGCCACGGGCGAGTTCCGCGCGGCGCTGGAGGCCGCCAAGCGCAGCCTCGACCAGGCGTTCGAGCTGAAGCGCCGCCTCGACGACGCCGAGCCGGATTCCGCCGAGCAGGCGCGCGCCTGGAACGAGGAGATCTACCGGCTCTGCGACGAGGCCGCCACGACCCTGACCGAGAAGGCCGAGACCTTCGCCGAGCTGCGCGAGGTCGAGAAGGACCTGCCGAAGTCCCTCGCGGCGGCCCGCGCGGCCGTCGCGGCGGCCGCCGGATCCGACCAGCGCGCCGCGGACGCGATCGCGGCGCTGCAGGGGCGCTACGCCCCCGAGGCGCTGGGCGACGTCGCCGACAACGCCGAGCAGGCGCGCGAGCGCCTCGCCACCGCCACCGCGCAGCTCGCGGAGGCGGAGCGGCTCGTGGCCGCGGGCGACAGCGGCGAGGCCGCGTCGGCGATCGTCGTGGCCGAGCAGGCCGCAGATCAGGCCGTCGCGCTCGAGAAGGCCGCCACCGGGCTCGGGGCGGCGCTCGCCGCCGCCGAGCAGCAGGCGGCCGCGCTCGTCGCGGAGCTCGAGGGCGACGTGGCCCGGGCACGCCAGGCCGGCACGAGCGATCCCGCGTTCGCCGCGACCGAGCAGGCGATCGCCGCCGCCCGGCAGAACCTCACGGGCACCGCGCGCCGGCCGCGCCTGCTGCTGGAGCAGCTGCAGGCCGCCAACGAGCAGATCGACGCCGTGATCGTCAACGCGCAGCGCACGCAGCAGCTGCTCGATCAGACGATCCTGCAGGCCCAGAGCGCGGTCACGTCGGCCGATCAGTTCATCGCCCAGCGCCGCGGTGCCGTGGGCGCCGATGCCCGCACGCGCCTCGCCGAGGCCAGCAACGCGCTCGGCCAGGCGCAGGCGCTGCGGATGGCCGACCCCGCGCAGGCCACGCAGTACGCGCAGCGGGCGCTGCAGCTGGCACAGACGGCCTCGCAGCTGGCGCAGGACGACGTGAACGGCATGATGGGCGGCGGCATGTTCGGCGGCTCGATGGGCGGCGGGATGTTCGGCGGGATGTTCGGCGGCTCGAGCCGCGGCGGCGCGGGCGACGCGATCCTCGGCGGCATCATCGGCGGACTGCTCTCCGGCGGCGGCTCGCGCAGCTCGAGCGGCTGGGGCGGCGGCCTCAGCCGCGGCGGCGGGCTCGGCGGGATGCTCGGCGGCGGGGGCGGACGGCGCTCCGGCTTCGGCGGGGGCTTCGGCGGCGGGCGCAGCGGCCGGCGCGGCGGCGGACGGTTCTGACCGATCGCGGCTAGGCCCCGGTTGTCGGGAAAACACCCTGCCGCCGGACACCCCGCACTCATAGACTCAGCCCGAGACCTTCAGACCAGACACGGATCCATCCACGAAGGGGAACCACCATGACCAAGCAGTCGATCTTCGGCCGCATCTCGACCCTGATCCGGGCGAACGTCAACGCTCTCATCGATCAGGCCGAGGACCCGGAGAAGATGCTCGACCAGCTCGTGCGCGACTTCACCAACAACATCGCCGACGCCGAAGCCGCGATCGCCGAGACGATCGGGAACCTCCGACTGCTCGAGCGCGACCACGCCGAGGACGTCGCGACCGCGAAGGAGTGGGGCAACAAGGCGCTGGCCGCGAGCACGAAGGCCGACGAGCTGCGCACGGCCGGCAACACCGCCGATGCCGACAAGTTCGACAACCTCGCGAAGATCGCGCTCACCCGCCAGCTCACCGCCGAGAACGAGGCGAAGGCCGCGGAGCCGCAGCTCGCCGCGCAGAACGAGGTCGTCGAGAAGCTCAAGGGCGGCCTCGACGGCATGAAGGCCAAGCTCGAGGACCTCAAGTCGAAGCGCAGCGAGCTCATCGCCCGCGCCAAGACCGCCGAGGCCCAGAACAAGGTCCACGACGCCGTCAAGTCGATCAACGTGATGGACCCGACCAGCGACCTCGGCCGCTTCGAGGACAAGGTCCGCCGCCAGGAGGCCCTCGCTGCCGGCAAGGCGGAGCTGGCGGCCTCGTCGCTCGACGCGCAGTTCGAGCAGCTCGACGACCTCGGTCAGCTCACCGAGGTCGAGGCGCGCCTGGCCGCGCTGAAGTCCGGCGGCGCCCAGGCGATCACCTCCTGACGCCCGCCCCGAAGGCGCCGTCCCGTGCGGGGCGGCGCCTTCGTCGTCTGCGGCGCCCCGTCCGACGAGCACAACCGACCGGTTGCTGAACGAAGCGGCCGCAGGCCGCGCAGCTGAAGCGACCACCGAAACCCCGGCACGCCCGGCATCTCGCGCGGGCGTCGGAGATACGCCACCGACCGCCGGATCAATGGGGCGGATGTGAACCGGTGAGACGGATGGGACGGCGCCCGCGGATTCGCTCCGACGCCGGCGCACCCGACGACCGCAACCGACCGCGGCTCGTCGACCGAGCGGGGCGAGCGGAGACGGCTCGAGCGGAGCGAAGCGGAGTCGAGAGCTCTGGGGTGATGCCATCGGTCTCGACTCCGCGGCTGCGCCGCTGCGCTCGACCCGTCTCCGCTTCGTTCGCTTCGCTCACTCCGGTCGACGAGCCAGCGGGCGGCCGATCCCTGCTGCTGAAGGAAGCGACCCGGCGCGGCCGGCATCTCGCGCGGGCGTCGGAGATACGCCACCGATCGCCGGATCAATGGGGCGGGTGTGACCCAGTGAGACGGATGGGACGGCGCCCGCGGATTCGCTCCGACGCCGGCGCACCCGATCCGACGACCGCCCCGCCGTCGCGCGGCGCGCTCGACGGGCGCCGGGATGCGGGGGATGATGGCCTCATGGCCCGATTCGTCGTGGTGCCGCAATGGCAGGGATCCCCATCCGCTCGGGCGATGTCGCTCGTCGACGGCGCGGAGGCGATCGCCGGCGACCTGCCCGCCTCGGCCTGCCACCGCGTGGCGGTGCCGCTGGAAGCCGGCGAGCAGCTCGAGACGCGCGTGCGGCGCGCCAGCTCGCTGATGCGCGTGCGGGAGGCGATCGCCGCCGCGGTGGCCGAGGACCCGTCACCGGCGATCGTGATCGGCGGCGACTGCTCCATCTCGGTCCCGGCGATCGACGCGGTGGCCGGCGACGACCTCGCCGTCGTGTGGCTCGACGCCCACGGCGACCTGCACTCGCCCGACACCAGCCCCTCCGGCGCCTTCGCGGGCATGGCGCTGCGCGCGGTCCTCGGCGAGTGCGCCGCCGGCCTCGCGCTCGAGCCGGGCCGCGTCACGCCCGATCGCGTCGTTCTCGCCGGGGCGCGCGATCTCGAGCCCGAGGAGAGCGCGCACGTGGCGGACGCGGGGATCGCCCACCTCACCGCCAACGACGTCGAGGAACGCGCGGAGGCGCTGGCCGATGCGGTGGCCGCCACCGGTGCCGGCCGCGTCTACATCCACGTCGACCTCGACGTGCTCGACCCCGCCCACCTCGCCGGTGTGGCGATGTCGACGCCGTTCGGCATCACGCCGCTCGGCCTGCTCGCATCCATCGGCGCCCTCCGGTCGCGCGTGCAGCTGGCCGGCTCCACGATCGCGGGCTTCGCCCCGCAGAATCCGGCGGCCGCCGTCGACGACATGGGCACGATCCTGCGACTCGTGAGCGCGCTCGCATGAGGCTGTCGTTCCCGTCGAACCCGCGGCCGGAGAACTGGCGCGAGATCGCGCAGCTGCGCCTCGAGCACGGCGCCGCGATCGACCGCCGCATCCCCTCGTTCCTGCTGGACTCGTGGATCAGCCGCGCCGGCTTCGCCGTGGCGACCGCGTTCGGGATCGCGTGGGGAGGCCTGTGGAGCACGGGCGAGGTCGAGCGTCACGGCGAGCTGCTCGTGTTCCGCCGCATGCCCCGGTGGACGCACGGTCGTGGCGGCACGTGTGTGGGCCGCTGCTACCTGACCTTCCGCGAGGGCGAGCCGCCGGAGGTGCTGGCCCACGAGCTCGTGCACGTGCGGCAGTGGCGGCGGTACGGCCTGCTGCTGCCGATCCTCTACCTGCTGGCCGGGCGCGATCCGCTGCGCAACCGGTTCGAGATCGAGGCCGGGCTCGAGGACGGCGGCTATGTCCGGCCGGAACGGACCGCTCGGCCGCGTCAGTCGGCGAGCAGGCGGTAGCGCTCCGGCGCGTGGATCGCCTCGGCGGGCACGCCGAGCCGCTCGGTGAGGTGATCGATGATGTCGGCGGTGCCGAGGTAGCCGCCGAGCAGGTGCACACGCGTGGCGTCGCCCTCGCCGCACATCATCTCGTCGGCCCAGGCCGTCACCGCGCGGGCCAGGGCGCGGCCGGTCGGGCACGCGCGGCCCGTGCCGGGAGCGCCGGTGCGGGCCGATCGATCCAGCCACGTGAGCGTCATGCGGGCCGGCACGCGGAGGTCGGTGACCCACGTGACGTCGGGGATCTCGACGAACACGCGGCCCGTCGAGCAGATCGGCAGGGTCGCCAGGAGCGCCTCGAGCTCGGCGAGCGACGACTCGTCGGCCGTGATGAGCTGCTGCACCCGGGTGTGACGCGACGCGCGGCAGACCGTGGCGTCGTGCTCGCCCGTCGGGTGCTCGGTGATCGTGGACATCGATCCCAGATTACACCCGGGGAAGGGCAGCCTTACCTACCCGCGGCGAATGCCCAGGCAGGCCGGGCCGCCCGATCGCTGCCCGCGGCTCAGGCCTGAGCGGCGGCGCGCTCCGCGGCCTCGACGACGTTCGTCATGAGCAGCGCCACGGTCATCGGGCCGACGCCACCCGGGTTGGGCGAGAGCCAGCCGGCGACCTCGGCCACGGCCGGGTCGACGTCGCCGTAGACCTTCTGCTTGCCGGTGGCGGGGTCGTCCTCGCGCGTCACGCCCACGTCGAGCACGGCGGCACCGGGCTTGACGTCCTCGGGGCGGATGAGGTGCTTCACGCCCGCCGAGGCGACGATCACGTCGGCCTGGCGCAGGTACTGCCCCATGTCGACCGTGCCGGTGTGCACCTGGGTGACCGTGGCGTTGATCTCGCGTCGCGTGAGGATCAGTCCGATGGAGCGGCCGATCGTCACGCCGCGGCCGACGACGACGACATGCTTGCCGTTCAGGTCGTAGTCGTTGCGCTGCAGCAGCTCGATCACGCCGCGCGGCGTGCAGGGCAGCGGCGTGGTGATCGGCGCGTTGACGTTGAGCACGAGGCGCCCGAGGTTCGTCGGGTGCAGACCGTCGGCGTCCTTGGCCGGGTCGATCCGCTCGAGGATGCGATCGGTGTCGAGGTGCTTCGGCAGCGGCAGCTGCACGATGTACCCGTGGCACGAGGGGTCGGCGTTCAGCTCGTCGATCAGCGCCTCGACCTGCTCCTGCGTCGCGTCGGCCGGCAGCTCGCGCTGGATCGAGTTCATGCCGATCGCCTCGGACTGCCGGTGCTTCATGCCCACGTACAGCTGCGACGCGGGGTCGGCGCCGACGAGCACCGTGGCGATGCCGGGCGTGATGCCCTTCTCCTTGAGCGCCGCGACGCGCTCGGCGAGCTCCGCCTTGATCGCGGCCGACGCCGCCTTGCCGTCGAGAACCTTCGCGGTCATCCGTTCCTCCTCATCGAGAGCGGGATCGCCCAGCGCGGGCGACATCCCTCTCACCATAGTGAAATCGCGCGGGTTCAGATACCGGCGTAGCCCTGGCCGGCCGTCTCGATGCCGGGGTAGAGCGGGAAGGCGTCGGCCAGGGCGGCGACGCGGGCGCGGAGCGCGGCGATGTCGGGGTCGGGCAGCAGCGCGAGCGCGATGATGTCGGCGACCTCGGTGAACTCCGCGTCGCCGAAGCCGCGCGTGGCCAGCGCCGGGGTGCCGATGCGCAGGCCCGAGGTGATCATGGGCGGGCGCGGGTCGTTGGGCACGGAGTTGCGGTTCACCGTGATGCGGATCTCGTGCAGCAGGTCCTCGGCCTGCTTGCCGTCGATCGCCGCGTCGCGCAGGTCGACGAGCACGAGGTGCACGTCGGTGCCGCCGGAGCGCACCGCGATGCCCGCGTCCGTCACGTCCTGCCGCGTGAGGCGCTCGGCGAGGATCCGGGCGCCGCGCAGCGTGCGCTCCTGGCGGTCGCGGAACTCCGGCGTCGCCGCCAGCTTGAACGCGGTCGCCTTCGCCGCGATGACGTGCATGAGCGGGCCGCCCTGCTGGCCCGGGAACACGGCGGTGTTGATCTTCTTCGCCAGGTCGGCGTCGTTGGTGAGGATGAAGCCGGAGCGGGGGCCGCCGATGGTCTTGTGCACGGTCGACGAGACGACGTGCGCGTGCGGCACGGGGCTCGGATGCAGGCCGGCGGCCACGAGGCCGGCGAAGTGCGCCATGTCGACCCACAGGAGCGCGCCCACCTCGTCGGCGATCGCGCGGAAGGCGGCGAAGTCGAGCTGGCGCGGGTACGCCGACCAGCCGGCGATGATCACCTTCGGCTGGTGCTCGATCGCGAGGCGGCGCACCTCGTCCATGTCGACCATCGAGGTCTCGGGGTCGACCTCGTAGGGCACGACGTTGTAGAGGCGGCCGGAGAAGTTGATCTTCATGCCGTGCGTGAGGTGGCCGCCGTGGTCGAGCGAGAGGCCGAGGATCGTGTCGCCCGGGCGGGCGATGGCGTGCAGCACGGCGGCGTTGGCCGAGGCGCCCGAGTGGGGCTGGACGTTGGCGAACTCGGCGCCGAAGAGCGCCTTGGCGCGCTCGATCGCGAGGTTCTCGGCGACGTCGACCTCCTCGCAGCCGCCGTAGTAGCGGCGGCCGGGGTAGCCCTCGGCGTACTTGTTGGTGAGCACGGAGCCCTGCGACTGCAGCACCGACAGCGGCACGAAGTTCTCCGACGCGATCATCTCGAGGAAGCCGCGCTGGCGGTCCAGTTCGCGCTGCAGGACCTGCGCGATCTCGGGGTCGACCTCGGCGAGGGGGGCGTTGAACAGCGGATCGGTCATGACGATCTCCAGACGACGTGGCGGATGACGGGTGTTCGCTTCGGCCCAGGCGCGCGGTCGAAATGCCGTCCAGGTCGCTCCCCGGTGGTGACCCACCTCAACGCCAGTCGCGACCCGTCGATTGTAACGGACGCGGGCGCCGCGACGACGGCCGATCCGGCCCCGTGTGGCACGCTTTTCGGCATGGGCATCCTGATCCACTCCGCGCGTCTCGTGACCGATCGCGCCGAGACGGCCGACGCGTGGATCCGGCTCGACGGCGACCGTGTCGCGGCGGTCGGCACGGGCGCCCCGCCGGCCCCGCGGCCGGGTGACGAGGTCGTCGACGCGCGGGAGGTGGCCGGCCCGGGGGCGACCCTGACGCCGGGCTTCATCGACATCCACGGCCACGGCGGCGGCGGCGCGGCGTTCGACGACGGCGCCGACGCGATCCGCACCGCCCGCGCGCTGCACCGCGCCCACGGCACCACCCGCGCGGTCGTCTCGCTCGTCACCGCCCCGATCGACCGGCTCGCCGAGCGCGTGGCCGTCGTGGCGGAGCTGGCCGCCACCGATCCGGGCATCCTCGGTTCCCATCTCGAGGGCCCGTTCCTCGACCCCGGCCACAACGGCGCGCACGATCCGGCGCTGCTGCGCGATCCCACGCCGGCCGACCTCGGCCGGCTGCTGGAGGCCGGTCGAGGCACGGTCCGCCAGGTCACGATCGCGCCCGAGCGGCCCGGCGGCATCGACGCCGTGCGCCTCGTGGTCGGCACGGGCGCCGCCGCGGCGATCGGCCACACCGACGCCGACGCCGAGACGGCCCTCGCCGCGATCAACGCGGGCGCGACGATCCTCACGCACGCGTTCAACGCCATGCGGCCGATCCACCACCGCGACCCCGGCCCCATCCCCGTCGCGGCACGCGACGAGCGCGTCACCCTGGAGCTGATCGCCGACGGCGTGCACGTGCGCGACGAGGTGATGCGCATGCTGTTCGCCTCGGCCCCGGGCCGGGTGGCCCTGGTGACCGACGCGATGGCGGCGGCCGGCATGGCCGACGGCGCGTATGTGCTCGGCGCGCTCGACGTCGACGTGACCGGCGGCGTGGCGCGCGTGCGCGACTCGGGGGCGATCGCGGGCTCCACCCTCACGCAGGACGCGGCGCTGCGCCGAGCCGTGGCGTTCGGTGCGCCGCTGGCCGACGCGGTCGACGCCCTCACCGCCGTGCCCGCGCGGGCGGTCGGGCGCGCCGATCTGGGATCGCTGCGCGAGGGCGCGGCGGCCGACGCGGTGCTGCTCGACGCCGATCTCCGGGTGCGCGCGGTGTGGGCCGCCGGCGCTCGCGCCTGACGCCCCAACCGGCACCCGGTTCGGGTCCCGGATGCCGGCCGCCTGGGGATGAATGAGGGGCCGGCGGTTCCCCCGAACGCCGGCCCCTCTTCATCGGTACGGGCGCCGGACCCCCTCCCCCGAAGTGGTCCGGCTCCCGTCTTCCGGCGGATGACCGCCGGGTTCGCGCCGGTTCCCCAACCCCCGCTGGGCTCTCGGCGCACGCCTCTCTCACCGGATGAGACCGGCGCGGGGGCCTTTCATGACGCGACTTCTCGAAAAAATCCGAAGATTCTCGTTCTCGGCTGCTCTGGGCCGGAAAACCGCTCCGAAATCGGCCCAGAACTGGCGCTCGGCACCGCGACGCGACCAGAATGGGAGGGTTATGCGTGAGCCCGAGATCGACCCGAACGAGACGACGGCGGACGCCGACCTCGTGCTGCGCTCGAGGTCGGGCGATGCCGACGCCTTCGGCGAGCTCTGGCGACGCCACTACGGCTCCGCGATCGTCGCCGCCCGATCGATCACCACGAGCCTTGACGCCGACGACCTCGTGCAGGAGGCGTACGCGAAGATCTTCCAGGCGATCCGGCGCGGAGGGGGCCCCACGGGCTCGTTCCGCGCCTATCTGTTCACGGCCGTCCGCAACACCGCCGCCGCCTGGGGCGGTGCGCGCCGCGAGACCGCGGTCGACGAGATCGCCGAGATCGAGGATCCCGCCACGAGCGAGGATGCCGTCGACGCCGCGCTCGACCGCAGCCTGACGACCACCGCCTTCCGATCGCTTCCGAGCCGCTGGCAGGAGGTGCTCTGGTACACCGAGGTCGAGCAGATGAAGCCGGCCGAGGTCGCGCCGCTGCTGGGCATGACGTCGTCGGCCGTCTCGCAGCTCGCGTTCCGCGCGCGCGAGGGCCTGCGCGAAGCCTGGATCCAGGCGCACATCGCCGCGGTGGGCGAGGGATCCGACTGCCGCTGGACGATCGAGCGCCTCGGCGCCCACTCCCGCGGCAACCTCGGCACGCGCGATCAGGGCAAGGTCGATCGGCACCTCGCCGACTGCGCCCGCTGCGCGATCGTCGCCGCCGAGGCCCACGACGTCGGCAGCCGCCTCGTGCTCGTGCTGCTCCCCCTCGCCGTGGGCGTCACGGGCGCCGCCGGCTACCTCGCCTCGCTGCAGCAGAGCGGCTCCGCTCCGATGGCCCTCATGGCCATGCCCCAGGGCGTGCTCGAGGGCGCGGCCGCCGGGGCGGGCGAGCTGGTCGGCTACGGCCCGGAGCTGTTCGGCCAGGTGGCCGAGGGCGCCGGCGCGCTCCTCGGCGCGGCCGGTGTGGCCGCGGGCGCGGGCGCGAGCGGTTCGACGCCGGGATCGTCGAACGGATCGGCCTGGACCATCGGCGGCATCGTCGCGGGCGCCGTCTCGGCGCTGGGCATCGCGGGCGCCGTCGTGGCCGCCACGGTGATCCCGGGCCTCGGCGGCACGCCCGCCAGCGACCCGGCCGCCGGCGGCGGGAACGCCGCGCCGGCCGCCGCGGCCATCGAGCCCGACGATCAGCTCGCCGCGCACGAGGGCGAGGACCCCGAGACGGCGCTCCCCGAGCAGCCCGAGCGCAAGGTCATCGCCACCCCCACGCCGACCCCGACGCCGACACCGAGCCCGGTCCTCACGCCCGCGCTCGAGCCGATCGCGCCGGCGAGCGAGCCCGAGCCCGCCAGCGAGCCGGTGGCCGACGCCACGCCGGCACCGGCACCCACGGCGAGCGCCGCGCCGGCGCCCGAGCAGAGCGCCAGCCCGACGCCGACGCCGACACCGACTCCCACGCCGACGCTCACGCCGGAGCAGCCGGAGCAGCCGGAGACCCAGCCGACCCCGGTTCCCGAGCCGACGCCGGGTCCCGAGACGGAGCCGACGCCGACGCCCACTCCCACTCCCACCCCGACGCCGACGCCGACGCCGACGCCGACGCCGACGCCCGACCCGATCCCCTTCGCCCTCGACCTCGAGCGCTCGTCGTGGGCGAACGTCAACGGCAGCGACGACATGATCTTCGTCGTCACGGCCGAGCCAGGCACCGAGGTGACGCTGAAGATCTTCGACCGCCTGCTGGACCTGGGCGTCATCCAGCTCGTCCGCACCGACATGCAGATGCTGACCACCGACGGCGACGGCGTCGCGATCTTCACGATCGGCGAGTCCGTGCCGCTGTCGACCGACGACGACCTCGTCGAGATCTCCGACGGCACCACGACGCTCCAGCACACGCTCGGCGACATCAACACGGGCGAGCCGAAGCCCGGACCGGACATCCCGATCGTCGGCGACCTCCTCGGCTGAGCCCCATTCCACCGGCGCCGCACCCGCGATAGCGTCGAGCCATGACGCCCCTGCGGATCGCGGTCACCGGCGCTGCCGGTCAGATCGGCTACAGCCTCCTGTTCCGTCTCGCGGCCGGCGGCCTGGGCGACCGGCCCATCGAGCTGCGACTGCTCGAGATCACCCCGGCGCTGAAGGCGCTCGAGGGCGTGGTGATGGAGCTGCAGGACGGCGCCTTCCCCCTGCTGGCGGGCGTCGAGACCGGTGACGATCCGCGCGCGCTGTTCGACGGCGTCGACCTCGCGCTGCTCGTCGGGGCCCGCCCGCGCGGCGCCGACATGACCCGCGGCGATCTGCTCGAGGCCAACGGGGCCATCTTCCGCGCCCAGGGCGAGGCGCTCGGGGCGGTCGCGGCCGACGACGTGCGCGTGCTCGCGACGGGGAACCCCGCCAACACCAACGCGTACATCGCCGCCGCGCACGCCCCCGACATCCCCCGCGATCGCTTCGCCGCGCTCACCCGCCTCGACCACAACCGCGCCGTGGCGCAGCTGGCCGCCAAGACGGGCGCGGCGGTGTCGGACATCTCGCGCGTGGCGATCTGGGGCAACCACTCGGCCACGCAGTACCCCGATCTCACGCACGCCCTCGTCGGCGATCGCCCCGCCCTCGAGGTCGTGGGCGACGCGGCGTGGGTCGAGCGCGACTTCATCCCCACCGTCGCGAACCGCGGCACGGCCGTCATCGAGGCGCGCGGGTCGTCGTCCGCGGCCTCGGCGGCCAGCGCCACCGTCGACGCCGCGCGGGACTGGCTGGGCCGCACGGCCGAGGGCGACTGGACCTCGATGGCCGTGGTCTCCGACGGCTCCTACGGCGTGCCCGAGGGACTCGTCAGCTCGTTCCCGGTGACCACCCGCGACGGCGACTGGGCGATCGTCCCCGGCCTGGAGATCGACGACTTCTCGCGCGCGCGGATCGATGCGTCCGCGGCCGAGCTGGCCGCCGAGGCGGAGCAGGTGCGGGCGCTCGGCCTCGTCTGAGGCCTCAGCCGCCCGGCAGGCGACGCCCCGCGCGGTCGATCCGCTCGACGATCGCGCTCACGACGAGCACCGCACCGACGCCCACGAGCGCCCCGCCGATCGTGTCGGTCAGCCAGTGCGCCGAGAGGTGCGTGCGCGAGAACGCCATGGCGAGCGTCGCCACGGCGCCGATCGCGGCGGTCCCCCACCGTGGGAACGCGACCCACAGGGCGGTCGCGATCGTCGCCGCGAACGCCGCGTGGCCCGACGGGTAGGCGAACGACGCGATGTCGATGACGATGTCGTCCGGCCGCGCGCGGGCGAAGACCGCCTTGCCCGCCTGCACCAGCCCCGTGCTCGCGAGCGCCGCCGCCGCGTAGACGAGCGCGTCGCGCTGCCGACGCAGCAGGAGCAGCACCACGATCAGCCCGAGCGGGATCCAGAAATGCGCGAGGATGCCGCCGCCGATCGCGTCGAGCACCAGCGAGGCGCCGCGCAGCGGCTCCGGGAGCTCGGCCACCACCTGCCGCCACCACGCGTCGACGGCCAGCGGCCCGTCGCCGGCGACGATCCGGATGAGCACCCCGAGGCCGGCCGCGGCCACGAGCGCGGCGGTCCCCCACCGCGCCGGGTGGCGCGCGCCGCGGTCGTCGTCGTCCATGCGCCTATCCTGCCGATTCCCAGCCCGGGCCGCCCCGCTCCCAGGCTCCCGTTACCTGCATTCCCATTAATCTGAATGAATGGCGAAGAACGGCAAGGGCACCAGCGGGAACCCGGCGCGCGCGGCGGAGCAGCAGCTGACCGTCAAGCAGCAGCGCGAGGCCAACCGCCAGGCGAAGCTCGCCGAGTACCAGGCACAGCTCAAGAAGCGCCAGCGCGGCAAGCTCGTGTGGTGGGCCGTGGGCTCCGCCGCCGTCCTCGCCGTCGTGGCCGCGATCGTCGTGTCGTACGTCTTCGCACCGCAGTACGCCGAGTACACGGCGGGCGGTGACGGCTCCGCGATCGAGGGCGTCGAGACCTTCGAGAACGACACCACGCACGTCGAGATCGGCACCGAGGTCGACTACGCGCAGACCCCGTCGGCCGGTGGCGAGCACTACCCGTACTGGCTCAACTGCGGCATCTACACCGAGCCGCAGGAGGACGAGTACGCCACGCACTCGATGGAGCACGGCGCCGTCTGGCTCACCTACGACCCCGCGCAGGTCAGCGACGACGACATCGCCCGCCTCGAGGCGATCACGCCCCGCACCTACGCGATCCTCTCGCCGTACGAGGGCATGGACAGCCCGATCTCGATCCAGGCCTGGAACGCGCAGCTGAAGGTCGACTCCGCCGACGACCCGCGCCTGGGCGAGTTCTTCGAGGAGTACTGGCGCAGCGAGAACGTCCCGGAGCCCGGCTCGGCCTGCTCCGGCGCGTACGACGGCCCCGGCAAGGCGTAACCGATGTCGGGCGAGGACGTCGCCGAGCGCGAGGGCGCGCGCCCTCGCCGCTCCTGGCCGCTGATCGTCTTCGTGCTCGTCCTCGTCGCGGGCGGCGCGTTCGCCGCCGGGCGGTTCTCGGCCTTCGACACGGTGGCCGCCCCCAACCGCGCCGACATCGGCTTCGCGCGCGACATGCAGGTGCATCACGCGCAGGCCGTCGAGATGGCGATGATCGAGTACCGCGCCACGCAGGACGACGAGCTGCGCGTCGTCGCCTACGACATCGCCACCGGCCAGCAGGCGCAGAGCGGCGAGATGTACGCGTGGCTCGTGGAGTGGGGCCTGCCGCAGCGCGGGTCGGAGCCGCTCATGGCCTGGATGCAGGGCACCGAGCACGACCACGGCGGCGCCGTCACGTCGGACGCCACCGAGGACGAGCTGCGCGAGGCGATGGGCATGGCCACCGACGAGGAGCTCGCGCAGCTGCAGGAGTTGGCCGGCACCACGGCGGGCGATTGCCTCTTCACCGACCTGATGATCGAGCACCACACCGGCGCGCTCGAGATGGTCGCCGCCGAGCGCGACCTCGGCAGCATCCCGCGCGTACTGCAGACCGCCGAGGCGATGGCCGACACCCAGCAGCGCGAGATCGAGGTGCTGCAGTCGGCGCAGGCCCGCCTCGGCTGCGGCTGATCCCCTACTTCTGCGAGCCGGCGAGCATCGCCTGCACGAAGTAGCGCTGGAAGGCGAAGAACACGATCAGCGGCACGATCATCGACAGGAACGCGCCCGCGGAGAGCACGTCGATGTTCGAGCCGAACTGCCGCAGCTGCGACTGGATCGCCACCGTCAGCGGCATCGACTCGGAGTTCGTGAAGATCAGCGCCACGAGCATGTCGTTCCACGTCCACAGGAACTGGAAGATCGCCAGAGACGCGACCGCCGGCATCGCCAGCGGCAGCATCACCGTGAAGAAGATCCGCCACTCCCCCGCGCCGTCGATCCGCGCCGCCTCGATCAGCTCGCCGGGCACCTCGGTGAAGAAGTTGCGCAGCAGGAAGATCGCGAACGGCAGGCCGAACGCCGTGTGGAAGAGGATGACGCCGATCACGCTGCCGAAGATCCCGAGCACGCCGAACATCTGCGCGAGCGGGATGATCGCCACCTGGATCGGCACGGCGAGCAGCACGATCACGACGATGAGCAGCCAGTCGCGCCCGGGGAACTGCATCCACGCGAACGCGTAGCCGGCGAGCGACCCGATGAGCACGACGAGGATCGTCGTGGGCACCGAGATGACGATGGTGTTCCAGATCGACCCGGTGATGTCGGGGTTCTGCAGCAGGTTGGCGTAGTTCTGGATCGTGATCTCGGCCGGCTTGGTGAAGATCGTCCACCAGCCGGACTCGGCGTTGTCGCCCGCCGTGCGCAGCGAGGTCAGGAACAGGCCGATGCTCGGCACGAGCCAGAACAGCGCCACGATCAGCAGCACGATGTTGATGACGGTGCTGCCGAGACCGTCGAGGATCCGCTGGGCGAGCGTCTTCTTCTTGGTGACGAGCCCGAGCGCCTGTGCCGAGGTCATCGCGCCTTCTCCTGCCGGAAGCGCCGCACGTTCATGATCATCGAGGGCAGCACGAGCACGAGCAGCAGGATCGCCAGCGCCGAGCCGAGGCCCTGGTTGTTGCCGCCGCCGAACGACTGCGTCCACATCTCGACGGCGATCACATTGGCCGCCGGTTTCGAGGCGCCGGGTGGGATGACGTAGACGAGGTCGAAGATCTTCAGCACGTTGATGATGAGGGTCACGAACACGACGATGAGCACGGGGGCGAGCAACGGGGCGGTGATCTTGGTGAACACCTTCCACTCGCTGGCGCCGTCCATGCGGGCGGCCTCCTGCAGCGAGCGGTCCATGGCCGACAGGCCCGAGGCGATCATCACCATCGCGAAGCCCGCCCAGATCCAGATGTACGACAGGATCACGACGGCGTTGATGAACGACGCCGACAGCCACGAGACGCCCTGCCCGCCCTCGTCGAAGTTCGACGCCGGTAGCGCGACGGTGTAGCTCTCGCCCTCGCTCAGGCCCGTGATCGTGTACTCGCCGCCGGCGCCGGTGGTGGCGAAGCCGGCGATCGAGCCGTCCGGGGCGACCGCGTCGACGCGCACGCCCGGCAGGCCGCTCTTGCCCTCCTCGATCTCGCCGTTGGTGCCGCCGCCGCCGCGGATGACGTCGAGGAACACCGTGCCGGCGATCTCGCCGCTGCCGGCGGAGTCGACCGCCACCGCGTCGGTCGCCTCCTCGGGGAGGTTGCTCTGGCGGATGCCGGTGAGCGCGAAGTTCTGGATCGATCCCGGCTGCACCGCCTCCTCCGAGGAGATGATGCCGCGATCGGCGACGATCCCCGTGCCCTCGCGCGGTCCCGCGCCCGGGTAGTTGGCGGCGTCGCCGAACCATCCCTGCGCCGCCACGATCGCGGCGTTGACGGCGCCGAGGTTGGGGTTCTCCTGGAACAGTCCGCGGAAGATCACGCCCGCGGCGAGCATCGAGATCGCCATGGGCATGAAGATGATGAGCCGGAACGCCGTCTTCCACGCCAGCCGCTCGATCAGCACGGCGAAGATCAGCCCCAGGATCGTGCACGCGGCGGGGGCCACGATCACCCAGATCACGTTGTTGCGGATCGCGGTGAACGTGGTGTCGTTCGTGAACATCGTCACGTAGTTCTCGAACCCCACGAAGCTCTGGCCTCGGCGGTCGAAGAGCGACCGGATGACCGTGTACACGATCGGGTACACGACGAACGCGCCGAGGAAGACCAGCGCGGGCGAGAGGAAGGCTGCGGTGATGACGAACCGGCGCCAGCCGCCCCGCTCCGGAGCGTGCTCCGGAGCGGGCGCGGTCGGCGCCGCGGCGACGGCTGTCACAGCCCGCTCAGTCCGTGTATGCCGACGCCGCGGCCGCCTCGAGGGCCTCCATCGTGCCCTGGATGTCCGTCGGGTCCTGGTAGAACCGGATCATCTCCTGCCAGAAGCCCTGGCCCTGCGTGCCGCCGAAGGCGCTCGGGGTGAGGTCGCTCATGTCGAAGCGGAACGTCTCGGCCGACGTGAGCGCCTCGGCGATCTGGCGCGAGACGTCGTCCGGGTACAGCGACGTGTCGACGCTCTGGTTCGGCGAGGTGAGGCCGCCGTTGGGCACCCAGATCTCGGCCGCCTCGGGGCTCGCCAGGAACTGCATGAGCGCGTCGACGGCGGGATCGTCGCTGAACGCGACGGCGACGTCGCCACCGCCCACGACCGAGGGCTCCGAGCCGTTGATCGACGGGAAGTCGTAGAACAGCGCGTTCTCGCCGACCACCGAGTTGCCGTCGGCCGTGATGTTGCCGGCCACGAAGTCGCCCTCGAACACCGTTCCCGCGTTGGGCTCGGCGCCGAAGACCTCGGTCACGCTGGTCGGGAAGTCGCGCTGGTCGCCGCCGGACTGCACGAGGTCGCTGCCCCAGAGCTCGGCGAGCACCTCGAGGGTCTCCTGCACCGACGGGTCGGTCCACGGGATCTCGTGGTTGGTCAGCTGGTCGTACTTCTCGCCGCCGGCCACGCGCAGGTAGACGTTCTCGAACCAGTCGGTGAGCGGCCAGCCCACGTCGGCGCCGACCGAGATGCCCGCGTAGCCCGCGTCGGTGACGATCTGCAGCTGCTCGAGGAAGTCGTCCCAGTCCTCGGGCTCGGTCGCCCCCGCCTCGTCGTAGATGTCGGCGTTGTACCAGACGGTCGACTTGTTGGCGGCCTTGAACCAGACGCCGTACGTCTCGCCGTCGACCGTGGCCAGATCGATCCAGTCCTGCGAGTAGTTCTCCTCGACCACGCCGAGCGCCTCGTCGCTGAGCGGCACGATGTCGCCATTGGTGGCGAGCTCCTGCATGAGCGCGGGCTGGCCGACGATCGCGACGCTGGGCGGGTCGCCGCCCTCGAGCTGACCCTGGATGTAGGTGGGACCGTTGTCGCCGAAGCTCGTGTACCGGACGGTCGCGCCGGTCTGCGCCTCGAACTCGTCGAGGACCGCCTCGAAGTTCTCCTGCTCGGCGCCCGACCAGGCCGCGACGACCGTCAGCTCCTCGCCGGAGAAATCGCCCTCGATGTCGGAACCGCCGCCACCGCCGTTGCCGCCCGAGCAGCCGGCCAGCGTGAGTCCCACGACTCCCACTGCCGAAACGACGATGGCCTTGCGCCTGCGATCCGCATTCATCACGCCCCCATGAGACTTCGGTGTGCTCTCGGCTTCGCCCGGCGACGGCTTCGACACCGGGCGACTGCCGTCACCCTACGCCGGGCACTCGTGGGGTTTCAACGTCTTGACACAACCGTGACCCGCGTGCGACCGACGGGCGCGAGCGCGCCCGATGAATAGGATCGTTGGCATGAGCGAGCCGGCGCTGCCTGCGCGCGCGGACGCCCTTGCGCGCCGCGCCACGATGATCGTGCGCATCGTCGGCGGCATCGTCGGGGCCTTCGTCATCATGAACGGTGTGGGCCGCCTCACCGTGGGCGACTACGGCGCCCTGGGCATCGGCGGGGGCGGCGAGAACCCCTGGGAGCAGGCGAACCCCGCCGAGGCGGTGCTCGAGGACGGCGTGCTCTCCGGCCCCGCCGGCGGCTCGGTGCTGCGCATCCCGGCCGCCGAGGTACCCGAGGGCCGCCTGCTCGAGATCGGATCGTTCGGGGGCGAGCGGACACCGTATGTCGATGTCGACATGACCGCGCCCTACGCCGTGGGATCCGGCGACGTGGAGTACACAGATCTGCTCAGCCTCGGCTGGCTCGACGGCGACCGCCCGACCGTCTTCTTCCCCGGCGAGGGCGACGTCGAGATCTGGTTCGACGCCGACGAGGCCTGGACCACCACGTTCGGACCGGCCGAGTACACCCCCGCGGTGGGCGGCGCCAACACGGGGCAGGGCGACGAGATCCTCCTGTACGAGGGCGAGGGGCTCTCGGCGCGCGCGCAGCACGAGGGCGAGGGCTCCTTCTACGTGCTGCTCTATCAGGAGGAAGACGACTACGACTACCCGATCATCGACCACGGCATCGTGGACGAGGGACTGACGTGGTCGGCGGGCTCCGCCGTCGCCATCGTGGTCGAGTCCGACGGCGACCCCTGGACCATCACCATCCACGAGCCCGAGCCGGCGCCCACGCCCTCGAGCACCGGCTCCCCCACCCCGTCCCCGACCGACACCTCGGCGCCGGCCGAGAGCGAGGAATGAGCATGGACTTCTCCGTCACGTTCGATCAGGCCGTCAAGGCACGACTGCCGATGCTCTACCTCGAGACCAGCGAGGAGGTGCGGGCGGTCGGCGTGCTGACCGAGATCGTGGACCGGCAGCGCACCCCGCGGCCGGTGTGGACGTGGAGTTCGGCGACCGGCCTCGTCCATCCCGTGGAGGGTCCCGTCGAGGGCACGACGGGCGCGGTGCGCGCGCTCGATCACGCCATGACCAATCCCGACGCCGGGGTCTACGTCTTCCACGACCTGCACCTGTACTTCGGCGCCGAGGGGCGGCCGGGCGATCCGGCCATCATCCGCAAGGTGCGAGAGGCCGCGGTGGAGTTCCGCCACGGCGAGAACGCGCGGATGATCGTCATCACGGCGCCGGTGCGTGTGCTGCCGCCCGAGATCGACACGCTCGCGACGCTCGTGGAGTTCCCGCTGCCTACGGCCGACGAGCTGCGGGCGATGCTCGACGACATGATCGCCGCGAACGAGCGGCTCAGCGCCACGGCCGACGAGGACGAGCGCGAGCAGCTCGTGCATGCGGCGCTCGGCCTGACGATGCACGAGGCCGAGAACGCGTTCGCGCGCGCCATGGTCGAGGATCGCAAGCTCACGGCCGAGGACGTCGCCGTGATCCACGACGAGAAGCGCCAGGCGGTGCGCAAGTCGGGCCTGCTCGACTTCATCGATTCGACCCTCGACCTCGACGACGTCGGCGGCCTCGGCAACCTCAAGCGCTGGCTCAGCCGCCGCAACGGCTCGTGGCTGCACCGCGCCCGAGAGTTCGGCATCCCCTCGCCCAAGGGCGTGCTGATCACGGGCGTGCCCGGTTCGGGCAAGTCGCTCACCGCCAAGGCGACCGCCGCCTCGTGGGGGCTGCCGCTGCTGCGCCTCGACGTGGGTCGCATCTTCTCGGGCCTGGTGGGATCCAGCGAGCAGAACCTGCGCACCGCGATCGCCACGGCCGAGGCGGTGGCGCCCTGCATCCTGTGGGTCGACGAGATCGAGAAGGGCTTCTCGGGCGTCTCGGGATCGACCGACTCGGGCACCTCGGCGCGCGTGTTCGGCTACTTCCTCACCTGGCTGCAGGAGAAGACGCGGCCCGTGTTCGTGGTGGCCACGGCCAACAACATCGATCAGCTGCCGCCGGAGTTCATGCGCAAGGGCCGCTTCGACGAGATCTTCTTCGTCGACCTCGCCAGCCACGCCGAGCGGCTCAAGATCTGGGAGATCCAGCTGCGCTCCTTCGCGACCGAGGGCAACGGCCTGAGCGAGATCGCCGCCGACGCCGCCGCGATCGAGCGCCTGGCCGCGTTGAGCGAGAACTACACGGGAAGCGAGATCGAGCAGGCCGTGATCGGCGGCCTGTACGAGGCCTTCGCCGAGGACCGGCCGATCCACGTCGACGACCTCGAGCACGCGATCACCACCATGGTGCCGCTGGCGGTGACGCAGGCTGAGGACGTGCAGGCGATCCGCGACTGGGCGACCGTCCGGGCGGTGCGGGCGACGGCGGCCGAGGATCTCACGCCCGTCGAGCAGCCGCCCGTGGCCGACGCCGCCTCGCCTGGCCCCGTCACGACGAGCCGCGGCGGCCGTACGGTGGACTTCTGAGGAGGGCCGCGATGCCTGCGCCGACAGACCGGAGGGACCCGAGGTGACCGAGAAGCAGCTGATCGTGCGCGTGCACGCCGACGGCACGATCGATGCCGAGACCGTCGGCATGTACGGCGACGAGTGCCTCGAGTACTTCGACGCGCTCGAGGACCTGCTCGACGCGCAGACCGCCTCGTCCGCCTACACCGCCGACTCCGATCGCGCGTCCGCCGAGACGACGCAGGCCGCCCGCACAGTCCGCGACGAGGGCGCATGACGCTCGCCGTCTGGTCGCCGCCGACCGCGCCGCCCGCGCCGCGCGACGCCGCCGCGCGGCGCGGGTCGCGCTACCTGCCGCGCACCCGCGCCGAGGGCCCGGGCCAGCGCGCCGCGCTGTGGCTGCAGGGCTGCGACGTGCGCTGCCCCGGCTGCTTCAACCCGCAGCTGTGGGCCCACCGGGGAGCGCGCCTGGAGTCGGCCGCCGAGGCGGGGCTCCGGTTCGCCGAGGAGGCGCGCGCCGCGGGCTCCGAGGGCCTGACGCTGCTCGGCGGCGAGCCGTTCGACCAGGCCGGCGCCGCGGCGAGCATCGCGGAGGCGTTCCGCGCGCGGGGGCTGACCGTGATGACGTTCACCGGCTACCGGCTCGACCAGCTGCGGGCGTGGGAGGGCGATCGCCCCGACATCGCGCGCCTGCTCGCCGCCACCGATCTGCTCGCGGACGGGCCCTACCTCCGCGACCGGCCCGACACGCGCCGTCCGTGGATCGGCTCGACCAACCAGGGACTGCACGCCCTGACCGACGCCTACCGCCGCGAGATCGCCGCCATCGAGGCCGGGGAGGGCGATCGCGATCGCCTCGAGGTCCGCGTGGCGGCCGACGGCTCGATCGAGGTCAACGGCTGGGCCGACGACGAGGCCCTGCGCTCCCTGCTCGGCGATCTCGGCGTGCGCCGCGACGCCCCCTCCCACACCGCCGCATCCGCTCCCCCGCGAAAGGCCCGTCCATGAGCGTGACGATCTCGCTGCTGCCCCTCGCTCTCGCCGCCGCCTCGGTCTTCGGCGGCGGCACGATCGCGGCCGCCGTCCGCGGCGGCAACGACGCGCGCACGGAGGAGAGCACGGCGGTCACCGTGCGCACGCGCATGAAGGACCGCACGCTGCTGGAGGCCGCGCTGGCCGACATCGGCGCCACGGGGATCGAGGCCGGCGACGAGGTCACCGCCACTCTCGGCGACGCGCGCCTCACGCTCACGCGCGGGGAGGACGAGATCTGGCAGGCACACCTCACGGGCGAGCTCGGCGACGACGAGCTGCGGCGCATCGGCGAGGACGCGATCACGCGCCTCGACGCCGCCTACGCGCTGCGCGTGCAGGCGGCCGTGGTGCAGCGCATCCGCGAGCGCGCCGAGACGACGGGCTTCACCCTGGCCGACGAGCATCGCGACGGCGACACGGTCACCCTGACCCTGTCGGTCGGCACGGGGACGTGATGAACCCGATCCTGTCCGTCGTCCTGCGCAGCCTGTGGGTCCTGCCGGTCCTCGCCGGCCCCGATGTCGCCTTCCTGGTGCTGCTCGGGTTCATCGCCGCGTGGGTCCAGATCGGCGCCCGCGAGCCGCGCTCCTGGCGGCACGCCGTGATGGGCGTTGTATACCTCATCGTCGGCCTCGTGGCGCAGGGCGCGTTCGGCAATCTGCCCGGCGTGATCGCGCTGCTGATCCACACCGGCGTCTGGCTGGCGGCGATCGTCCACGCCCTCGTGATCTACCCTCGTGCGCTCGGCGCGATCCCGGCGGCGAGCCCCGCACCCGCGCGCGCCGCGGCGCCCGCGCGGGAAGCCGCCCCGGTGCGGCGTCGCCGGGCCGAGCCCGTCCCGCAGGAGGCGCGCGAGCTGGCCGACGCCGCCGCCTCGACCCGATCGCGACTGCTCGCCGACGACCCGCCCGCCCCGGAGCCGGTGGCCGACCCGATCGACGTGAACACCGCCTCGCGCGCGCAGCTGCGCCGGCTGCTGCGGGTGGACCGCAAGGCGGCGGACGCGCTGCTCACGGAGCGCACGCGGCGCGGCGGCTTCGCCTCGCTCGACGACTTCGCGCGCGCGGCGGGGCTGCAGCCGCACGAGCTGGCGCGGCTGCGGCGCGAGGCCGTCTGCTCCCCGCGGCCCCGCGCCCCGCGGCGCTTCGGCCGCCGCGTCGACCTCTGACGCGCCGGTCCGGGGCTGCGCCCGCCCGGTTTCCGCGCCCGGGTTGCGCTCGGCCGGTTTCCGCGCCCGGGTTGCGCTCGGCCGGTTTCCGCGTCCGGGGTTGAGCCCGGCCGGTTTCCGCGAGACTGCATGTTTGCGCCGAGAAGGCGACGTTGGGACGCGGTCTCGGCGCAAACATGCGGTCTCGGCGCGGACTTGCTGTCTCGGCGCGGACTTGCTGTCTCGGCGGCGGCGGGACGGGATCACGCGGGCCGGAAACGGACGAAGGCCCCGGGACAACCCGGGGCCTTCGTGAGGTGTCTTGCGACAGGTGGGATTACTTGAGGCCCACCGTGGCGCCGGCCTCCTCGAGCTTCGCCTTGGCGGCCTCGGCGGCCTCCTTGTTGGCGCCCTCGAGAACGGGCTTCGGCGCACCGTCGACGAGAGCCTTCGCCTCGCCGAGGCCGAGCGAGGTGAGCTCGCGGACGACCTTGATGACCTGGATCTTCTTGTCGCCGGCGGCCTCGAGGATGACGTCGAACGAGTCCTTCTCCTCCTCGGCCGGGGCGTCGCCACCGGCAGCCGGGGCACCGGCAGCGGCAACCGCGACGGGCGCGGCGGCGGTGACGTCGAAGGTCTCCTCGAAGGCCTTCACGAACTCGCTGAGCTCGATGAGGGTGAGCTCCTTGAACGCGTCGAGCAGCTCCTCAGTGCTGAGCTTCGCCATGATGTATCTCCTGTGGGTTGGGGTTTGTGTGGTCGATTACTCACCGCGAGTTACGCGGCGGTCTCCTGCTTCTCACGCAGCGCCTCGACCGTGCGAACGGTCTTCGACAGCGGCGCCTGGAAGAGGGCGGCAGCCTTCGACATCGAGGCCTTCATCATGCCGGCGACCTTGGCCAGCAGGACTTCACGGCTCTCGAGGTCGGCCAGCTTGCTGACCTCCTCGGGGCTCAGGGCGGCACCGTCGAAGTAGCCGCCCTTGATCACGAGAAGAGGGTGTGCCTTGGCGAAGGCACGCAGACCCTTCGCGACGGCGACCGGGTCGCCGTGCACGAAAGCGATGGCCGACGGACCCTTGAGGTCGTCGTCCAGAGCCGTGATCCCCGCAGCGTTCGCGGCGATCTTGGTCAGCGTGTTCTTCACCACGGCGTATTCCGCGTCCTGACGGATGCTGTTGCGGAGCTCCTTGAGCTCGGCAACCGTCAGACCGCGGTACTCGGTGAGCAGAACGGCGGTCGAGTTCTCGAAGTTCTTCGTGAGCTCGGCGACCGATGCTTCCTTCTGCGCCATGGCCACTCCTTGATGTGTACGAGGCGCTCCGCGGAGGCGGGGCACCGACCGTTTCCCACCACACGGCAAAACAAAAACGCTCCGGCGCAAGCGCACGGAGCGTGATCCTGGAATCAGGAGATTCGTTCGTGACACCTGCGCGGGCCCCTGCTGAGCAGTGCTTCGATCACCATGCGCTTGCGCACACGACGATGACCGGCGGTCTTCGGCTCCGATAAGCATACGCCACGCCACGCCCTGCCGCCAACTCGGGCCACCCGAGTGCCCGCGATCGCGCGCGTCGCCCCGGAGGCTGTCGGCGGCGGGGGTTAGGGTCGAGGGGATGTCTCCCGAACTGCAGGCCCGGATCGTCGCGGACTCCCGCGACCGGGTCGGCTGGCTCCGGGCACGCGCCGCGGGCATCACCGCGACCGACGTCGCGCAGCTGACGAGCGAGGCGTCGATCCTCCGCGCCGCCGACGCGAAGCTCGGCCACGGCTCCCGCTTCGGCGGCAACGCCTACACCGATCACGGCCGCCGCCGCGAACCGGAGATCGCGGCGTGGGTCGCCGCGACGCACGGCATCCACCCCTCGACCGCGCTCTTCCACGCCGAGATCGAGAAGCGCCACCTCGCCACCCCCGACGGCATCGCCGAGGACGCCGCGGGACGGATCACCCTCGCCGAGATCAAGACGACGAACAAGTCGTGGCGCACGATCCCGCGCACCTACCTGCGCCAGGTCTGGTGGCAGCAGCACGTGCTCGGTGCGGAGCGCACGCTGTTCGCCTGGGAGGAGCACCGCGACTTCTCCCCGCTGCACGACGAGCCCAAGTGCGTGTGGATCGATCGGGACGACGCCGAGATCAACCGGCTCGTGCGGCTGGCCACGAGCCTGATCGACGAGCTGTATCGCCGCACCACCGGCAAGGAGGTGCCCACGCGCCGCGCGCTCACCCCGCGCGAGGAGGCGCTGCACCGCTCCGCCACGCGCTCGGCCTACCGCGCCCTCGCCCTCGCCGACTGAGCACGCGGCCGGGCTCGGACGCCCGGGCGCCGGTGAGACCCAAGTCCGCAAGTCTCTGCGAAGTCCGGACGAGCGGCTGCCCGGATTTGGCAGAGACTTGCGGACGTGGCGTTAGTTGACGTATCGCAACCATCGGCGTATGGTTGACGTTCAGCAACTTTCGCGCGACGACGAGGTCACGCACCACCGAACCCTCCACGTCGAAAGGCCCGCATTGACCGCGCCACTTCCCACCAAGATGTCGCACCGCCAGGTGCTGGAGGCCCTCTCCGGCCTCCTGCTGGCGATGTTCTGCTCGATGATGACGATGACCGTCGTCGGCACCTCGATGCCGGTCATCATCCCCTCGCTGGGCGGCACCCAGACGCAGTACACCTGGGTCGTCACGATGACGATGCTCACCACGGCGATCTCCACGCCGATCTGGGGCAAGCTCGCCGACCTCGTCAACCGCAAGACGCTCATGCTGATCGCGCTGTCGATCTTCGTGCTCTCGAGCGTGGGCGCGGGCCTGACGCCGAACGCCGAGATGCTCATCGCGTTCCGCGCCCTGCAGGGCATCGGCGGCGGCGGCATGCAGGCGCTCAGCCAGATCCTGATGGCCGACATCATCAGCCCCCGCGAGCGCGGCCGCTACATGGGCCTGTTCGCGGGCGTCATGGCGATCGGCACCGTCGGCGGCCCGCTGCTGGGAGGCCTGCTCACCGACACCGTCGGCTGGCGCTGGAACTTCTTCGTGGGCGTTCCCCTGGGCATCATCGCCTTCATCGTGCTGACGCGCACCCTGCGCATCGAGCCGCGCGAGCAGCAGAAGGTGCGGATCGACTACCTCGGCATCATGCTGCTCAGCGTCGCCGCCGGCTTCCTGCTGGTGTGGGTGACGAACGTGAGCGACTACGGCTGGAACAGCTGGCAGACCTACACGATGGTCTCGATCGGCCTGGTCGCCGCCATCCTCTTCGTCGTCGTGGAGCGCCGGGTGGCCGAGCCCCTCGTGCCGATGACGCTGTTCCGCAACCTCACCTTCACGCTGTCGGTGATCGCCTCGATCGCGATCGGCCTGTCGATGTTCGGCACCAACGTGTACCTCGGCCAGTACATGCAGATCTCACGCGGCTTCGGCCCCACCGAGGCCGGCCTGCTCATGCTGCCGATGGCGATCGGCATGCTCGGCACGTCGACGATCGTGGGTCAGTTCGTGACGCGGTTCGGCAAGTGGAAGAGCTACCTCGTGGCCGGCTCGATCCTGATGCTCGGCGCGATCGTACTGCTGTGCACGCTGGCGTACGACACCCCGATGTGGCTCGTGGGCGTGTACATGTTCCTGCTCGGCGCCGGCACCGGCATGACGATGCAGAACCTCGTGCTCGTCGTGCAGAACACCGCCGAGGCGGCCCAGGTGGGCGTCGCCAGCTCGGGCGTGAACTTCTTCCGCTCGGTCGGCGGTACCGTCGGCACGGCGGTGATGGGATCGGTGATGGGCGCCAGCATGACGCAGCTCCTCACCGACCGGCAGGCCGACCTCATGGCCGAGGTGCAGAAGCTCGGCGCCGAGGGCATGACGATCGCCGAGGAGCTCGCCTCGGGCGCCCTTCCCGCCACGCGTGACCTGCCCGAGGGCATCGCGCTGATCATCGAGCAGGTGTCGGCGCAGGCGATCAGCCACGCGTTCATCGTGGGCATCCCGCTGGCGATCATCAGCTTCATCGCGATCTGCTTCCTGCCCAACAAGCCGCTCACCCGTCAGACGACGGTGGAGCGCCTGAAGGCCGAGAAGGCCGCGTCGAAGACGTCGGCGAAGACCGGCCAGGTCGCCACGGTCGCCGCCGGCGACGACCTCACGCCGGAGGAGGAGCACCCGATGCTCGCGAGCGTGAGCGAGGTCTCGCTCGCCGCCACCGGCGCGATCCCCGTCCAGGGCCACACGGACGGCGAGTCCGGCTCGGGGTCGAGCTCGCGATGACCGGCCCGGCGATGGACCACTCCCCCGCCGAGTCGGGCGATCCCCGCGAGCGGGCGATCCGCAGCGTCGAGGCGGAGTTCTCCGAGATCGCCCAGCGGTTCCATCGCATCATCACCCGCAATGCCGAGCGTCTCTCACCGGGCCTGCTGCCGGGCGCCTACAAGGTGTTCACGGCGATCGTGCGGCACGGCCCGGTGAAGGCCTCGGAGCTCGTCGAGCGCATGACGGTGGACAAGGGGCAGCTCAGCCGGCTGATCAGCATGCTCGAGGAGCGTGGTCTCGTCGCCCGCACCCCCGACCCCCACGACGGCCGCGCGCAGCTGCTCGAGGCCACGCCCGAGGCGAAGGCGCGGCTCGAGGAGGTCCGCGGTCCCCGCGAGAACGGCCTGTTCCGCGAGCTGCAGGCGTGGCCGGTCGAGGACGTCGAACGCCTCGCCGCGCTGCTGCACTCGCTCGCCCAGGGCGCGCCGGGCGGTCCCACCGACTGAGGCCCGCGCCCGACGCGGCCCCGCACTGTTTGCACCGAGGAAACACCGGTGACTCATGCGGGCGGTTGACTGAGGTCACACCGGCGCGACGGCGCGCCGAACGCGCAGGAGGGGGTGCGACCCATGAGATTCCGGCCGCTTCGCTCGAGCAGCACGGCGCTCGCCACCGAGCCCGTGCCCGCCACGCCCGACACCATGCGGGCGGTGGTGTTCGACGAACCCGGCGGGGCCGAGGTGCTCCGCATCGACCGGATCGCCACCCCGGCGCCCGTGATGAACGAGGTCCTCGTGCGGGTGATCGCCGCGGGGATCAACCCGATCGACGCCAAGACGCGCGCGGGCCGCGGCGTCTCGGCGGGCTTCGCCGCGTGGCCGGCGGTGGGCGGCTTCGACTTCTCCGGCGTGGTCGTGAAGGCGCCGTATGAGGCCCATCCGCTGGCGCCCGGGACCCCGGTCTTCGGCATGGCGGCCGTGCCCCGCACGGGCGGCAGCCACGCCGAGTACGTCGTCGCGCCCTCCACGGCGGTCGCGCACAAGCCCGCCTCGCTCTCGCACGTCGAGGCCGCGGGCGTGCCGCTGGCGGCGCTGACGGCGTGGCAGCTCGTGGTCGAGGTCGCCCGCGCCCACGAGGGCCAGCGCATCCTCATCCATGCCGGCGCCGGCGGCGTGGGGCACTTCGCCGTGCAGTTCGCGGCGTACTTCGGCGCGCACGTGACCGCGACCGCGTCGTCGCGCAACGCCTCGTGGCTGCGCGAGCTCGGCGCGGCGGTGGTGATCGACTACACCACCACCCGCTTCGAGGAGGTCGTCGCCGACGTCGACGTGGTGATCGATCTCGTCGGCAACGTCAGCGGCCGCACCGGATCGCGCTCGCTGGGCGTGCTGCGGCCCGGCGGCCTGCTCGTGTGCGTGCCCACCGGCAGCTGGGCGGGATACGCCGAGGAGGCCGAGTCGGCGGGGGTGCGGGCCACCTCGTTCAAGGTGGTGCCCGACGGCGTCGCGCTCACGACGATCGCCCGGCTGCTCGAGACCGGATCGGTGCAGGTGTACATCGACGAGGTCTTCCCGCTCGAGGACGTCGCGCACGCGCACCGGCGCCTCGAGGAGGGCCGCACGCGCGGCAAGCTCGTGCTGCAGGTCGCCGAGGGCTGACCCGGATCAGCGCTGGAGGGCCGCGGCCGCCGCGGCCACGAGGGCCGCGTCGAGCTCCTCGAGCAGGGGCGAGCGCAGGTGTCGGCGCTGCCAGAACAAGGGCACGGTCTCCTCGTCGTCGTGGATGCGCACGAGGCCGTCGCCGGGCATCTGCACGGGCACGAGGCCCCAGCCCATGCCGGCCTGGACCGCCCGCACGAAGTCCTGCGAGCCGGGGATGTAGTGCCGCGGCGGGCGCGACGGATCGACCCCTCGGGCGGCCAGCCACCGGCTCTGCAGGTCGTCGCGGCGATCGAACTCGATCACCGGGGCCGAGGCCAGCGCCTCGGCGGTGGCGCCGTCCGGGAGCCAGCGCTCCAGGTACGCGGGCGTGGCGCTCGCGACGTACCGCATGCGACCGAGGGGCACGACGACGCAGCCGGCCAGCGGCTCGGCCTGGGAGGTGACGGCACCGATCGCCGTGCCGGAGGCGAGCATGTCGGCCGTGGCGTCCTGGTCGTCGCGCAGGAGCTCCACGTCGACGGGGTGGCGCGCGGCGAAGTCGGCCAGCGGCCCGATGATCCACGTCGCGAGCGAGTCGGCGTTGACCGCGAGCGGCAGCTGCACGCGCGCGCCGCCGAGGCCGAGCTCCCGGGCCGCGTCGTGCTCGAGCACCGCGTACTGCCGGGCGAGGCGCACCACCGCCTCGCCGGCCTCCGTCGCCCGGACGGGACGCGACCGGACGACGAGCACCTGGCCGAGCTCCGACTCGAGGGCGCGCAGGCGCTGACTCACCGCCGACGGCGAGATGCGCAGGTCGACGGCGGCGAGCTCGAAGCTGCCGGCGTCGACGACCGCGGCTACGGTCTCGGCGAGTTCGGGGGCGATCCTCATGGCCGTCAGGCTATCTGAAGCGTGGCTTCATCTGGTGAAGCACCATGAACTGGCCTTCGGGTCGCCGCGCGCCTAGCGTGGAGTCGTGCTCACCCCGTTCCTCGCCGGTCTCGGCATCGGCCTGTCCCTCATCGTCGCCATCGGCGCGCAGAACGCGTTCCTGCTGCGGCAGGCGGCCAAGCGCGAGCACATCGTCGCCGTCACGCTGTTCTGCATCCTCAGCGACCTGATCCTCATCGGCGGCGCCACCGGCGCGGTCGGCTGGGTCGCCGCTCACGCGCCCTGGGTGCTGGAGCTCGCCCGCTGGGGCGGCGTGGTGTTCCTCGCCACCTACGGCCTGCTCGCCGCCCGCCGCGCCTGGCGGCCCAGCGGTGAGGTGCTCGAGGCCGCGCCGGATGCGCCGGCGGCGCCCGCGAGTGGGGGCGGGACGGCGGTGCTGACGCGCCCCCGCACGGGAACGCTCGCGGCCGCGCTGCTCACCTGCGCCGCGATGACCTGGCTCAACCCGCACCTGTGGCTCGACGTGGCGATGCTGGGATCGATCGCGAACACATTCGGTGAGGGGCGCTGGGCCTTCACGCTGGGCGCGATCGCGGGCTCGACGATCTGGTTCAGCTCGCTCGCCTTCGCCGCGACGCTGCTGGGCCGCTACCTCCGCACGCCGCGTGCCTGGCGGATCCTCGACTCGATCATCGCCGTGGTCATGCTGGGCTTGGCCGTGCGGCTCGCGATCGGCTGAGCTCGCCCGAACACAGCGGTCTCGACTCCGCCGCTGCGCGGCTGCGCTCGACCCGTCTCCGCTCCGCGGCTGCGCCGCTCCGGTCGACGAGCCGCGGTGCCTGAAGCGCGTCGGAATGCTGCGGCACGCACCCCGCAAACGCAGAACGGGCCCCGTCCGAGGACGGGGCCCGTTCCGATGCGCGAGAGCGTCAGGAGATGACGTTGACGTCCAGCGGGATGCCGGGGCCGAACGTGGTCGACACCGAGCCCTTCTGGATGTAACGGCCCTTCGAGCTCGACGGCTTGAGGCGCACGATCTCGTCGAGAGCGGCGGTCAGGTTGGCCTCGAGCTGCTCGGGAGCGAACGACGCCTTGCCCACGATGAAGTGGATGTTGGCGTGCTTGTCGACGCGGAACTCGATCTTTCCGCCCTTGATCTCCTCGACGGCCTTGGCCGGGTTCGGGGTCACGGTGCCGGTCTTGGGGTTCGGCATCAGGCCACGGGGACCCAGCACCTTACCCAGGCGACCGACCTGGCCCATGAGCTCCGGAACCGCCACGGCGGCGTCGAAGTCGGTCCAGCCGGCGGCGACCTTCTCGATCAGCTCGGCGCCACCGACCTCGTCGGCGCCCGCGGCGATCGCGGCCTCGGCGGCCGGGCCGTTCGCGAACACGATGACGCGGGCGGTCTTACCGGTGCCGTGCGGGAGCATGACGGTGCCGCGCACCATCTGGTCGGCCTTGCGGGGGTCGACCGAGAGCTTCAGCGCGACCTCGACGGTCGAGTCGAACTTCTTCGAGCCCGTCTCCTTCGCCAGGGCGACGGCCTCGGCGGGAGTGTAGAACTTGCCTTCCTCGAGCTTCGAGGCGGCGGCTGCGTAAACCTTGGACTTAGCCATTTTCGTTATCCCCCTCAGTCCTCGACCGTGACGCCCATGGAGCGGGCGGTGCCGGCGATGATCTTCGAGGCGGCCTCGAGGTCGTTCGCGTTCAGGTCGGGCTGCTTGGTCTTGGCGATCTCCTCGACCTGAGCCTTGGTGAGCTTGGCGACCTTCACCGTGTGGGGCGTGGCCGAACCGCTCTTGATGCCCGCGGCCTTCTTGATCAGCTCAGCGGCCGGCGGGGTCTTCAGAACGAAGGTGAAGCTGCGGTCCTCGTAGACGGTGATCTCCACGGGGATGACGTTGCCGCGCTGCGACTCGGTCGCGGCGTTGTACGCCTTGCAGAACTCCATGATGTTGACGCCGTGCTGACCCAGGGCGGGTCCGATCGGCGGCGCCGGGTTGGCCTGGCCGGCCTGGATCTGGAGCTTGATGAGCCCCGAGACCTTCTTCTTCGGTGCCATTGCACATTCCTTTCGTCGAGTGGATGCCGGTTGCATCCGCTCTCCCGCACGCAGGAGCCAACCTGACGAGCGGTGGTGTGTCGTTCGCGCAGACGGGGCGCAAACCAGATGATCTTACCAGAAACGCCCGAGAGCCGCCCCCGGAAGGGAGCGGCTCTCGAAGGGATCCCGGAGGGATCAGATCATCTTGGTGACCTGGTCGAAGCTGAGCTCGACCGGGGTCTCGCGCTCGAAGAGCGAGACGAGGACCGTGAGCTTGCCGCTCGCGGCGTTGATCTCGCTGATCGTGCCGGGCAGGCCCGCGAACGAGCCCTCCTTGATCGTGATGGTCTCGCCCACCTCGAAGTCGACCTCGGCGGGGATCACGCGCGGCGCGGCGCCGGTCTTCGCGGCCGACTTGCCCGAGGCGGCGGCCTTCTCGGCCTCCTTGATCTCGGCGAGCGGCTTGAGCATGTTGAACGCCTCTTCGAAGCGCAGCGGCGTCGGGTTGTGCGCGTTGCCGACGAAGCCCGTCACGCCCGGCGTGTGGCGGACGACCGACCAGGTGTCCTCGTTGAGCTCCATGCGCACGAGCACGTAGCCCGGGATGCGCACGCGGGTGACCATCTTGCGCTGGCCGTTCTTGATCTCGACGACGTCCTCCATGGGGACCTCGACCTGGTAGATGTCGTCCTCGACCTCGAGCGTCGACTTGCGCTGCTCGATGTTGGCCTTCACCTTGCGCTCGAAGCCGGCGTAGGAGTGGATGACGTACCACTTGCCCTCGAGCGAGCGCAGCTCGGCGCGGAACTCGGCGTAGGGGTCGTCGTCGTTCTCGGCGGCGTCGCCCTCGACCGGGGCCGCCTCGCCGTTCTCCGTGGCGTCGTCGGCCAGCACCTCGGCCGCGGCCTCGACCTCGGAGGTCTCGTCGATGTTCAGAGCGTCGTTCACGATCGCGTCAGCCTCCGGGTCGTCGATCTCGATGTCCTCGTCCGCGAACTCGCCGCCCTCGATGTGCATGGCGCGGCGCTCCGCGGAGTCGCTCGCGCGCTCCTCGTTCGCGAGGACGTTGCCGTCCTGCGCCTCGTCGTCCTCGCTCGACTGCTCGGCAGCCGTGGCCAGGTCGACGTCGTCGAAGTGGTTCTCAGACACGTGTGTTCTCTCTCGTTCGTGCGTCGGTAGGTCAGTTCGGAACGCCGAAGACGACGGTCGTGACCCACGAGAACACGATGTCGAGCCCGTACACGAGACCCATCATGACCACGACGAATCCGAGCACGACGGCCGTGAACGTGAAGAGTTCCGAACGGGTCGGAGTGACCACCTTGCGGAGCTCGGCGATGACCTGGCGGAAGAAGATCATGATCCGCTTGAAGAAGTTGGGCTTCTTCTCGGTCGTGCCGTTCGCCGCGACGATGTCGCCCGAGACGTCCTTGGCCATTCGCTACCTTTCGTGGGCCAGCTGACGCTGACGCGCAGGGCGGACAGGAATCGAACCTGCAACCTGCGGTTTTGGAGACCGCTGCTCTGCCAATTGAGCTACCGCCCTAGAGGATCCGGGATCCTCGGGGTGCTGCCCGAACCCTCCCGGGCATGCCGAAAGAATGCAGACAACTGCTTCGACAAGTGTACGGCATGTGCGCAGGCCCCTCGAATCGAGGCCGGACTCCCGGGCGCGTCGCGGCGGCGCTCATGAGTCAGGCGCCGATGCGGATGAGCTTCTTGTTGACGAACTCGTCGGCGGCAAGCAGGCCGAGCTCGCGGCTCGTGCCCGATCGCCTGATGCCGCCAAAGGGCAGCTCGGGGCTGTCGGCCGCGACGATGTTGACGTAGACCATGCCGGCCTGGATCGCGTCGGCCACGCGCTCGGCCTGGGCCGGATCGGTCGTGTAGACGTACGACCCCAGGCCGAACGGGGTGTCGTTGGCGAGCGCGATCGCCTCGGCCTCGTCCTTCACGCGGTACAGGACGGCGACGGGGCCGAACAGCTCCTCGCGGTACGCGTCCATCTCGGGCGTCACGTCGGCCAGCACGTGCGGCGGGAACCAGGCGCCGTCGCGCTCGCCCTGCAGCAGCGGCGTCGCGCCCTGCGCGATCGCGCGCGACACCTGCTCCTCGAGCCGCTCGGCGGCCGCGAGCGAGGACAGCGGCCCCACCATCGGGTTCCCGTCCGCGGCCGGGTCGCCCGGCTGCTGCTCGGCCATCGCGGCGACGAACTTCTCGGCGAAGGCGTCGTAGAGCGCGTCGACGACGATGAAGCGCTTGCCGGCGTTGCAGGCCTGGCCGGAGTTGTCCACGCGCGCCACGACGGCGTCGGCCACGACCCGATCGAGGTCGTCGGCCGCGAGCACGAGGAAGGGATCGGAGCCGCCCAGCTCGAGCGCCACCTTCTTCAGGTGCCGGCCCGCGACCTCGGCGACCGCGGCGCCCGCCCGCTCCGATCCCGTCAGCGAGACGCCCGCCACGCGCGGATCCGCGATGACGGCGGCGGCCTGCTCGTTGCTCAGCCGCACGTTCTGGTAGACGCCCTCGGGGAACCCGGCGTCGTCGAAGATCGCCTGCAGCGCCTCGGCGGACTCGGGACACTGCGGCGCGTGCTTGAGCAGGATCACGTTGCCGTTGATGAGGTTCGGACCGGCGAAGCGCGCCACCTGGTAGTACGGGAAGTTCCACGGCATGATCCCCAGCAGCGCCCCGAGCGGCGTCGGGCGGATCACGGCGCTGCCGTCGCCGAGGATCTCGATCGGCCGGTCCGCCGTGATCGCCTCGGCGTTGTCGGCGTAGAACTGCAGGATGTCGGCCGAGAAGTCGGCCTCGCCCGCGGCGGCGCCGATCGGCTTGCCCATCTCGCGCACGATGATCTCGCCCAGCTCGCGCTGCCGCTCGCGCAGCAGCTCGGCCGCGCGCGACACGAGCGCGGCACGCTCCGCCGGCGGCGTGGCTGACCACGCCGCGAAGCCGGCCGCGGCCCGCGCGAGCGCGCCCTCGACCTCGACATCGGTGAACGTGGGGTACTCAGCCAGGGTCTCGCCGGTGGCGGGGTTGACGACGGCATACGCGGTCATGGCTCTCCTCTTCGTCGAAGGAACGGGATCGTGCTCAGGCGCCGGGCAGCAGGGTGTACTTCGTCGAGAGGTACTCGTGGATGCCCTCGAGCCCGCCCTCGCGCCCCATGCCCGACTGCTTCACGCCGCCGAACGGCGCGGCGGCGTTCGAGACGACGCCCACGTTCAGGCCCATCATGCCGGTCTGCAGCCGGTCGACCATCCGGTGCCCGCGGGCGAGATCCTCGGTGAACACGTACGAGACGAGGCCGTACTCGGTGTCGTTGGCGAGGGCGACGGCCTCGTCCTCGTCGGCGAACGTCGTCACGGCGAACACCGGGCCGAAGATCTCCTCGCTCATGATCTTCGCGTCCGTGGGCAGGCCCGACAGGACGGTCGGCTCGAAGAAGGTGCCCGGCCCGTCGATCGGCTTGCCGCCGCGCACGAGCGTGGCGCCCTTGGCGACGGCGTCGCGCACGAGCTCGTCGGCCTTGGCCACCGCCGCGTCGTCGATCAGCGGGCCGATCTGGACGCCCTCCTCGGTGCCGCGCCCGATCTTCATCCCCGCCACGCGCTCGGCCACCTTGGCGGTGAACGCCTCGGCGATGTCGCGGTGCACGATGATCCGGTTGGCGGCCGTGCACGCCTGGCCGATGTTGCGGAACTTCGCCGCCATCGCGCCCTCCACGGCCTTGTCGAGATCGGCGTCCTCGAACACCACGAACGGCGCGTTGCCGCCGAGCTCCATCGACACGCGCAGCACGTTCTCGGCGGCCTGCGCGATGAGCTTCTTGCCCACGGCGGTCGAGCCGGTGAACGACAGCTTGCGCAGGCGCGGGTCGGAGAGGATCGGCTCCGAGACCCGGCTCGACGACGACGAGGTGACGATGTTCAGCACGCCCTTCGGCAGCCCCGCCTCCTCGAGCAGGGTGGCGAAGAACATGGTCGTCAGCGGCGTCAGCTGCGGCGGCTTGATGACGCTCGTGCAGCCCGCGGCGAGGGCCGGCGCGATCTTGCGCGTGGCCATCGCGAAGGGGAAGTTCCACGGCGTGATGAAGAAGCACGGCCCCACCGGGTGCTGCGAGACGATCATGCGTCCGGTGCCCTCGGGGTTGGCCCCGTAGCGACCGGAGATGCGCACGGCCTCCTCGCTGAACCAGCGCAGGAACTCGCCGCCGTAGGCGACCTCGCCGAGCGACTCGGCGAACGGCTTGCCCATCTCGACGGTCATGATGAGCGCGAGATCCTCCTTGCGCTCCTGCACGAGCTCCCACGCGCGGCGGAGGATGTCGCTGCGGCGGCGGGGAGCCGTGGCGGCCCACTCGTCCTGCGCCGCGACGGCGGCATCGAGCGCGGCGGTCGCGTCGGCGGCCGTGGCGTCGGCGACCTCGCCGATCACGGCGTTCGTGGCGGGGTCGCGCACCGCGAACGTCGCGGCGCCCTCGGCGTCGCGCCAGGCGCCGCCGATGAACAGGCCCTTCGGGATCGATGCGATCAGTGCCTTCTCGTCCATGTCCGTTCTCCGATCCGTCTCAGGCGGCCGCGAGCGCGTCGGCGACCACGTCGAGGCCATCGTGCAGCAGTTCGTCGCCGATCGCGAGCGGCGGCAGGAACCGGATGACGTTGCCGTAGGTGCCGCAGGTAAGCAGCACCACGCCGTGCTCGAGCGCGTGGCGGGCGATCGCCGCCGCCAGTCCCGCGTCGGGCGCCTGCGTGTCGGGATCGACCAGCTCGATGGCGACCATCGCGCCGCGCCCGCGGACCTCCCCGATGCGCGGGTCGGTCACCTGCAGCGCGGTGAGGCGCTCGACGAGGATCGCCCCGATCTCGTTCGCCCGGGCGACGAGCCCCTCGTTCTCGTAGGCGTCGATCGCGGCGAGCGCCGCGGCGCAGGCCACCGGATTGCCGCCGTAGGTGCCGCCGAGCCCGCCGGCGTGGGCGGCGTCCATGATCTCGGCGCGGCCCGTGACCGCCGCGAGGGGCATCCCGCCGGCGATGCCCTTGGCCGTCGTGATGAGGTCGGGCACGATCCCCTCGTGCTCGCTGGCGAACATCGCGCCGGTGCGGGCGAACCCGGTCTGCACCTCGTCGGCGATGAAGACCACGCCGTTCTCGCGCGCCCAGCGGGCCAGCGCGGGCAGGAAGCCCTCCGCGGGCACGATGAAGCCGCCCTCCCCCTGGATCGGCTCGATGATGAGCGCCGCGAGGTTCTCGGCGCCGACCTGCTTCTCGATCGTCGCGATCGCGCGCGCGGCGGCCTCGGCGCCCGACAGCCCGTCGCGGAACGGGTACGACAGCGGCGCGCGGTACACCTCGGGCGCGAACGGCCCGAACCCGCTCTTGTACGGCATCGCCTTGGCCGTGAGCGCCATAGTGAGGTTGGTGCGGCCGTGGTAGCCGTGCTCGAAGGCGACCACCGCGCCGCGGCCGGTGTGCTTGCGTGCGATCTTCACGGCGTTCTCGACGGCCTCGGCGCCGGTGTTGAACAGCGCCGTGCGCTTGTCGTGATCGCCGGGCGTGAGGCGGTTGAGCGCCTCGGCCACGGCGACGTACGACTCGTACGGCGTGATCATGAAGCACGTGTGGGTGAAGCGCGCGGCCTGCTCGGCGATCGCCGCGGCCACCGCAGGGTGGGCGTTGCCCACGCTCGTCACGGCGATGCCCGAGCCGAGGTCGATGAGCGAGTTGCCGTCGGCGTCGACGATCACGCCGCCCCCGGCCGCGACCGTCGCCACGGGCGAGCCGACGCCCACGCCGGCGGCGACGGCCGCCGACTTGCGGGCCATGAGCTCCTGCGAGCGCGGGCCGGGGATGGGGGTGACGACGCGGCGCTCCTGCGGGAGCGTGGGGCCACCGACGGTGTCGATCGCGGGAGTGGTCATGTCGCGATGCTAGGGTCCGGGGCGATCGCGACATCTATACATGGTGGATAGCATGTTCTCATCGCTTAGACGCGGTGGAGAGGGGCGAGCGTGAGCGATCGACCGACGCTGCGGGCGCTGCTGGGTCGGCGCGACCTGGGCCTGCGGCCGATCGGGGAGATCGCCGACGACGACCTCGACCGCACGCTGCGCTGGATCCACTCCTCCGATCTGGCCGATCCGACCCCGTTCCTCGACGAGGGCGTGGCCCTGCTCACGACCGGCACGCAGTTTGCGGCGATGGACGATCACGCGCCGTACGTCGGGCGCCTGGTCCGCCGCGGCGTGGCGGCGCTGGGCTTCGGCACCGAGGTCGTGCGCGACGGCGTGCCCGACGACCTCGTCGCGGCGTGCGCGGCCGCAGGTCTCCCCCTGTTCGAGGTGCCGTTCCGCACCCCCTTCATCGCCGTGGCCCGCGCCAACGCCGACGCCCTGGCCGCCGAGGCGTACGCCCGCCGCAGCTGGGCGCTCGCCGCACAGCGGGCGATCTCGCTCGCGGCCCTGCGCCCCGACGCGCTCGGCGCCGCGCTCGCCGAGCTCGCCTCGCAGCTCGGGCGATGGGTCGGTCTCTACGACGCCACGGGCGCGCTCACCCACGCGCGCCCGACGCGGCTGCCGCAGGCCGCGGCGCAAGGGCTGCGCGACGAGGTCGCCCGGCTGCTGGCGGCCGAGGTCCGCGCCGCCGAGACGATCCCGATCGAGGGCCGCGCCTTCCAGATCCAGACCCTCGGCCGCGGCGGGGCGCTGCGCGGTGCGCTCGTGGTCGAGGCGGCGGCCGACGGCCGGCTCGACCAGGAGGAGCGCGGCGTCGTCACTACGGTGGTCGCGATGGCCGGCTTCGCACTCGAGCAGCGCGAGGAGCTGACGCTGACCCGCGCCGCGCTGCGCGCCGGTGTGCTGCGCGCCCTGCTCCGCGGCGAACTCGACCTCGCCCGCGACGTCGCCGAGCCGTGGGGCGGGCTGCCGGCCGAGCCGGTCACGGTCGGCCTGCTGCGCGACGCCTCGGACGCGGCGCTGTCGTACCTGGAGCTGCGGGCCGCGCAGCTGCGGGGCCGGCTCGCCTTCGGCGTGCTGCCCGCCGGCGGCATCGCGATCATCGCGGGGCGCGGGGCGCTCGACGTGTTCGGCGAGGTCGCGCGCCGCTTCGGCACGGGCGTCGGGGTGTCGCTGCCCGGGCCCTACGCGCGCCTGCCGCGGGCGATCGATCAGGCGCGGGCCGCGCGCGGACCGGAGGGGGTGCGCGTCTTCGGCGAGGCCGAGGTCGCGGTGCTCGATGCGCTGGGCGATGACGCCCGCGCCGCGGCGCGCGCCGTGCTCGCTCCCCTGGACGGGCATCCGGAGCTGACGGCGACGCTGCGCGCGTGGCTCGCCCACGATGCCCGGTACGACGACGCGGCGCGCGCCCTCGGGGTGCACCGCCACACCGTGCGGGCCCGGGTCGCGCGCGCCGCCGAGCTGCTGGGCCGCGACCTGGCGTCGTTCGCCGCCCGGGCCGAGCTGTGGGCGGCGCTGCGCGCGACGGGGCCGGTGGCGTAGGGCGCCGGCCTCGACCCCGGCGCTGCCGCGCCTGCGCTCGACCCGTCTCCGCTCGCTTCGCTCGGTCGACGAGCCCGAGTGGCGGGGGCCCGTACGCGGGGTGGCCGCGGCGATCACACTCCTCACGGCACCCACCACCCACCGCTCGTCGACCGGAGCGGCGCAGCCGCGGAGCGGAGACGGGCGGAGCGAGCGCAGCGAGTCGAGGCCGCACGCGCCGGGGCGCAGGGCCGTAGGCGAGGTGCGGGTGGGGTCCTACGATGGACGCGTGACCGAACGCGCGCCGCTGTCCCGCAAGATCTCCGCCATCGCCGAGTCGGCGACCCTGAAGGTCGACGCCAAGGCGAAGGCCCTCAAGGCCGAGGGGCGGCCGGTCATCTCCTATGCGGCGGGCGAGCCGGACTTCCCCACCCCGTCGTTCATCGTCGACGCGGCCGCCGAGGCGCTGCGCAACCCCGCGAACTTCCGCTACTCCGCCGCCGCGGGCCTGCCGGCGCTGCGCGAGGCGATCGCGGCCAAGACCCTGCGCGACTCGGGCCTGGAGGTCTCGCCGGCGCAGATCGTCGTGACCAACGGCGGCAAGCAGGCGGTGTATCAGGCGTTCCAGGCGATCGTGAACCCCGGCGACGAGGTGCTGCTGCCCGCGCCGTACTGGACCACCTACCCCGAGGCGATCCAGCTCGCCGACGGCGTGCCGGTCGAGGTGTTCGCGGGCGCCGATCAGGACTACAAGGTCACCGTCGACCAGCTGGAGGCCGCCCGCACCGAGCGCACGACGGTGCTCGTGTTCGTCTCGCCCTCCAACCCGACCGGCTCGGTCTACACCGAGGAGGAGACCCGGGCGATCGGCGAATGGGCCCTCGCCCACGGGATCTGGGTGATGACCGACGAGATCTACCAGAACCTCACCTACGACGGCGTCCGCGCCGTCTCGATCGTCGAGGCCGTGCCGGAGCTGGCCGGCCAGACGATCCTCGTCAACGGCGTCGCCAAGACCTACGCGATGACGGGCTGGCGGGTGGGCTGGATGGTCGGCCCGCTCGACGCGATCAAGATCGCCGCGAACCTGCAGTCGCACCTGACGAGCAACGTCAACAACGTCGCCCAGCAGGCCACGATCGCCGCGCTCACCGGCCCGCAGGACGAGGCGGAGCGGATGCGCGAGGCGTTCGATCGCCGTCGCACGCTCATGGTCGCCGAGCTGTCGAAGATCGACGGGATGTCGGTGCCCACGCCGAAGGGCGCCTTCTACGTCTACCCCGACGTGACCGGGCTGCTCGGCCGCGAGTGGGGCGGTCGCCGGATCGACACGTCGCTCGAGCTGGCCGACTATATCCTCGACGAGGCCGAGGTCGCCGTCGTCCCCGGCGAGGCCTTCGGCCCGAGCGGCTACCTGCGCCTGTCGTACGCCCTCGGCGACGACCAGCTGCTCGAGGGCGTGCAGCGCCTGCAGCGCCTGTTCGGCTGAGGCCGGTCTCGCCCGCTCCCTGTCCGGGGACCCGTGGTGTTCGGCGACCCCTCGTGCTCCTACGATGGACACGCAGGGTCGGTCGTCCCCCCAGCCGCCTGCGCTGTCACTCCTTCCCCGTTCCTGACCCCTCCAGGGAGCTGCTCCGATGAGCACCACGTCCACCGACGGCGCGCGCCGTGACGACTTCGACGACCTCCTGCCGGCCGACCACGCCGAGCACACCTCCTTCTCCGTCGGCTTCCGCGGGTACGACCGCGAGGAGGTCGACGCGGCCTTCGCCGAGCTGACCTCCAAGCTGCAGCGCCTGAGCGCCGAGGTGGCCGATCTGCGCGCCGAGTCCGCGCAGGCCCGCGCCGCCTCCGAGGCCGGCAGCTCCGAGACGGCGCAGCTGGCCGAGGAGCTCGCCGCCGCGCAGGCCCGTGCCGCCGACGCCGAGCAGAAGCTCGCGGCCCTGACGGCGGAGTTCAGCGCCGAGGGTGCCGACGGCGACCAGCCGCCCACGCGCCAGCAGTTCGAGGCCGTGCTGCGGGTGGCCGAGGAGCAGGCCAACACGCTCATCCAGAACACCGCGCTGCAGGCCGAGCGCCTGCTCGAGGCGGCCCGCGACGACGTGCTCGCGCAGCGGGCGGAGCTCGAGGCCGACGTGGTGCGCATCACCGCGCAGGCGCAGCACGACGCCGACCAGATCCGGCTCAAGATGGAGACGGAGTACACCGCGCACGAGGCCCGCATCCAGCGCGAGGCGGCTCACGCGGCCGAGAAGGTGGCACAGGCCGAGCGCGAGGCCGCCGCCATCCGCACCGAGGCCGAGAAGGGCGCGGCGGCACTGCGGGCCATGGTCACGAGCGAGACCGCCCAGCAGCGGGCCGACGCCGAGCGCGATGTGCGCGACATCCACCAGCGGGTGCTGGAGTTCGAGGAGTCGCTCACGCGGCGCCAGGACGACGCGCAGCAGGAGTTCCTCGTGCTGCACAACCAGGCCGTGGCCCACGCCGAGCGCATCACGGCCGACGCCAATGAGCAGGTCGCCTCGTCGCTCGAGCACGCCCAGCGGATCTCGGCCAAGGCCGAGGAGTTCGAGCGCCTCATGCGCGCGCAGGCCGCGCAGATCGAGGCCGACGCCAAGGTGCGCGCGAGCGAGACGCTCGAGCGGGCGCGCGTGAAGGCCCAGAAGATCGTCGAGACGGTCACGTCGCACACCACCGCGGTGCTGCGCGACGCCGAGGACCGCACGCGTCAGCTGCGCTGGCAGCAGCAGCAGCTGAACAGCTTCATGGCCGAGGTGCGCGAGCTGATCCGCCCCGACGGCCCCCTCTCCGCCGTGCCCGAGCTGCCGGCCGACGACGCCGATCCCGCAGAGGACTGAGCGCAAATCCGCAAGTCTCTGCTCAGTCCGGGCGTTCAAACGCGCGGACTCCGCAGAGACTTGCGGACTCAGGGCGAAGGCCCGCTCGATCCGATGATCGGGCGGGCCTTCGGCGTCGCGGGTCAGACCCCGGCGGGGATGACGATGAACAGCGCAGCCGTGATGAGGAAGCCGGCGACGCCGAGGATGGTCGTCAGCGGCGTCCACGTGCGCAGGCCGTCCTTGACCGACAGGCCGAGGTAGCGCGTCACGATCCAGAAGCCCGAGTCGTTGACGTGGCTGAGCCCCAGTCCGCCGTAGCCGATCGCCACCGCGACGAGCGCCGTGTTGACGGGGCCGAGCTCGAGGGCGGCGACCGCGGGCAGCAGCAGGCCGGCGGTCGTGGAGATCGCGACCGTGGCCGAGCCCTGGGCCGCGCGCAGGATGAGCGAGATGAGGAACGCCGCGAGGATCACGGGCATGCCCGTCGCCGTGAGGGCCTCGGCGACGGCGCCGCCGATGCCCGTCTCGGTGAGGATGCGGCCGAACGCGCCGCCGGCACCGGTGACGAGGATGATCGTCGCGGCGGCGGGCAGGGCCGACTCCATGACCTCGCCGAGCTTGGCGGCGCTCCAGCCGCGGCGGGCGCCGAGAAGGAACATCGCCGCGCCGATGGCGACCACGAGCGCGAAGATCGGCTGACCGATCATCGCCAGGAGGCCGTTGGCGAACGATCCGGCGGGGAACGCGGGCGCGACCGCGGTGCCGAGCATGATGAGCACGAGCGGCAGCAGGATCAGGAACAGCACCGTGCCGGTGCCCGGCGCCTTCTCGCCCTCCTTGAGACCGGCGTTGATCGAGGACTTCTCGGTGCCAAAGTTCTCGAACATCTCCCGCGTCGCCTCGAGCATGGGGAACTCGCGGCGGTTGATCCGCTTGGCGACGAGGTACGACAGCACCGCGATCGGGATCGAGATGAGCAGCGCGATGATCGTGATCCAGCCCACATCGGCGCCGAGGATCGTCGCGCCGCCCACGATGCCGGGGTGCGGCGGCACGGCCACGTGCACGGCCAGCATGATGCCGGCGACCGGGAGGCCGAACGTGATCGGGACCAGGCCCGCGACCTTCGAGAACGCGAAGATGATCGGCACGAGGATGATGAAGCCGGCGTCGAAGAACACCGGGATCGCCAGGATGCCGGCGGCGATGACGAGGGCCATACCCACGCGCTTGGGCCCGAGCAGGCGCGAGAACGTGCCCGAGAGGGCCTCGGCGCCGCCCGAGAGCTCGATGATCTTGCCGAGCATCGAGCCGAGCGCCACGAGCACGGCGACCGATCCGAGCGTTCCGCCGACGCCGGCGATGATCGCCTGGATGACGCCCAGCTGCTCCGGATCGGTGTCGGTCGCGGGGATCGTCGTCAGCGGCAGCCCCGCCACGAGACCGACGACGATCGAGGTGAGGATGAGCGCGTAGAACGCCTGCATCTTGAAGCGGATGATGAGCAGGAGCAGCAGCCCGATGCCGGCGAGGCCGATCAGGATGAGCGCCCAAAGCGGATACGTCATTGGTTCGCTTTCGTGTGAAGGGGGATGGGTGGGGTCTCAGGCGGAGCGGAGTTCGGGGGCGACGACGCGGATCACGGCCGAGTCGTCGAGGGCGCCCAGGCCCTGCGCCTCGCCGAGCAGGAACAGCTGCTCGGCGGCCGCGGCCACGGGCGTGGAGAGGTGGTGGGCACGGGCGGCGTCGCCGACGATACCGAGGTCCTTGACGAAGATGTCCAGGCGGCTGAGCACCTCGGCGCCGCCCTCGTCGTAGGCCTGCAGCGCGCGGGGGCCGCGGTTGCCGAGCATGAAGGAGTTCGCCGCGCCGGCCGTGAGGGCCTCGAGCGTCTTGGCGCGGTCCAGGCCGAGCGCGTCGGCGAGGGCGAGCGCCTCGGCCGCGGCGGCGATGTGCACGCCGCACAGGAGCTGGTTCACGGTCTTGAGGGCCTGGCCGTCGCCGGGCTTGTCGCCCACGATGCTCAGCGTCGAGGCAAGCTGCTCGAGCACGGGGCGGGCCTTCTCGAGCGCGGTGGGCTCGGCGCCGACCACGATGAGCAGATCGCCCTCGCCGGCGCGGGCCGGGCCGCCCGAGAGCGGGGCGTCCACGAGCTGCACGTCGTGCTCGGCGAGGCGCGCGGCGGTCTCGGCGATGCCGCTCGTGCCCACCGTCGAGGTGAGCAGGACGACGGCGCCCGGCTGCAGGTGCGCGGCGAGGCCGTTCTCGCCGAAGAGCAGATCGGTCAGCTGCTGCGGCGTGCGCACGGCCACGAGCACGGCGTCGGCGCCGGCCACGGCCTCGGCGCCCGAGGCGGCGGCCGTGACGCCCTGCTCGGCCGCGAGCGAGAGGCGCTCGGCGGCGATGTCGAACCCGCGCACGTCGAACTTCTGTGCGAGGCGGGTGGCCATGGGCAGGCCCATGGCGCCCAGGCCGATGACGGCGACGGTGGTGGTCATCTGGGGGTCCTTCCGGATCAGCGGTCGGCCAGCGTCGAGACGACGCGGGCGAGGGAGTCGGTGTCGCCGACGTTGCCGGCGAAGACGATGTACGGGATGCCCTCGGCGGGGCCGGCCTGCGGCTGCCAGAGCGAGACGATGCCGGGCAGCATCGGGCCGAGCACGGTGGCACGGCGGATCTCGAGCGCCTCGCTGGCGACGTCGCTCGAGGTGATGCCGCCCTTGGCGATCACGAACCGCGGCGGGGCGATCGCGAGCACTCGGCGGACCAGCTCCACGACGCCGCTGGAGACGAGGCGGGCGATCGCGAGGCTCTCGTCGCCGTCGCGCCCGGTGACGAGCTCGCGCGTGGTGTGCACGATCACCTCGCCCTCCTCCAGCGCCGCGGCGACGGCCCGGGCGCGCTCGTCGAGGTGCGCCTCGCGGCGCTCGTCGATCAGCCGGCGCACGTCGAGCTCGACCGTGGTGGTGTCGGGGCGCTGGCGGCGCAGCTCCTGCAGCTGGGCGGTGGTGAGCGGCACGTGGCTGCCCACGACGATCAGGCCGCCGCGCTCGTAGCGGAACGGGATCTGCTCGGCGCGGACCGGCTCGGCGATCTCCTGGCCGATGTGCGCGCGCACGTACGGCGGTCCCACACGCAGCAGCACGTCGATGTCGGTGAGGCGATGCAGGGCGAGGGCGACGACCCGCATGTCGCTCTCGTCGACCACGTCGACCGCCACGGTAGTGCCCGCCGGCAGCGCGCCGAGGAACTCCGCCACGGCATCGGGGCCGCGCCGGATGACGTCGATCGTGAGCGCGGCCACGTCGTCGCGGGCGATCGCTCCCCCGGTCTTCTCGGCCACCCAGTCGCGCAGATCGCTCGAGCGGAAGCCGAAGGTGGCGTCCTGGGCGAACGGGGTCTCGCCCACGGGCGTCGCCTCGTCGCCCACGACCCAGTAGTGCACCGACTCGACGGTGATGCGCCCCGCGTCGGGGAAGGCCGGCACCAGCAGGCGCAGATGCGGGGCGGCGCCGGCCTCGCGCTCGACCTCCTCGGCGATGACGTCGGGCTCGAGCGGGAAGTGGCCGCGCAGGGTCGAGTCGCCGCGCGAGACGAACACCACGCGGCGATCGGCGGCGCGGGCGGCCTCGAGCGCGACGGCGACGACCTCGCGGTTGCGCCGCGCGGCGTCGACCTCGTCGAGCGCCCGGGTGTTGGTGAGCACGTACACCGCGGGCGCGCCCGTGGCGAGCGCGGCGTCGAGGTCCTCGCGCTCCCAGCGCGTGAGCACGGGCAGGTCCGCGACCGACTGGGTGCCGGTCGGGTCGTCGTCGAGGACGACGAGCACCACGCGCGGATCGAGCGCCTCGCGCACCTCGGCGGCCGTGATCTCCACGGCGGGAGCGAGCGGTGCGAGCAGCGCGCTGACCTGCATGTGAACCCCTTCGTTCGTTCGTTCGGGTGGGACGATCGGCCCCGAGCAGATCAGGAATCCGATATCAGATAACGGACAGCATAAACGCCCGGTGAACGATCCGCGAATCGGTGCGAGGTCGCGGGGTTCCGGGGCGCCGCGTCGGGTTCGCGGCCGCGTCGGCGTCGGGTTCGGGGTGCGCCGGCGTCGGAGTTGCCGGTCCGGCACCCGCGCCAGCGTCGGAGATCCGGGCCGGAACCCCTTCCCACACGGCGTGTCGCCCGCGCTGGGATCGATCGATCCGACGCCCGCGCACCCGACCGCCGGCCGATCCGACGCTGGCGCACCGGGCGCCGGCGCGCCGGGGCGGGGGCCGACGTCGGGATCCCCGTGCGTCGGCGTCGGAGGTTCCGGGCGACGGCCGCGCGGGCGTCGGAGATCCGGACCAGAACCTCTTCCCACACGGCGTGTCGCCCGCCCCTGGGATCGATCGATCCGACGCCCGCGCACCCACCCGACGGCCGATCCGACACCGGCGCACCAGGGACGGCATGCGCCGGTGCGCGGGCCGGGGCCGACGTCGGGATGCCCGTGCGCCTGCGTCGGAGGCTCCGGGCAACGACCGCGCCGGCGTCGGAGGTTTCGGGCGACGGCCGCGCGGGCGTCGGAGATTCGGGCCCAGCACCCCGCCCTCACGGCGTGTCACCCGCCCCGGGATCGATCGATCCGACGCCCGCGCACCCGACCGTCGGTCGATCCGACGCGGGCGCACCTCCGGATCGATCGGTCCGACACCGTCGCCCGGCGCGCACGTCGGGCGATCGATCCGACACCGTCGGCCGCCCGTCCCACAACCGAACGGCCGCGCCCGAGGCAACCGCCGCGACCCGACGGACCCGGGGGTCAGCCCAGGACGTAGTGCTGGAGGTCGTCGCGGGTCTGGCGCATGTGGCTGCGCATGGCCTGGCGCGCGGCCGCCGTGGTGCCGCCGCGCAGCGCCTCGAGGATGGCGGCGTGCTCGGCGAGCGCGTGCTCGCGGATGCTGGGGACCGCGCTCGTCTCGGTGCGCGTCTCCTGCAGCATCGTGGTGAGCGGGCGCATCGAGGCCAACAGGATGCGGTTGTCGGCGGCGCGGAAGATCACGTCGTGGAAGGCGAGATCGGCCTCCACGAACCGGGCGACGTCGCTCTCGGCGTGCGCGTCGCGCATGACCCCGAGCAGCCGGCCGAGCTCGGCCAGATCCGCATCGGTGCGCCGCGTGGCGGCCAGCTCGGCGGCGCCCGTCTCGATCATCATGCGCATCTCGAGCAGCTCCAGCGCCGCCCGCTCGCGGTTGCGGGAGCGGCGGGCGCCCCGCACGACGGCCTCGAGGCCGGTCCACTCCTCGTTCGGGGCGATGCGGTGGCGGCTGCCGGGCACGGGCACGATCACGCCCTGCGCCTGCAGCAACTTGACGGCCTCGCGCACGGTGAGCCGCGACACGTCGTACTGCGCGGCGAGATCGCCCTCCGGGGGCAGCGGCTCCCCCGCCACGAGGTCGCCGGCGATGATCGCATCGAGCAGGCGGTCGAAGGTCTGCTGCGTGCGCGAGATGCGGGCCATCGGCTACAGCTCCACGCCCACGAACACCGGCTCGGGGCGCAGCTCGATGCCGAACTCCTGCGCCACCCGCATCTGCACGAAGCGGGCGAGCTCGGCGACCTCGGCGGCGCTCGCTCCCCCGCGGTTGGTGATCGCGAGCGTGTGCTTGGTCGACAGGCTCGCGCGCGAGCGGCCGAGCCGGAACCCCTTGCGCAGCCCCGAGTGCTCGATCAGCCACGCGGCGCTGACCTTCACGGGCGGGTGATGCGGGACCGGCGCGGGGATCCAGCCGTCGAACCGGTCGAGCGGGATCACCTGCACCGCGTCGATCTCGGGCTCGGTGGGCCAGCGTGGGCAGTCCTCCGGCAGCGAGCGGGGGTCGCGCTCGGAGATGATGGGGTTGTTGAAGAACGACCCGGCGCTGCGGGTGTCGTCGTCGGCGGGGTCGAGCACCATGCCCTTGGACGCGCGGATCGCGAGCACGCGATCGCGGATCGAGGCCAGCGTGGCCTCGGCGCCCACCTCCAGGCCGACCGCCTTCGCGATGCGGGCGTCGGTGATCGGCCGCGGCGCGGTGCCGACCCGCTCGAGCTCGATCGTGAGCGAGAGGATCACGGCCGAGCGGGCGGGGTCCTCGCCGTAGTGCCGTTTGAGGTCGGAGGTGCGGGGGCCGAGACCCAGCTCGGACGCGGGCACGACCGAGACCTCGCCGGTGGCCTCGTCGATCAGCTCCACCTCGACGAGGGTCTGCACGATCTCCTGGCCGTAGGCGCCGACGTTCTGGATCGGCGCCGCGCCGGCCGTTCCCGGGATGCCCGACATCGCCTCGATGCCGCGCAGTCCGTTCGCGACGCTCCAGGCGACGAGCTCGTCCCAGTTCTGCCCCGCCTCCACGCGCAGGCGCACGACGCCGTCGCGCGGGGCGGGCATCTCCTCGAACCCGGTGGTGAGGATGCGGATGACCGTGCCGTCGAACGGCTCGTCGCCGACGAGGAGGTTGGATCCGCCGCCCAGCACGAACCAGTCGTCGCCGTCGGCCCACACCTCGCGCAGGGCGGTCACGAGCTCGTCGCGCGTGCGGGCCTCGCGCATGCGCGCGGGCGCCGCGCCGACCTGCAGCGTGGTCAGCTGCGCCAGCGGGATCGGGACCGTCACACCCGCACCCGCAGCTGCGCCTTGCCGAGCACCTTGGTCTCGCCGTGCGCGACGGTGAGGTCGATGCGCGCCGTGCCGTCGTCGATCGCTCCGACCACGGCCCGCACGGTCACATCGGCGCCCGTCTCGGGGTCGACGACCACGGGCTTGGTGAACTTCACGCCGTACTCGACGATCCGCCCCGCGTCGCCGAGGGCGTCGGCCACGACGGAACCGGCGATGCCCATCGTGAGCATGCCGTGGGCGAGCACGCCGGGCAGTCCCACGCGCTGCGCGACGTCGTCGCGGTAGTGGATCGGGTTGAAGTCGCCCGAGGCGCCGGCGTAGCGCACGAGCGACTCGCGCGTGACGTGCACGCTGCGCTCGGCGATCACGTCTCCGATATTCATTCGGCCCCTCCCACGACGAGGATCGAGGTGGTGGTCACCACGTGCGCGCCGTCGGCGTCGACGATGTCGGACTCGCTGGTTACCATCGACGCGCCGCCCATGGCCCGCACCTGCGTCACCCGCAGCGTGGCGGTCAGCTCGTCGCCGGCGACGATCGGCCGCGTGTAGCGGAACCGCTGCTCGGCGTGCACGGTGCGCTCCAGCACGATGCCGGCCGTCTCGTCGCCGAGCAGCTGCTGCAGCGTGAGGTCCTGGATGACCATCGCGAACGTCGGCGGGGCGACGACGTCGGCATAGCCGAGCGCCTGCGCGGCGGCGACGTCGTGGTGCTGCGGGGAGGCGGCGAGCACGGCGCGGGCGAACTCCCGCACCTTCTCGCGCCCCACGAGGTACGGCGGTGTCGGCGGGAACTCCCGGCCGACCAGATCAGGATTCACGGCCACCGTTCGATCCTACGCGGCGCGCCCCTCCGGGACTCGCGGCGGTCGCTTCCGCTGCGGCGCTGCGCGCCTCCGTTCCGCAACCGAGGGGGTCAACCGCGTCGGTTCGCGAACAGAGCGGCGCAGCCGCGGACCGCAGCACCCGGTCGGTCACCTGCCCTTGCGGCTGGCGCTGATGGCCTTCTGCGCCATCTGCGCGGTGATCACGACGAGGAACGCGATGAACAGCCAGTTCGCGACCTGGGGGTCGATGACGCCGGCGACGATCGCGCCGAGCGGCGTGGTGAGGCAGGTGGCGATCGCGATGGAGCCGGCCGCGGCCCAGTCGATGTTGTTGTTCTTCCAGTTGCGCCACGCGCCCGACATGGTGGTGGGGATCATCATGAGCAGCGAGGTGCCCTTGGCGACGAGGTCGCTCGATCCGAACAGGAGGATGAGGACGGGCACGACGATGATCCCGCCGCCCACGCCGATCAGTCCCGACAGGATGCCGGTGACGACGCCGACCGCGACGAGCGCGATGGCGATCCAGACGTTCATGGGCACCCCGACGCCACGGTCCGGGATGATGAAGAACAGGCTGATCATCACGACGACGAGGAAGCCGACGAACAGCCACCGCAGGAACGCCTCGCTGAGCCGGTGCAGCAGCTGCGCGCCGAGCGGGGCGCCGATCACGCCGCCGGCGGCGAGCAGGATCGCGGCGAGCCAGTCGACGTGCCCGTTCACGGCATAGGAGATGACGCCGACCGCCGCGGTGACGATGATCGAGGCGCCGGACGTGCCGGAGGCGAGCTTCTGCCCGAACGCCGCCAGCAGCACGAGCAGCGGCACGATCACGGTGCCGCCGCCGACGCCGAACAGCCCGGAGAGGAAGCCGGAGACGAGTCCGATCGCCACGAACATCAGGTAGCTCTTCGGGGCGCGCGCGACGGCGTTCATCGGACTCCAGTCAGTGAGGGGACCGCTCCACGCTATCCGACCGCGTGACGCCGATCGTTCACCCGGGCAGGTTGCTGCGGGCTGCGGCCCGAGCTGGTCAGGGCGCGACCGCCGAGCGGGCGACCGCCGCGGGGTCAGCGGGCGCGCTTGGCCGCGTACAGCGCCTGGTCGGCGCGGTCGATGAGGTCGGTGATCTCGTCGTCGTCGCGCAGCTCGGCCACGCCCCACGACCAGCCGCCGTCGGACTCGGCGTGCACGCGCGCGATCGTCGATTCCGCCTCGGCGGCGCGCGCACCGGGCAGGACGACGACGAACTCGTCGCCGCCGAGGCGTCCGATCACGTCGTCGGTGCGCAGCAGGTGGCGCCACGCTTGCACGGCACCGCGCAGCACGCGGTCGCCGGCGTCGTGCCCCTGCTTGTCGTTGAGCTCCTTGAAGCGGTCGAAGTCGATCGTCACGACCGACAGCGGGCGGCCCCGTCGGCGCGCGGTCTCGATGGCCGCCGCGAGCGCCTCGTCGAATCCGTACCGGTTCAGCACGCCCGTCAGCGGGTCGGTCGCGGCCAGGCGCCGCTCCCCCACGCGCACGCCGCGAACGACCTCGAGCAGCAGCCAGGCCGTCGCCAGCGCGACGACGATCGGGATGGGACCGAGCCGGCCCAGCGTCTGGGACGAGATGAGCGGCAGCGCGCCCACGAGCACGACGTAGAGGCCGAGCAGGAACGCGCGTCCCACCCGACCGCGGTAGAACCAGCCGGCGATCACGGCGAACAGCTGCAGGCAGAACAGCATCTCAATGACGCCGCCCGCGTCGTCCCGAGCCACCGCGCGCGCCATGAGCACCACCGCCATGAGCCCCACCCACGCGAGCACGCCCCCGTGCGGGTAGCGATCGCCCAGGCGCGCGGCCACGACGATCGCCACGAGCCCGACGAGGATCGCGGCGACCTCGGTCACGATCTCCCAGAAGTCCGTCGCGGCGAGCAGTCCGACGACGGCCGTGACGACGTAGAGCAGGGCGGCCGCGCAGGACACGAGCGCCGACCACGGCCGCGCGCGCGTGGCGTCGGGCGCGGGCACGGGCGTGGGCTCCGTCGGCACCCCCGTGCCGCGCCGCTCGCGCTTCTCGCGGTAGAGCTCCTCGTCGGCGAGGCGCACGAGGAAGTCGACCCCCACGCCGTCCTGCACGCGCACGAGCCCGGCGCTGTACGGCTGCGGCGCGGCCTTGCGCAGCGACTCGCTCACCCGGCGCGCGGCGGCTTCGCCCTCGGCGCGGAACATGATGACGAACTCGTCGCCGCCCCAGCGCGCCACGACGCCCTCGTCGGCGAGCACGACGCGCCACGACTCGACGGTCGCCCGCAGCAGCGCGTCGCCGGCCGCGTGACCGTGGCGATCGTTGAGCGGCTTGAGCCCGTCGATGTCGGCCACGACCAGCCAGTACTGCCCGCCGCGCTGCCGGGCCTCGCGCATGTGGCGGCGCAGGCCGCGGCGGTTCAGCGCGCCGGTGAGGGGATCGGTGCGCACGGCCCGGGCCAGGTCCTCGCCGAGGGCGAGCGAGATCTCGAGCACGAGCATGCACACGAGCCCGCCATAGAGCAGCGGCCAGGGATCGCTCAGCGCCCGCTCCGCGAAGTGCGGGTTGTTCACGATCGCCACACCCCACAGCCCGAGCACGACGGCCCCGACGCCGCGGGCCGGCCAGGGTTGGTACGACCAGCCGAGGTAGACCATCAGCAGCGGCACGAGGAACAGCACCCCGAGCACCGTGCCGGCCTCGGGGGCGCTCGAGACCACGACGGCGAACGCGGCCGAGAGCAGCACGACGGTGAGGATCCCCACCCACCGCGGCAGGCGACGGCCGGCGATCAGCGCCACGAGCATCGCGACGAGCGAGAAGAGCAGGACCGTCATCTCGGGCGCCGCCTGCGCCGGCGTGTGCGCATGCGAGAGCAGATGCGCGCCGGCGAGCGCGGCGAAATACGCGCACCCGAGCGCCGTCGTCCCCGAGAAGACCGACTGCCGACGCAGGGCGTGGCGGAGCCGGTCCCCCACGGGGCTCAGCAGGCGATCGGTCGAGCGGGACATGTCCTTCACCAGGGGTCGATGCGCCCCGGCCGGCTCACCGGGAATCCGCGCGCTCCCGACGGGCCCGGGCGCGCGCGTGAGCGCGGCCCGACACTATCGAACGCGGCTGAGCAGACGCCACTCTGCCCGGGCAGAAATGGGCAAATATCACCCTGCCGACACGCGCGGCGGTTCGAAGTTTCCTCCGCGAGGCGGGAACGCGCGAACCGCGCTGGTAACGTCGCGCGCGGGGGCCCGGAAGAACGGATCAGCGTGATCGGCAAGCGAGATCGTGCGCGTGCGAAAGCCGTGCCATCGCACCGGGTCGTCTTCCAGCCGCTCGTGTCCGTCGGCAGCGGCTCGATCGTCGGCTACGAGGCCCTGGCGCGCTTCGCCGACCGGCGCCGCCCCACCGAGCACCTGGCCGCCGCCGGGCGCCGTCGCGTGGAGCTGGAGCTCGCCCTGCTGCGCAGCGCCGTCGCCGCCGCCGCGGCGATCCCCGCGCGGTACTCGGTGACCATCAACCTCTCGGCCACGTCGATCGCCGCGCCCGAGCTGCGGGAGCTGCTGCCCCGCGGCCGACGCTGGGGCATCGAGCTGCTCGAGACGTCCATCCTGCAGGTCGACAGCCGCGTGCGCGAGCGGGTCGACGATCTGGACGCGATGCTGCTCATCGACGACGCCGGCACGCACGAGGCGAGCGTCGAGCGCATCCTCGAGCTGCGCCCCGACATCGTCAAGATCGACAAGAGCGTGCTGTGGAGCGCCGCCGCCGATCACGCCGCGGGCCGCACCGTGCCCGAGTGCGATCGGCTGTACGCGTTCCTCGAGGCCGCCCGGCGCGTGGGCGCGCGCACGCTCGCCGAGGGCGTGGAGACCGAGCAGCACCGCCGCTTCACAATCGACGCGGGCATCGACTACGCGCAGGGCTACCTCTTCGGCGCCCCCGCGCCCTATCCGGCCTGATCGCGGGGCCGCCGCGATCATCGGCGGCCGGCGCGCCGGCGGCGCTCGAGCTTCTCGGCGCGGCGGGTCGGGCCCAGGCGGCGATCGCCGTGGTACAGGATCGCCTCCCAGTTGACCGGTCCCGCCGGGTACGTGACGTTCTTCGGGCGCTTGGGCGCGCGCGGCGGCACGAACAGCCAGTCGATCACGCCGAGCACGAAGTCGACGATCGAGTTCCACACGCCGATGTAGGTGACGATCGCCCACAGGCACAGGGTGGCGTTGAACAGTGCGAACGCGGCGTTGCCCCAGTTCTCGGCCTGGATGTCGCGCCAGAACGTGAAGGCCGAGAAGCCGACGATCAGCCACGGCACGAGCACGTAGATCGCGGGCGCCGCCGTGCGGTCGCGCACCTTGGGCGTGCGGGCGAAGGGGATCTTCTCGCCCGTCATGGCCTGCTGCACCGACTTGAGCACGCCGGCCAGGTTCACCGCCAGCAGCACGAGGTTGAAACCGTAGATGCGGAAGATGTCGGTGAACCGGTGCCCCGACGCGCGCAGGTCGGCGCCCATGCACCAGAAGTACGGCACGGCCGCGAGGAACACCCACGCGCTCAGCAGCCGCGAGTCGTACGGGTAGGCCAGCAGGAACAGCAGCCCGAAGCTCGACCACGCGATCGACGTCATGTAGTTGGTGCGCAGCAGCACCTCGCGCAGCAGCACGCGCTCGCGCACGCGGCGCCGCTCCGAGATCTGCTCGAGCAGCTTGGGGAAGATGAGCAGACCGCCGTTGGCCCAGCGGCGGCGCTGCACGATGAGCGATCCGAAGTCGGGCGGCGTGGCCGAGTAGCTGAGCCGCTCGGGGTAGTTCAGCAGCGTCCAGTTGTGCGCCCCGATGTCGATCGACGACTCCGTGTCCTCGATCACCGTGCGGTCCTGGATGTAGGTGGTGATCGGGAAGCCCCCGACCTCCTCCGTCGTGGCGATGTCCTGCAGGGCACGGGTGCGGATGATCGCGTTGGCGCCCACCCAGAACGTCGCGCCGTAGTAGCTCATGCCCTGGTGCTGGATGTGCTGCAGGTCGGTGCTGGCGCCGGCGATCCGCTCGATGCGGGTCGGGGCGCCCCGGAACGAGGAGTACGGCGTCTGCGTGACCGCCACGCGCTCGTGACCGGGCTGCTCGAGGTACTCCACGAGCCGCACGCAGTAGTCGCGCAGCAGCATCGAGTCGGCGTCGAGCGTGAGCAGGTACTCGCTCTCGGGCACCGACAGATCGACCTGCTCACCGGGAGCCGCCTCGCGCAGCACGGCGCCGTCGGCGGTCTGCTCGATCGTCCAGTCCTTGCCGATGAGCGAGATGTAGGCGTTGATGTTCATCGCCTTGTTGGCCTCGTGCGAGAGCGAGCGGTAGCCCTTGCGCTCGAACGAGGTCAGCTCGGCCGAGAAGATCCACACGAGCCGGTTGTGCAGCTGGCGCATGCGATCGGACTCCGGGGCCCCGCCCTGGTCCACGGCGCCGCGCAGCGCCAGCTCGGTCAGGCGCAGGTCGCTGGCGAGGCCTCCCAGCACGCGCTCGATGAAGAAGTCGTCGGTGTGGTCGAGCGCCGGCTCGGCGGCCGCCATGCCCTCGAGCCACTCCGCCGCCCAGCGGTAGTGGTCGGCGAGCTCGGCCACATCGCTCTGGGTCACCGGCTCGCCCGCCTCGTGGCGCGCGTTGCAGCGCTCGGCCGCCTCGACGAAGCGCTCGCGCGGCTCGCGCAGCGCCGCCTCGATCTCGCCGGGAAGGGCGCGGCTGGCCTCGAGCGAGGCGATGCGCTCGGGATCCGTCGGGTGCGGCGGGTCGTCGATCAGCAGGACGATCCGCAGGTTCGGGAACTCCTGCAGCGCTGCCGACCAGAGCGTCTGGCGCACCACCGAGGGCTCCTCGATGTACGAGGGGACGAGCACGGTGATGAGCCGGTCGTAGCCGCCGTCGAAGTGGCGGTCGAGCTCGGCCCGCGGCACGCGGCGGTGATCGCGGAAGCGGTACAGCGCGCCCTGCCGCGCCATGAGGTACATCAGCGCCGAGAAGGTGAGGAAGGTGACGACGAGCAGGTACGAGACGAGCTCGAGGGTGAGGCGCAGATCGAAGTCGTTGTTCTCCACGAGCTCGCGCAGCACCGTGGTGACGACGTAGATCGCCCAGCAGACGATCGTCACGACGATCGCGAGGCGCCCGAGCGCGAGGGCGTGCGCGCTGGGGATCGGATGCATGATCGACAGCGGTGCCGAGGCGCGCTCGGCGCCCCACTGCCGGCGGCGGCCCTGCTCCGGGCTCGGTTGCGGTTTCTCGGCGCGCGGGCGCGCGTTGGCGGCGCGCCGAGTCAGATCTGAACTCACGGCGGTGATTCCATCCCCCACGGCCTTCGGGTGACCGTATCAACCTATTCTGTAGCATAAAATGCGCACGTCCCTCCATCCCGAATCGCAAGGGGCCCTCTTCCGTGTCCGAACGCTTTGCTGGACGCCGCTTCTCCTGGGTGCGCTTCTCCGCGCTCCTGATCGTCTGCGCCGTCCTCGCGGGGTACGGCTGGTTCACGTGGTCCTCGGCCCGCGATGAGGCCCAGGCCGAGGCATCGGGCGACCCCTGGTTCGCCGGCTACGTCGACGTGACCGCCACCCCCACCTACGCCTTCGAGGCGGCGCCCGCCGACGATGCGCAGGACGACGTGGTGCTGGCCTTCGTGGTGGCGGCCGCGCCTGACCGCTGCCAGCCGACCTGGGGCGCCGCCTACACGCTCGACGAGGCGGCCGCGGCACTCGATCTCGATCGCCGCATCCAGCGGGTGCGCAGCCAGGAGCGCGACGTGGTGGTCTCGTTCGGCGGGCTGCTCAACGCCGAGCTCGGCGACGCGTGCGAGAGCGTCGACGATCTGCGTGACGCGTACGACGTCGTGCTCGATCGCTACCACCTCACGACGATCGATCTCGATCTGGAGGGCGACGCGCTCACCGACACGGCGGCGATGGCGCGCCGGGCCGAGGCGATCGCCGCGCTGCAGCAGGAGCGGCGCGACGCCGACGAGGAGCTGGCCGTGTGGCTCACGCTGCCCGTCGACACGTCGGGGCTCACCCCGCAGGGCACCGCGGCCGTCGCCGCCTTCCTCGACGCGGGCGTCGACCTCGCCGGGGTCAACGCCATGACCATGAACTTCGCCGCGGGCGGATCGATGGCCGAGGCCTCTCAGGCCTCGCTCGAATCGCTGCACCGCCAGCTCGACGCCCTCTACACCGACGCGGGTCTGCCGCTCGGGCCGACGTCGCTGTGGCGCAAGATCGGCGCGACGCCGATGGTGGGCCAGAACGACGTCGTGGCCGACGTGTTCGAGGTCGGCGATGCCGGCCCGCTGAACGCGTTCGCGCGCGAGCGCGGCCTGGGCCGGATGTCGATGTGGTCGCTGAACCGCGATCGCGCGTGCAGCGCCAACTACGCCGACCTCACGACCGTGTCGGACGCCTGCTCGGGCGTCGAGCAGGAGGAGGGCGAGTTCGCGGCGCTGCTGGGCAAGGGCTTCGCCGGCAGCCCGAAGGACTCCGCCGGCGCCGAGACGGTGGCCGAGCAGCCCAAGGCCGTGGTGACCGACGACCCGGAGACGAGCCCCTACCCCGTGTGGTCCGAGACCGCCGCGTACCTGGCCGGCACCAAGGTGGTGTGGCACGGCAGCGTCTACGAGGCGAAGTGGTGGACGAGCGGCGACGTGCCCGACGACCCGGTGCTGCAGGAGTGGGAGACGCCCTGGACCCTCGTCGGCCCCGTGCTGCCCGGCGAGACCCCGGCGCCGACCATCGAGGTGCCCGATGACCTCGCCCCGCAGTGGGACCCCGAGACCGCCTATGAGGCCGGCGACCTCGTGATGCGCAACGACGCCGTCTTCGAGGCGCGCTGGTGGACGCTCGGCGACGCCCCCGAGGAGGCCTTCAACGACCCCGGCACCTCGCCCTGGCTCGCCCTCGACGAGGACGCGCTGCGCGAGCTCATCGCGGACGCGGAGTGACCGTCCGCGACGTCGCGTAATCGAACGCGCGGCGATCAGCGCGCGCGCTTGGCCGCGTACAGGGATCGGTCGGCGCGCTCGATCAGGTCAGCCCCCTGATCGCCCGCGCGCAGCTCGGCCACGCCCCAGGACCACTCCGCATCCGACGCGGCCTCGAGCCGCGTCATGATCGATCGCGCCGCCGACTCGTCGGCGCCGGGCAGCAGGATCGCGAACTCGTCGCCGCCGAGTCGGGCCAGCACGTCTCCCTCGCGCAGGCCGCCGCGCCACGCGTCGACGGCGCTGCGGAGCACGGCGTCGCCGCGCGCGTGCCCGAGGCGGTCGTTGAGCTGCTTGAAGCGGTCGAAGTCGATGAGCACAAGCGCGAGCGCTCCCCCACGGCGGCCGGCCCGTCGGATCTCCTGCCGCAGCGCCGTGTCGAGCCCGAGGCGGTTGACGGCGCCGGTGAGCGGATCCTCCGACGCGAGCGCCTCCAGGCCGCGCCGCACCTGCAGCACCATCTCCATGAGGAACCACGCGACGATCACGGCGACGAGGAACGGTGCCGGGCCGAGGCCCAGGAACGTCCGCGGCAGACCCACGATGATCCCGATGAGGATCGCGACCGTGTACGCGCCGAGAAGGGGGCGCGCCACCCGGCGGCGACTGAAGCCACCCACGAGGAGCGCGATCGGCACGAGGCCGAACAGTCCCGACAGCAACGGCGCCGGGCCGAGCGAGACGATCAGGTGCGCGCACGTGATCGCGGCCAGCACGACGACCCCGCACATCACGATCCAGCGGGGCGCGCGCCGCCCCAGCACTCCGAGCACCACCGCGCCGACGCACCCGAGCAGGGAGTATCCGATCGCGGCGACGAACTCGGGAGTCGACGCCACCACCGGGAGCGAGAGCAGCCCGTGCAGCGCGGCCAGCATCGCCGCCGCCGTGGCCGCGACCGTGAAGTGCGTGTGCCGTCGCGGAGCAACGGCACCGGCGCCGGCCGTCATCGGTGTCGCGCGGCGATCGGGCCGGCGCCCCTTGTCCTCGTAGAGCTCGGCATCGGCGCTGTCGAACAGGTCGCTGGAGTCGATTGACTCGCCGATGGGGACGACGCCGGCGCTGAACGACGAGGGCGATACGGCCCGGACCCGCTCGAGGAGCTGCCGGGCCTCGCCGATCGACTCGCTCCGCACGATGATCGCGAACTCGTCGCCGCCGATCCGCGCGATCGCGTCGCGACCGCCGATTGCCTCGCGCCAGCGCGCGACGCACTCGACCAGCAGCCGATCCCCGGCGGCATGGCCTTCGGTGTCGTTGAGCGTCTTGAGCCGGTCGAGGTCGACGATGATCGCGTGCTCCACGACGCCCAGGCGCGCCGAACGGTCCAGGTGGTCGCCGAGCCCGCGTCGGTTCAGCGCTCCCGTGAGCGGGTCGGTGAGCAGAGCCGCAGCCAGCTGCTCCGACAAGCCGGCGGTGACCTGGAGCGTGTACAGGCACACGGCGATGCCGAGCAGGAGCGGTCCCGCGAACGTGCGCACGACGTCGCCGAGGCCCTCGTTCGCGAGGGCGGCAGCGGCCACCCCCACGAGCGCGGCGGCCCCGGCGATGGTGGTCGCCACGCGGGGCAATGCCCACGCGAGGTAGGCGAGCAGGAGCGGCATGAGCACGAAACCGCCCAGCATCGCGCCCGGGTCGCGCGTGACGAGCGTCGATGTCGCGATTCCCGCGGCCAGGAGCAGCCCGATGAACGCCCCCTCCACGCCGAGCAGTCGCTCACCGCGCGCCAACGCCCAGACCGTGGCCGCGAGGCAGACGCCGACCGTCGCCACGTCCACGCCCGTTTCGACCGGCGAGTCGGTGCCCAGCACCAGCCGCAGCATCGCGACCAGCGCAACGAGCATCGCGCCCAGGACCGTCGCCGTCGCGAAGACGGAGGCACGCCAGAGCTCCCGCCGGCGAGGCGCCTTCGCGCTGCGGCGATCGCCGGCTACGGGCGTGGACGACGACATGCTCCTCCGGGGGTCGGGCTGCGCACCTTGTTGCTCTCCAGGGCCGTCGCAACCGGATAACGTTATCCGATCGATCCTGGGCCGTCGGTGCGGGAGGAGAATGGTGAGGGACTGTCCAGAAAGAAGGAGTCATGCAGAACCTCACCGTTCTCGGCACGGGTGTGCTGGGATCGCAGATCATCTTCCAGGCCGCGTACTCGGGCAAGACCGTCGTCGCATACGACATCAGCGACGAGATCCTCGCCAAGCTGCCCGAGCGCTGGGAGTACCTGAAGCCGCTGTACCTGCGCGACTTGCCGGACGCGACGCCGGAGAAGCTCGACGCCGCCGTCGCGCGGATCCGCGCGACCAGCGACCTCGCCGACGCGCTGTCGGATGCGGACATCGTGATCGAGGCCGTGCCCGAGCGCCTCGACATCAAGCGCGACACGTGGGCGAAGGTCTCGGCGGTCGCGCCGGAGAAGACGATCTTCTGCACCAACTCGTCGACGCTGCTGCCGAGCGACATCGTGGACGCCACCGATCGCCCCTCCAAGTTCCTCGCGCTGCACTTCGCCAACGAGGTGTGGAGGAACAACACCGGCGAGGTCATGGCGCAGGCCCAGACCGATCCGGCGGTGTTCGAGCAGGTCGCGGGGTTCGCCGAGGAGATTGGCATGGTGGCGATCCGGGTCAAGAAGGAGCAGCCGGGCTACGTGCTGAACTCGCTCCTCGTGCCGCTGCTCAGTGCCGCCGCGGCGCTGTGGGTGAAGGGCGTCGCCGACATCGAGACGATCGACCTCACCTGGCGCAAGGCCACGGGCGCTCCCCTGGGCCCGTTCCAGATCTTCGACGTCGTCGGCATGGTGACGCCGTACAACCTGAACAAGGACAGCGCGGACCCGATCCAGCGGGAGTTCGCCGAGCGGATCAAGAAGGACTACATCGACACCGGCCGCCTCGGTCGCGGCGTCGGCAAGGGCTTCTACGACTACGCCTGACGCAAAACGAGGAATGCCCCGGAACCGAGGTTCCGGGGCATTCGCACACGGTAGCGGAGGCGGGACTCGAACCCGCGACCTCACGATTATGAGTCGTGCGCTCTCACCAACTGAGCTACTCCGCCGCGCACTGCATCCGTGGATGCTGCGAGCCCCGAGTCAGGATTGAACTGACGACCCCTTCCTTACCATGGAAGTGCTCTGCCACTGAGCTATCGGGGCGTGCTGCCCGGTGAAAGGCAACCAGAAGAGAATACCATCTCGCGCGGTCCCACACGAACCGGCGTCAGTCCCCCTCGGAGGACGATCCGGCGTCCTCGTCCTCGGTCACATCGGCCGCAACCTGCTCCTCCGGGTAGTGGGTGTTGGCCCACTGGCGCAGCCACGGCAGCGGATCGACGGTCGAGCCGCCGATGATGATCTCGAAGTGCATGTGGGCGCCGTACGAGCGCCCGGTGTTGCCCGTAAGGCCGATGACGTCGCCGACCTTGACGCGCTGCCCGGCGGTCACGCGCAGCGAGTTGTACTGCATGTGCGCGTAGTGGCTCGTGACGAGCTGGCCGTCGATCACATGATCGATGTAGACGTTCACGCCATACGCCCCGCCGGACTCGGTGGCGATGCGCACCGTGCCGTCGGCGATCGCCTGAACGGGCGCGCCGTTGCCCGGCACGAAGTCGATGCCCTCGTGCAGGCGGCCCCAGCGGGTGCCGTAGTACGAGCTGATGCCCACGCCGACCGCGAAGGGCCACTGGATGTCGGCGGTGGGGTCGTTCGTGAACACCGCGTTGGACACGTTGATGCCCTCGGCAGCAGCGATCTCGGCGAACGTCTGGCTGTCGAACTCCGCGGTGACCTCGAGGGCCTCGCTCGCGACGTCGGCCGGGGCCACGAAGGCCTGGATGTCGTTCTCGTCCGCCGGCGGCGCGATGCTCGCGGCCGTCGCGGTGGCCGCGGCGGGGTTCTCGCCCTCCGCGGGAGCGGCGACGGCGCCGACCGGGGTGGTGAGGCCGACGGCGAGCATGCCGACGATGCCCATCACGCCCACCGACGCGACGGCCGTCGTGGCGATGCGGCGCATGCGGCCGGCGCGCGCGGTGCGACCCTGGGCGACGTGCTCGCCGTCGGCGCGCGGCGCGGGCTGCGGGATGACCGTGGTCTCGCCCGTCGCGGCGAAGGCGCGCACGGCCTCGAGGAACGGATCGGCGGCCTCGCACGGCTCGTCCTGAGCCTCGGCCTCGGGGGCGGGCTCGGGCGCATCGGCGGGGTCGGCCGCCGGAGCGTCGGCCTCGGCGGCCGGCTCGGACTCGGGGGCCGAGCCGAACCAGCGGGAGAAGGGGTGATCGGTCGTCGACTCGACGACGATGCTCTCGGTGACCGCGGAGGGCTCGGGGGTCGGCGCGACCTCCGGGGCGGGCTCGGACTCGGTCGCGGTCTGCGCAGCGGCGGCGGCCGGCTGGACCGACCAGGTCGTGGTGCGCGCGCTCGCGCGACGCGCGCGGCGGCTCGTGGGGACGACCGTCGCCGGCGTCACATCGACCGGCGCGAGCGCGGTCTCGCGATCGTCGCGGACCGCCACATCCTGGGTCGTCGGCACGGCCGCCGCAGCCATTGCGGCGATCTGAGCGCGAAGAGCGCGCCGCGAGGCGGGCGCCGGCTGCTCAGCCGTGGGGACGTCAGAGGGCACGGGTGTATCAAGTACTTTCGGTCGGATGCCGTGGGGGGCGGCATTCGGGAGCGGGGGCGTCTCGTCATCGACCGTCGGGGTGCGATTGATAACGATCAGATAACCCCACCCTAACGGGCACGCCCTGAAAACGCCATCCGACGCCACGCCCGGGTGTTACATCTTTCGAAAAACTCCCCGGGGAGTCGGTCACATCTCCGGAGCGACGGCGGCGTCCAACGCGTCGAAGACGATGGGGCTGGCGGCGACGATCATCGATCGCCCGGTCTCGTCGGCGGGGTGCCAGCCGATCCGCCCGCCGGCCTCCTGCACGAGCAGCGCGCCGGCCGCGTGATCCCACGGCGCGAGGCCGCGCTCGTAGTACCCGTCGAGGCGCCCGGCCGCGACGTACGAGAGGTCGAGCGACGCCGATCCGCTGCGGCGCAGGTCGCGCGCCAGCGGCATGACGCGCTGCAGCACCCCGAGGGCGGGCGCGTGCGTGGCGGGGTCGTAGCCGAATCCGGTGGCGATGAGCGCGCCCGCCGGTGCCTCGGTCGTCACGCGCAGCGGCCGACCGTCGAGGAAGGCGCCCTCCCCTGCCGCGGCCTCGAACACCTCGCCGAGCTTGGGCGCGTGCACGACCCCGGCGAGCGCGCGCCAGCTCAGCGGATCGGCGGGGCCCTCGACCACCGCGATGCTCACGGCCCACGACGGCATGCCGAACGCGTAGTTGACGGTGCCGTCGATCGGGTCGACGACCCACGTGATCCCGCTGGTCCCGCCGGCGGCGGCCGATTCCTCGCCGAGGAACGCGTCGTCGGGGCGCTCTGCCGCCAGGCGGGCGCGGATGAGCGCCTCGACCTCGCGGTCGGCCTCGGTCACGATGTCGGCGAGCGACGACTTGCTCGCCGCGACCGCTACCCCCTCCGCCCGGCGGCGAGCCGCCAGCTCGGCGGCCTCGGCCGCGATCTCTCGGGCGAGCGCCCGCAGGTCCCCAGGAGTCGTCATGCTCCCCACGGTATCGACCACAGGTGAACGAAAGAGGCCCGCATCCGAAGATGCGGGCCTCTGGTCCGTGGTAGGTGAGGGATTCGAACCCCCGAAGGCAGTGCCGTCTGATTTACAGTCAGATCCCTTTGGCCGCTCGGGCAACCTACCAGGATGCGCACCCGGCCGACTTGTTCAGCCAACCGGAGGCGCGAACATCAATAGTACCTGCTGGCGCCCCGCGGCCGAAATCGCCTCGGCTCGTCAGGCGGCCGCGGCCACGCGGGCCACGAAGTCGCGGGACCGGCGGGCGGTGCCGTCGATCTTCATGTCGACGCTGCCGCGGTACTCGTTCGGCGCCAGCGGCATCGCCAGGCGCACGTTCTCGTGGCACGACAGGTCGGCGCAGATATAGGTGCCGACGCTGTTGCCGAGCTCGCCCTCCTCGCCGGCCTTGCGCGCGGTGAACAGCGCCACCTGGTTGCCCGGCTGCATCGTGCGGCAGAGGTTGCAGAACGCCGAACGAGCCTGCGACGAGCCGGCGGCACGGCGCAGCACGATGCCGGTCGGGCGACCGTCGATCTCGGTGACGATGTAGCCGCGGCCGCGCGAGTGCGGGTCCGCCCACGCGAGGAAGTCGAGGTGATCCCACTCCGTCAGCAGGAAGTCGTGCGGCATCGCCGCGACGCGCAGCTCGTCCGGGGTGGCGTTGACGAACGAGTCGAGCACGTCCTGCTCGGTCATCGGTCGCATGGTTCCTCCTGGCCAGTCGCTCCGCCCGCCAGTCTACGAACCGCTCCCGCGGCGAGGGCCGACCAGTAGTCTGTGGGCATGGCAGACAGCAGCTTCGACATCGTCTCCAAGGTCGATCGCCAGGAGGCCGACAACGCGCTCAACCAGGCACGCAAGGAGGTCGAGCAGCGCTACGACTTCCGAGGCACCGACGCCTCGATCGAGTGGAGCGGCGAGCAGATCCTCATCAAGGCCAACAGCGACGACCGCGCGCTCGCGGTGCTCGACGTGTTCCAGTCGAAGCTCATCAAGCGCGGCATCTCGCTGAAGAGCCTCGACTCGGGCGAGCCGCAGGCCAGCGGCAAGGAGTACCGGATCGTCTCGAGCCTGAAGAACGGGATCGATCAGGACAACGCGAAGAAGATCGGAAAGATCATCCGCGACGAGGGCCCCAAGGGCGTCAAGAGCCAGATCCAGGGCGACGAGGTGCGCGTCTCGAGCAAGAGCCGCGACGACCTGCAGGAGGTCATCCGCCTGCTGAAGTCGAAGGACCTCGACCTCGACCTCCAGTTCGTCAACTACCGGTGACCCCGGCGCTCGAGACGGCGCTGCGGTGCGTCGCCGATGACGCGCGCGCGGGACTGCTCGAGCTGTGGGGGCGCTCGACGGTGGTCGACGAGAACGTCGGCGCGCCCGTGATCGATCGCGCGCTCTTCGATGCCCTGCACGACGCCGCCGGCATCGCCGCCGCGTTCCCGATCGGCAACGCCGGCGTCGTGCACGTGTACGGCTACTTCTTCTCAGACGTGCCCACGCCCTACGGCTACAAGCGCGATCGCTGGAACGACGGCGCGCTGGCCCGCGCGCTCGATCTGCCCGCGTCGGCGTTCCGGCTCGGCGACAGCCCCGACGAGACGCCGCTCGCGCGCGTGACGGCCGCGGCGCTGCCCCTGCTGCGCGAGCCGCCCGCGGGAGCGACGGTGTTGGATGTCGCCGTCGATGGCCTCGCCACGCGCGCCGTCGTGAGCGCCGGGACAGACGGCTCGGGCGTGCTCTGCTACGGCGTCGCGGATCGGCTCGTCACGCTCTTTCCCGTGGCCGACGCCGCCGCGTTCGCGCGCGAGGCGGCGGCCGAGCCGCCTCGGCTGCGCTGGAACGCCGGGCTCCCGGCCTGAACGCACCGGTCACCGGATGTTCATCTTCTCGTGACCAATGCGTCCACGAACTCCTCATAGTGTGGACGCATTGTTCGTGAGTGTGAGGGAGTTCCGTTGGCAGCGAGCGTCGTGTTCGATTTCGACGGCACCCTCGCCGTCGGCAACGGCGCCGTGCTTGCCTACGCCCGCGAGGTCGCCCGTCGCGCGGGAACCGGCTTCCTGGAGCGCGTCGAGCGCACGCTCGCCGCGTTCGACGACGGGCTCGAGGATCGCTTCCGCGACGGCTACGACATCGTCGGCATCCTCGGGCGCGACGCCGGCATCGCGCCCGACGAGCTGCAGGATGCCTACCTCGCCAGCCGCGCGGCGCTCGGCGGCCCCGACGCCCCCGTCGACATGGCGCCGGGCCTGGACGAGCTCCTCGCGGCGCTGCCCGCCTCGACCCGCGTCGTGCTCGCGACGAACGCCCCGGCGCTCGGCGTGGAGCCGCTGCTCGATGCGTGGGGCGTGCGCGCACGGATCGACGCGCTGCACTACGACACCGGCAAGCCCGCCGGCCTGACCCCGATCATCCGCGACGCCCTCGCGCTCGGCCCGGTGTTGTCCGTCGGCGACATCGTCGAGAACGACCTCGCCCCCGCCGCGGCGCTCGGCGCCGACACCGCGCTCGTGGGCGCCACGGCGGCCGAATCGGCGGCGGCGGTCACGATGCGCGCGGCGACGCTCGCGGAGCTCGCTCCCCAGATCCTCGCGTGGGCCCACCGGGCCGACGCGCTGACCCCCGTGCTGCCCGGCACGGGCCACCCCCTCGAAAGGTGAACCCTCCCATGCGCAAGACCCTGATCGCGTCGGGTGCCGTCGCGATGCTCGCCCTCGGACTCGCCGGCTGCGCGTCCTCCGACGACGCGGCCGATGCCGCCGGCGCCACCGAGTGGCCCGAGTCGATCACCCTCTCGCTCGTCCCCTCGGTCGAGGGCGAGGACCTGGCCGAAGCGCTCGGCCCGCTCACCGACTACCTCTCGGAGGGCCTCGGCATCGAGGTCGAGGGCGTCGTCGCCACCAACTACGCCGCCACGGTCGAGGCGCTCGGCGCCGACCAGGCCCAGGTCGTCATCACCGACGCCGGCTCGCTCTACAACGCGATCGAGCAGTACGACGCCAAGCTGATCGCGCGCGACGTGCGCTTCGGCGCCACCTCGTACGCCGCGGTCGCCTACACGAACAACCCCGACAAGTACTGCGACGACGAGCCGGTCATGGCCACCTACGACGCCAGCGGCATCGAGCTGTCGTACTGCAACGGCCTGGAGGAGGCCGGCGCATCGGCCACGGGCCAGGGCCCGAAGGGCGTCGAGGCGTTCGAGAAGCTCGCGGGCGCGAAGGTCGCGCTGCAGGCCGCCACCTCGCCGGCCGGCTACCAGTACCCCGTCGTGGCCATGCGCGACGCCGGCATCGACACCGACGCCGACATCGAGCAGATCCCGGTCGAGGGCAACAACAACGCCGTGCTGGCCGTCGCCAACGGCGACGCCGAGGTCGGCTTCGGCTACTGGGACGCCCGCACCACGGTGACCTCGGAGGTCCCCGACATCGCCGAGAAGGCCGTGGCCTTCGCCTACACCGAGATGATCCCCAACGGCGGCGTCGCGGTCGCGAACTCGCTGCCCGCCGACCTCGTCGAGGAGCTGGCGACGCTGCTCGACGAGTACGCCGACTCGTCGGAGGAGGCCGCCACGGTCATGTTCGACCTCGTGGGCCTGAGCGACTGGACCACCGACACGGCCGAGGACGAGATCACCCGCTACGGCGAGATCCTCGCGCAGTTCCAGGGCTGACCCCCTCCGGGAGACGCAGCGCATGACATCCGGCGCGCACACCGCGGAGGCCGGGCTCGTCCCGGCCTCCGCCTCCTGGCCGATCCGCCTCGAGCGGGTCTCGGTCACGTACCCCAACGGCACGGCCGCCCTGCGCGACGTGTCGCTCACGATCGCCCCGGGCGAGATGGTCTCGATCGTCGGGCTGTCCGGATCGGGCAAGTCGACGCTGATCCGCACGATCAACGGCCTGGTGCCCGTCACCGGCGGCACCGTCGAGGTCGGCCCCTACACGGTCTCGGGCCTCGCCGGCCGGCGCCTGCGCGAGCTGCGCGGTCACGTCGGCATGATCTTCCAGGGCTTCAACCTCGCCGAGCGCGTCGACGTGTACCGCAACACGCTCGTCGGCCGGTTCGCCCGCGCCGGCGCGCTCCGCTCGCTGCTGGGCATCCCCACGCCGGAGGACCGCGAGATCGCCCTGCGCGCGCTCGATGCCGTCGGCATGCTCGACAAGGTGTGGACGCGCGCCGGATCGCTCTCGGGCGGCCAGAAGCAGCGCGTGGCGATCGCCCGCGCGCTGTCGCAGGAGCCGCAGGTGATGCTCGCCGACGAGCCCGTCGCGAGTCTCGATCCGCCCACCGCGCACGCCGTGATGGCCGAGCTGGAGCGCATCGGCGTGGAGCGGGGGCTCACCGTGCTGGTGAACCTGCACCTCATGGACCTCGCCCGCGACTACACCACCCGCATGATCGGCCTGCGCGCCGGCGAGCTCGTGTACGACGGCCCCGCCGCCGACGCCACCGACGCGGACTTCGAGCAGATCTACGGGCGCCGCATCCAGCCGCAGGACCGCCTCGGGGCGACGTCGTGACGATCGCCGTGCCGCCGCGGCCCCGGACGTGGCCGCGCACGCTGCTCGTCGTCGCGGGGTTCGCGGCGTTCACCGTACTCACCTGCCTGCCCGCGATCGGCGGCGTCGAGATCGACCTCGCCGCGATCGCGAAGAACTGGCGCAACGGCGCCAACAAGATGCTGCAGCTGCTGCAGCCCGACCTCGGCTTCCTGCCCCGCACCGTCCAGCCGATGCTCGAGACGCTGCAGATGGCGGTCGTGGGAGCCGCCGCCGCGGCGATCGTCTCGGTGCCGCTCACGCTCTGGGCCGCGCGGCCGACCAACCCGAACGGCATCGCGCGCGGGATCGTGCGGGCGGCGATCAACATCGTCCGCTCGGTGCCCGACCTCGTCTACGCCACCATCCTCGTCGCGCTCGTCGGCGTGGGCGCCCTGCCGGGCCTGCTCACGCTGTTCCTGTTCGATCTCGGCATCGTCGTCAAGCTCGTCTCCGAGGCGATCGACTCCGCCGATCACCCCTACCTCGAGGCCGGCCACGCCGCCGGGGCGCGGCAGGGTCAGCTCAACCGCGCGCTCGCGCTGCCGCAGAGCCTGCCGCTGTTCGCCAATCAGTGGCTGTACGCGCTCGAGCTCAACGTGCGCATCTCGGCCATCCTCGGCATCGTCGGCGCGGGCGGCATCGGCCGGCTGCTCGACGAGCGATTCGGCTTCTACGCCTACGACGACGTCTCGGTGATCATCCTCGAGATCCTCGTCGTAGTGATCCTCATCGAGCTCGTCTCGAACCAGCTCCGCCGGAGGCTCACATGACCGCCACGCTGACGCCGGCCCCGCCGGTGCTCGACCTGCCCCGACCGCCCTCGCGCCGCCGCGAGACGATCGCCGCGATCGTGGCCGGCGCCGTCATCCTCGTCTCGGCCGCCACGCTCGACGCCGGGTGGGCCCGCCTGCTGGACCTCCCGCGCGCCTCGTGGGAGTACGCGGTGCTGATGTTCCAGAACCCGGACTGGTCGAAGCTGTGGCGCGCGCTGTTCGAGATGTGGCGGTCGATCTCGATGGCCTGGCTCGGCGCGCTGCTGTGCGTGGTGCTGTCGGTGCCGCTGGGCATGTTCGCCGCCCACGGCGTCGGCCCCGCCTGGCTGCGGCACGGACTGCGTGCGGTGTTCGCCGTGATCCGCGCGGTGCCCGAGGTGATCATCGCGCTCATCCTGCTCACCGTCACGGGCCTGACGCCGTTCACGGGCGCGCTGGCGCTCGGCATCGCCGGTATCGGCACGCAGGGCAAGTGGGTGTACGAGACGATCGAGTCCCTGCACGACGGCGCGGCGGAGGCGGTGCGAGCCTCGGGGGGAGGGCGCATCGCCGTCGCGCGCTGGGCGCTGTGGCCGGCGGCGCTGCCGTCGCTGATGTCGTTCGCGCTGTACCGCTTCGAGATCAACATCCGCACCTCGGCGGTGCTGGGTCTCGTCGGCGCGGGCGGCATCGGCTCGATGCTGTCGAACTACACCAACTACCGTGAGTGGAGCACGGTGGGCATGCTGCTCATCGTGGTGGTCATCGCGACGATGCTGATCGACGCGGCCTCCGGCGCGCTGCGCCGACGGATCATGGAAGGAGCGAGGGCACGTGGCGTGGACCGGATCCGCTGACGCTCCCCTGACCGCGCGCATCACCGCGCTCGCGCCGTCGCTGCACCCCGGCGAGCGCCGGGTGGCCGAGGCGATCGCGAACGACCTGAGCACGGCCGTGGAGCGCACGGCGCAGGAGGCGGCCGAGGCGATCGGCGTGGGCCGCGCGACCGTCGTGCGCACGGCGCAGGCGCTGGGCTACGAGGGCTACCCGCAGCTGCGCGTCGCCGCCGCCCGCGACCTGGCGCTGCGCACCACCGACGCGTCGCTGCTGGCCGACGGCACAATCCTCGGCTCGCTGCGGGCCTCCTCGGAGCGCTTCGCGTCGCGCCTCGGTCACACGCTGTCGGGCCTGACCGAGGAGGGCCTGCAGGCCTTTGTCGGCGCGCTCGACGAGGCCGCGCGGGTGCTCGTCATCGCCAACGGGCTGTCCTCTCCCCTGGGCCTCGACCTGGCCCTGCGGCTCAACGCGGCGGGCCGGCCGGCCGAGCACCTCTCCGACGCGCTCGCGCAGCGCATCGCCGCCCGCCAGCTGGGCGCCGACGCGGTGTGCCTGGTCGTCTCGGGATCGGGCGCCAACGAGACCACGCTCGCGGCGATGACGTCGGCGCAGGCGAGCGGGTGCCGCGTGCTCGCGATCACCTCGTTCGCGCAGTCGGCCGTGACCGACCTGGCCGACACCGCCCTCATCGTGCCGGCCGTCAACGACACCTTCCAGGACGAGCTGCTGCACACCTCGCGCGCGGCGCTCATGCTCGTCACCGAGGCGCTCGTCGACGCCCTGCTCACCCGCCGCGGCGACCGGGGCCGCGACGCCCGGGCCTCCGTGCTCGAGGTGCTGGGCTCCTCGATCCGGGAGTCCTGAGGCGCCGGAGGCTCACTCCTCCTCGTCGCCGCCGGGGCGGACCGGGGCGTCGTCGCGGATGTCGACGCGGGTGACGCCGTCGCGCTCGGTCACCTCGATCCGCGGCGCCGCGTCGGACTCGACGGCGTCGGGTGCGGCCAGGAGCTGATCGCGGCGCTTCTCGTCGGGCGTCATGCCCGTCTCATCGGGCTCGTTCGGCTCTGTCGTGGTCATGTCGCCGACGCTACGGCGCGGCCGGGCGCCCCGTCATCCCCTTGACACGATGCCGTCGACCCACCGCGCCAGGCGGGCGTAGGCCTCCTGGCGCGCCTCGCGGCGCGAGAGGAACACGTCGTGCAGCGCCCCGTCGATCCGCTCGATCGTCACCGACGGCCCGAGACGGAGCGCGGCGCGGGCGATCTCGTCGACCACGAGCACGGTGTCCACTCGGGTGAGCGCCTCCGACCAGCGCGTGGGCGGCATGCTGCGCGCCGAGAGCAGCACGCAGATCGGCGCCGGGATGCCCAGACCCTTGGCCACCGTGGCATGCCCCACGAGGATCGCGTCGAGCCAGCCGTTCTGCACGGGCGGCGACACGTCCGGCCGCCACCGCGCGTTGGGGCTCAGCGGATCGTCGGGATCGGCGACCTCCCGCTGCGCGCGCGAGTAGAAGCCGAGGTCGACCTGCGGGATGGCGTTGCGGGGCCGGAAGCGCGCGCCGAGGTCGATCGCGGCCGCGAGGGCCGCCCGGCCCGCCGCGCCGAGCTGGAACTCCAGCCACGGCGCGTTCAGCACGAGCGCCGCGGCGGCGCGGGGATGGCGGGCCGCCCACAGGCTCAGGATGAGCCCGCCCGTGGAGTGCCCGAAGAGCACGAGCCGCCGCCCGCGCCGATCCCCCATCGCCTCGAGCGCCGCCGCGATGTCCTCGTCGTAGGTGGCGAGATCGGTGATGAAGCCGGGCGTCTGCCCCGCCCGGAGGCTGCGCCCGTACTTGCGCAGGTCCAGCGCGTAGAACCGCGCCCCGCGATCCGTCCAGAACCGCGCGATGCCGGGCTGGAAGAAGTAGTCCGACCAGCCGTGCACGTAGAGCACGTCGACGTCGCGCAGCGCGCGATCGCGGAACAGGCCGCGCGGCAGGTGCCGCACGAGCGTCGCGACGACCTCGCCCTCGTCGTCGGCCCCGAGCGGAAGGGTGAGCTGCTCGAATCCCCGGCCGAGGATGTCCGGCGCCCACTCCCCGCTCATGCCGCCAGCCTACGGGCGGCGTCCCTCCCCGGCCGCCATGCGCTCGCGCACCTCGCGGCGCAGCACCTTGCCCACGAGCGATCGGGGCAGCTCGTCCATCTGCACGATCCGGCGGGGCACCTTGTAGTCGGCCAGGTGCGTACGGGCGTAGTCGCGCAGCGCCCCGGCGTCGAACGTGCGGCCCTCACGCAGCTGCACGGCGGCCGCGACCTGCTCGCTGCCGTCGGGTCGGCGCAGCCCCACCACGGCGGCGGCGTCCACGTCGGGATGCGCCTCGAGGGTTTCCTCCACCTCGTGCGGCGCGACGTTGTAGCCGCCGGTGATGATGAGCTCCTTGATCCGATCGACCACCGTGACGAACCCGTCCTCGGCGACCGTGACGATGTCGCCGGTGCGCACCCAGCCGCCCGGGAGCAGGGATTCCGCGGTCGCTTCGGGCCGCCGCCAGTAGCCGGCGAACACCTGCGGGCCGCGCAGGAGCAGCTCGCCGCGCTCCCCGGCCGGCACATCGACCGAGGGATCGTCGGGCGAGGTCACGCGGATGTCGGTGCCGGGGAAGGGCACGCCGACCGTCCCGGGCCGCCGGGTCGGCCCCATCGGATTGCCCAGCGCCACGGGCGACGTCTCGGTCATGCCGTACCCCTCCACGAGCAGGCCGCCCGTGGCCTCCTCCCACCGCCGCACGGTGGCCAGCGGCAGGCTCATGGCGCCGGAGATCGCGAAGCGGATCGTCGACAGGTCGATCACGCCCTGCCCCGCCGCCCGCGCGAGGGCGTCGTAGATCGGCGGCACGGCGGGCAGGAACGTCGGCGGGTCCTTCTTGGCGGCATCGGCGACGAGCCCCGCGTCGAAGGTGGGGAACAGCACGAGCGTGGCACCCATGCTCATCGCGAACGTGAGGCACAACGTGAGCCCGTAGGCGTGGAACAGGGGCAGCACGCCGTAGAACGTCTCGCGCCCCTCGCGCAGACCGGGCACCCACGCGCGGCCCTGCATCGCGTTGGCCCGGAGGTTGCGGTGCGTCAGGATCACGCCCTTGGGATCGCCCGTGGTGCCGCTGGTGTACTGCAGCAGCGCCACGTCGTCCACGGCCGGGCGCGGGTGGCGCCGCGGCAACGGGCGGGCGCCGAGCAGCCGGCGCCACGGGATCAGCCCGCGCGCCGCGGGGCGGCCGGTGAGCTTCGCGCGCGACTCGCGGGCCCTCTTGATCGGCAGGCGCAGGGCGAGGCGCGTCCGGAACGGCATCTCGTCCGTCAGATCCACCGCCACGATGTGCGTCGGGCGCGCGTCGCTGGGGAGCCCGGCCACCGCATCGGCGGTCTTGTCCCACACGATTGCGACGTCGGCCTCGTGGTCCTCGAACTGGTGGCGCAGCTCCCGCGGCGTGTAGAGCGGGTTGTGCTCGACGACGATGGCGCCCAGGCTCAGTACCGCATAGAAGGCGATGACGTGCTGCGGGCAGTTGGGCAGCACGAGGGCCACGCGGTCGCCCTTGCGCACGCCGAGCCGGCGCAGCCCGCCGGCGGCCCGCGCGATCCGCTCGCCCAGCTCGCGGTAGTCGATCGTCGCGCCGAAGAACACCAGCGCCGGCTTGCGGCGGCACGTCCGCACGCTCCGCTCCATCATGTCGACGAGCGACTCGGTCACCTCGCCGATGTCGGCGGGCACGCCCGGCGCGTACTGGGCCGTCCACGGCCTCGTCTCCCACGGGTTCGATGCGCTCACGGCGCCTCCTTCCCGGGCCCTCGGCCCTCGTCGCGGCGTCGGCGCGCGTGCGTCCATGCTCGCACCGGCGCCTCGCCGTCTCCTGGACGTGGCCAGACTCGGCGGCGCCGCACCCGCACGTCAACCCCTTGCGGGACGAGCGAGGAGTCGTCAGCCGATCACTTCACGGCGCCCGCGGTGAGGCCTCCCACGATGTACTTCTGCAGGAAGAGGAACAGCGCCACCACCGGCAGCGCCGACATGACGGCGCCCGCCGAGAACGCGCTCCAGTCGGCGTACCGCGGGTTGGAGACGAGCTTGGTCAGGCCCACCGCGAGCGTCTGCTGCTCCGTGTCGATCAGGACCACCGAGGCGACGACGAACTCGTTCACGGTCGAGATGAACGACAGCAGCGCCACCACGGCCAGGATCGGCGCGACCAGGCGCAGGATGATCGTGAAGAACACCCGCGCGTGCCCGGCGCCGTCGATCCGCGCCGCCTCGTCGATCGACTGCGGCACGGTGTTGAAGAAGCCGTACATGAGGTAGGTGTTCACGCCGAGCGCGCCGCCCAGGTAGACGAGGATGAGGCCGATGCGGCTGTTGAGGCCGAGCGCCGGGAACCAGTCGCCGATCGTGCTCAGCAGCAGGAAGATCGCCACGACCGCCAGCAGCTGCGGGAACATCTGCACCACGACGATCGTGATGAGCCCGAAGCGCCGCCCCGTGAACCGCATCCGCGAGAACGCGTAGGCGGCGAGCGCGCCGAGGAACACGGTGGCCAGCGCCGTGATGCCGGCGATGATGAGCGTATTGGCGAACCAGGCGGGGAACGGCACCTTCGGGTCGGTGAGGATGCGCACGTAGCTGTCGATGCCGATCCGCGAGAACAGGGCGTTCGACCCGGTGAGCGTGCCGTTGGGGTTGAGCGAGCTCGACAGCACGAACACGATCGGCAGCAGCGAGAACGCCACCACGACGACGCCGACGACGTGACGCCATCCGGTGTCGGCGAACCAGCGCCCGAACGAGCGGCGCCTCACGGGTGTCTCCACGATCGCGCTCATCAGTTCAGCTCCTCGAGCGACTTGGTGCGGCGGAACGCGATGACCGAGATGACCGCCACGACGATGAAGATGATGATCGAGTAGGCGCTGGCCAGACCGTAGTCGCGGGTCTGGCCGGTGAAGGCCACCTTGTAGACCATCGAGATGAGGATGTCGGTGTAGCCCACCGGGATCGGGGCGGCCGAGTCGCGCGGACCGCCGTCGGTGAGCATGTAGACGACGTTGAAGTTGTTGAAGTTGAACGCGAACGAGGCGATCAGCAGCGGCGCCACGCTCACGAGCAGCAGCGGCAGCTTGATCAACCGGAACACCGCCCAGGGTTTCGCTCCGTCGACCGTCGCGGCCTCCTGCAGCTCGTCGGGGATGGACTGCAGCGCCCCCGTGCACACGAGGAACATGTAGGGGAAGCCGAGCCACAGGTTCACGATGAGGATCGACACCTTCGCCATGACCGGATCCGTCAGCCACGGGATCGACGCCCCGCCGAAGATCACCTGGTTCAGGAACCCGAAGCTCTCGTTCATCATGCCCGCCCACACCAGCGCCGACAGGAACGACGGGATCGCGTAGGGCAAGATCATCAGCACGCGGTAGACCTGGCGCCCGCGCATGCGCGCGTGGTTGAAGGCGATCGCCAGGAACAGGCCGAGGAAGAATGTCGAGGCGACCGAGATCAGCGCGAACGCGAAGGTCCACAGCGTCACGTAGACGAGCGGCCCCGCCAGCCGCTGATCGGTCACCGCCCGGACGAAGTTGTCGAAGCCGACGGTGATCTGCCACCCCGGCATCAGCTGGGTGCCGTCGTCGGCGGTGAACGCGCCCACGCCGGTGTCGCGGTAGACGGTGCCCGATTCCGTGTCGGTGAGGGTGCCGGCGGCCTCGTCGTAGGCCAGCGACGACGTGTAGCGGTAGCCGCTGGATCCGTCGGGCGTGCGGATCGCGCCGTCGTTCGGATCGTCGGAGTACGGCACCGCGAGGTCGGTCACCTCGCCCTGCCGCTGCAGCACCTCGGCGAACTGCAGGCTCGTCCAGCCCGGCGCGGCCACGGCCCGGTCGCCCTCGAACTCCGCATCGTCGACGGGCTGCAACGGCTGCTCGGCCGTGCCCACGAGCGCCTCGCCGTCGGGGGTGGTGACGAGCAGGCCGAGCGCTCCGCCCTGCTCCACCACGGTGATCGGATAGGTGGGCGAATCGGGCACCCGCTCGAGCGCCGACGCCATGAGCGAGGCCACGGCCTGCTCCTTGGTGCCGTTGTGGCCGGTGCCGTAGTTCGTGAAGGCGACGTAGCCCGTGTAGACGAGCACGAACACCTGGAACAGCACGAGGAAGATGACGCCCGGCGTGAGGTACTTGGCCGGCAGGGCCCGCCGCGAGAAGTACACCCAGTTCACGAAGCCCGCCACGGCCACGACCACGCCGATCACGACCCACTGCTCGAATCCGATGAGCACGAGGACGGCGTACACGGCGATCGCGTCGACGATGCCGAGCAGCAGGAGCTTGAGGATGATCGCCCGCGTGCCGCCGCTGGCGCGCTCCGCGATGTTGTCGGCCTGCCGTCGGCGCCGCGCGCGGCGCGGATCGGCGACGGGCGCCGCGGTCTGGGTGTCGGTCATGACCCTCCGTCTGGTCGTGTCGCGGGCGGGCGTCTTCTCGCGCGCCCGCGCGGTGGCGTGCTGGGGCCGCTCGCGTGGCGAGCGGGGCCGGCCGGGGCGGGGAGCGCCGCTCACCCACCCCGGCCGGTCGTCCGGGCGGCCGTCAGCCGATCGCGGCCTGCACGTCGGAGACGAGCTTCTGCCACGTGGCGGCGGGGTCGGCGCCGTTGATGATCTCGGCCTCCGCGATGCCCCAGTACTGCCACACGGCGCCCATCGCCGGGATCGCCGGCATCGGCACGGCCTCGGCGCCGACCTCGGCGAAGCCGCCGATGATCGGGTCGGACGAGGCGCTCTCGGCCGCCGCCGACAGGGCGGGCAGGATGTTGCCGGCCTCGAACAGCGCCATCTGCGCGTCCTCGGTGCCGAGGTAGTTGACGAGGAAGTCGTTGGCGGCGACCTTGTTGTCCGACTCCGACGAGAGGAAGAAGCCCTTCACGCCGGCGAACGGCGAGGCCGGCTGATCCGTGGGGCTCGGGACGGTGTCGATCTCGACGTCGATGCCCGCATCGATCGCCGCGCCCACGTTCCACGGTCCGGTGAGCCAGAAGGCGGCCGTGCCGTCGAGGAAGGCCTGCTTGGCGATGTCGCCGTCGACGTCGGTGTTGAACACGCCCGTGCCGTTCTTGCCCTGACCGGCCAGCCAGGTGGCGAACTGCTCGCCGCCGGCGCTGCCGAGCTGGAGGTCGGTCGGGTCGTAGCCCTGCTCGTTGGTGCCGAACACCGGCGCCCCGAACGCGGTCTGGAACGGGTAGAGGTGGTACGGGTTGCCCTCGGCGCCCTGCTCGACGACGAACGGCTGGTCGAGCCCGGCCGCCTTGCCCTTGGCGATCATGTCGTCGAAGCTCGTGGCGGCCTCGGGGACGAGCTCCGCGTTGCGCAACACGGCGATGTTCTCGACCGCGTACGGGAGCATGTAGACGGTGCCCTCGTAGGTCGACGCCTCGAGCGCGACCGGGAGGAAGTCATCGGCGGCATCGCCGAGCTCCAGCGGGGCGACCACGCCGTTGGTGGCGAGCTCGCCGAGCCAGTCGTGCGCGCCCATCGTGATGTCGGGGCCCTCGCCCGTGGGCACCTGCTGGATGAAGTCGTCCTTGATGTCGGCGTTGTCCTTGCCGACGAGCTCGACCTCGACGCCGGTCTGCTCGGTGTAGGCGTCGGCCGCCGCCTGCAGGGCGTCGACGCGCTCGGCGTCGACCCAGACCGTCAGGGTCGAGGCCGGTTCCCCGCCGCCGTCGGCGGGCGCGTCACCCGACGGTCCGCTCGAGCAGCCCGCGAGACCGAGAGTCGCCGCGACCGCGAACACCGCGATGACGCGGCCCTTGCTGTTCACCTTCATTGGTGTGCCCTTCTGGTTCGAGCCGGCGACGTCGCCGGATTCTGCAAGCGGTTACAGGGTGACACGCGGCAGGGCGATCCGCAAACGACTCTGTGGGCGATATCCAGGTCGATATGGATCCGTGATGCGGCGGACGGTGGGCATCGTGCATGCAAGCGCTTCCAGAAGTCGCGCGTCTCGCCTAGAGTGCACGCATGACTTCCGAATGGTGGCGCACCGCCGTGATCTACCAGATCTACCCCCGCTCCTTCGCCGACGCGAACGGCGACGGCATCGGCGATCTGCCCGGTGTCACCGGTCGGCTCGACGCGCTGGCCGAGCTCGGCGTCGACGCGATCTGGCTCTCGCCGTTCATGACGTCGCCGCAGAAGGACGCCGGCTACGACGTGGCCGACTACTGCGACGTCGACCCGCTGTTCGGCACGCTGGCCGACTTCGACGAGATGCTCGCCGCGGCGCACGACCGCGGGATCCGGGTGATCGTCGACCTCGTGCCCAACCACTCCTCCGACCAGCACCCGTGGTTCCAGGAGGCCCTCGCGGCGGCTCCGGGCAGCGCCGAGCGGGCGCGCTACATGTTCCGCGACGGCAAGGGCGAGCGCGGCCAGCTGCCGCCGAACAACTGGCAGTCGGTGTTCGGCGGCCCCGCGTGGACGCGCGTGACCGAGGCCGACGGCACGCCGGGCCAGTGGTATCTGCACCTGTTCGACTCGTCGCAGCCCGACTTCGACTGGGCCAACCCCGAGGTGCAGGAGGAGTTCCGCCGCATCCTGCGCTTCTGGCTCGACCGCGGCGTCGACGGCTTCCGTGTGGACGTGGCGCACGGCCTCGTCAAGCACGACGAGCTGCCCGACTACATGCCCCCGGAGGACTCCGACTCGATGGGCGGCGCGGAGCCCGTCCCGTACTGGGGGCAGGAGGGCGTGCACGAGATCTACCGCGACTGGCACCGCATCCTCGCCGAGTACGACGGCGATCGCGCGCTGTGCGCCGAGGCCTGGCTGCCCACGGCCGAGGAGACCGCCAAGTGGGTGCGGCCGGACGAGATGCACCAGGCGTTCAACTTCCCGTACCTCTCGGCGCCGTGGGACGCGAGCGAGCTGCGCGGCGTGATCGATCAGTCCTTCGCCGCGTTCGGCGGCGTGGGTGCCCCGACCACGTGGGTGCTGTCGAACCACGACGTCGTGCGTCACGCGACGCGCCTCGCGCTCGGCGCGGACACGCCGCAGGGGCACGGCGTCGGCCCCGACTCGCCCGGCAAGCCGGAGTACGGGTTCGGCCTGCGCCGCGGCCGCGCGGCCACGACGATCATGCTCGCGCTGCCCGGCTCGGCCTACCTGTACCAGGGCGAGGAACTCGGCCTGCCCGAGGCGACCGAGATCCCCGACGAGGCCCGCCAGGACCCGACGTGGTTCCGCACCGGCGGCGAGCGGTACGGCCGCGACGGCTGCCGCGTGCCGATCCCGTGGGAGGCCGCCGGTCCCGCCTACGGCTTCAGCGAGAGCGGTCGGTCGTGGCTGCCGCAGCCGCCCGAGTGGGCGCAGCTGGCGCGCGACGTGGAGGCCTCCGACCCGACGTCGACGCTCAACCTGTACCGCGAGCTGCTGCGCCAGCGCCGCGAGCAGGGCCTCGCGACGGGCCAGTTCGACTGGGTCGAGGGCGCGCCCGACGACACCGTGTGGTTCCGGGTCGCGGGCGTCGAGGTGATCGCCAACCTCGGCTCCGAGCCGGTGCCGCTGCCGGAGGGCACGCGCGTGCTCGTGGCGAGCTCGCCCGTGGCCGACGCGGTGCCGACCGACACCGCCGTCTGGCTCGTCCGGCCGTGATGCCGGCCGGCACCGGCGGCGCGTCGTGAGCATCGCGGAGGTCGCGCGACTGGCCGGCGTCTCGACGGCGACCGTGTCGCGCGCCCTCTCAGGCCGCGGGCACGTCTCGGCCGCCGCGCGGGAGCGCGTGGTGGCCGCGGCGCGCGAGCTCGGCTACGTCGTGTCGCAGGCGGCGTCGAGCCTCGCGAGCGGCCGCACGCGCAACGTCGGCATCGTGCTGCCGTTCCTCGGCCGCTGGTACTTCTCCTCGGTGCTGGAGGGGGCCCAGCGGCGCCTCATGCACGTGGGCTACGACGTGACGCTCTACAACCTCGCGGGGCAGGACGGCGAGCGCGCGATCGTGTTCGAGGACTTCCTGCTGCGCCAGCGCGTCGACGCCGTGATCGCCGTCGCCCTCGAGCTCACCGAGGCCGAGCGGACGAGCCTGCAGGCGATCGGCAAGCCGATCGTCGGGGTGGGCGGTCCGATCGAGGGCGTGCGCACGCTCATGATCGACGACGTGGCCGTCGCGCGCCTGGCGACCGAGCACCTCATCGGGCTCGATCACCACCGCATCGGGCTGATCGGGGGCGACCAGGCGTCCGACGCCGACTTCCACATGCCCGCCAAGCGCCTGCGGGGGTGGCAGGCGGCGATGCGCGAGGCCGGGATCGAGCCGGACCCGCGGCTCATGGCACAGGCGGACTTCACGCTGCAGGGCGGCTACGCCGCGGCCAAGCAGCTCTTCGGCGCCCCGCGCGCCGAGCGGCCGACGGCGGTGTTCGCCGCCTCGGACGAGATGGCGTTCGGCGCGATCCTCGCCGCGCGCGACCTGGGCCTGAGCGTCCCCGACGACATCTCGATCGTGGGGATCGACGATCACGACATGGCGGAGTTCTTCGGGCTCACCACGGTGGCGCAGTTCCCGCGGGAGCAGGGCGCGCGGGCCGTGGACGTGCTCATGGCGCAGCTGCAGCCCGGTGGCGACACCGCCGAGGACACCCCGCTGCCGTTCGAGCTGCGCGTGCGCCGCTCGACCGCCCGGCCGCGCGGCTAGGGCGTGTCTCCCATATGGAGAGTGAGGCTCGCGGCAGTCTGGTCGGGTGAGGTCGACGGGTTCGCGGTATCGGGTATTCACGGATGAGCAGTGGGAGCGGATCGAGCCGTTGCTGCCGTCGAACGAGGGGCGTCGCGGTCACCCGTTCGGCGACAACCGTCGGGTCGTGGAGGGCATCGCGTACCGGTTTCGCACGGGGATCCCGTGGCGTGATCTGCCTCGCGATGAGTTCGGGCCGTGGCAGACGGTGTGGAAGCGGCACCGCCGTTATGCGGGGGACGGCACCTGGGACCGTGTGCTGACGCGGATTCTCGCGGAGGCGGACGCGGCGGGGAAGATCGACTGGGCGGTGTCGGTGGACGCGACGATCGCGCGTGCGCATCAGCACGCGACGAACACCACCCGCCCGGAGCAGGACACAGGGGGCGGGATCGAATCACAAGAATCTGCCCTGGCACGAGATTGAGCCGCCCGGTCACGGCATCGGCCGCTCCCGCGGCGGGCTGACGACGAAGATCCATCAGGCCGTCGACGGGCACGGCCGACCGTTGGCGATGATCGTCACCGGCGGGCAGCGTAACGACGGCGCCATGCTCGCCGAGGTGCTCGCTCAGATCCACGTCCCCCGGCACGGGAGAGGCAGGCCGCGCACCCGGCCCGAGGCGGTGATCGCGGACCGCGCCTACGCGACCGGCGTGATCCGCACCGAACTGCGCCGCCGCGGGATCAAGGCCGTCATCCCCGACAAGCGCGACCAGGCCGCCGCCCGGAAACGGCGCGGCAGCAAGGGTGGCAGGCCACCCGGGCTCGACGCCGCCGCCTACAAGGGCCGCAACGTCGTCGAGCGGTTCTTCGCCCTCGCCAAGCAGTGGCGCGGCATCGCGACGCGCTACGACAAGCTCGCGATCACCTACCGTGCCGGCGTCACCCTCTGCGCGATCCTCACCTGGCAACGCCTATTGGGAGACACGCCCTAGGCGGCGGCCGCGCCGGCTCCCAGGCGGGAACTGCTAGGGTCGAGGAAGCGCCCGATTCTGTGGCGCCTCGTCGTGCCTTCATCGAGCGCCTCTCGCGCTCAGCGACTGCCGCGGCGAACGGACCGGCTTCCGCCGCGTTCGCCATCCCTCCGCCGCCAGCTCGCGCCGCCCGACCCGGACGTCCGCCCCGCTGTGCCGTGCGGATGATCCGAAAGAGAATCCATGACCTCTGCGACCACGCAGACCCCCACCTTCGCCGACCTCGGCGTTCCCGCCTCGCTCGTCGACGTCCTCGTCGCCGAGGGGCGCCCCACCCCGTTCCCGATCCAGGAGGCCACCCTCCCCTCGACGCTCGCGGGCCGCGACGTGCTCGGCCGCGGCAAGACCGGCTCGGGCAAGACCCTCGCCTTCGCGATCCCGCTCGTCGCGCGCCTGGCCGCCCTCGGCGCCGAGCGCCGCGCCGGCGCGCCCACCGGCCTCGTCCTGGCGCCCACCCGTGAGCTCGCCACGCAGATCACCCGCGTGATCGAGCCGCTCGCGGCCGCGTCCGGCATGAAGGTCACCACGATCTTCGGCGGCGTCTCCCAGCGCCCGCAGGAGACCGCCCTGCGCGCCGGCGTCGACATCGTCGTGGCGTGCCCCGGCCGCCTCGAGGACCTCATCGGCCAGAAGATCGTGCGCCTCGATCGCGTCGCCATCACGGTGCTCGACGAGGCCGATCACATGGCCGACCTCGGCTTCCTGCCGGGCGTGACGCGCCTGCTCTCGCAGACGCCGGCCGGCGGGCAGCGCCTGTTCTTCTCGGCGACGCTCGACAACGGCATCGACAAGCTGGTCAAGCGCTTCCTCAACGACCCGGTGCACCACTCGATCGATCCCGCCGAGTCGCCCGTCGCGGCCATGACGCACCACGTGTTCGAGATCGACGCCGACGCGAAGAACGACCTCGTGTTCGCCCTCGCCTCGGGCGCCGCCCGCCGCCTGCTCTTCACGCGCACCAAGCACCAGGCCAAGAAGCTCGCCCGCCAGCTGACCGCCAAGGGCATCCCGGCCGTCGACCTGCACGGCAACCTGTCGCAGAACGCGCGCGACCGCAACCTGGCCGACTTCGCCTCGGGCGCCGTCAAGGTCCTCGTCGCCACCGACGTCGCCGCCCGCGGCGTGCACGTCGACGGCATCGAGCTCGTCGTCCACGTCGATCCGCCCGCCGAGCACAAGGCGTACCTGCACCGTTCGGGCCGCACCGCCCGCGCCGGCTCGTCGGGCGACGTCGTCACGATCATGCTGCCCGCGCAGCGCCGCGACACGAAGGACCTCCTGCGCCGCGCCGCGATCGCGGTGACGCCCCAGGTCGTCACCGCGTCGCACCCCGCGGTCGTCGCGCTGATCGGCGAGGTCGCGCCGCGCGTGGCCCCGGGCCCCGGCCTGCCGGGCGCCGGCAACCCGCCGGCACCGGGCGCCACGGGCGGCGGCCAGTCGCAGGGCGCCAACGCCCGCCGCAAGCGCGCCGTGCGCGAGGGCGTCGCCGAGGCGCCGCGCGAGGGCTCGGGCCGTTCCGGCGGCTCGCGCCGCCGCGGCGGCCAGGGCGGTCAGGGCCGCGCGGGCCAGGCGGCCACGGGGCAGCGCCGCACCGGGCAGTCCCAGGGTGGCCGCTCCGGCCAGCGCTCGGGCGGCTCGTCGGCCGTGTACAGCACGTCGTCCGGATCGTCCGCGCCCCGCACCCCGCGCCGCGCCCAGGGCTGATCCCCCGCACACGAACGGCCCCTCCCTTTCCGGGAGGGGCCGTTCGGCGTTTCGGGGTGCGGCGGATTGCGGCCGCTTCGGCTCCCGGTGAAACAGCATCCTCACGCCGAAACAGCATGTGCGCGCCGAAACAGCAGACGTTGCACGCTGTCTCGGCGCAAACATGCAGTCTCGCGGCCAAGGGGCGCCGACCCCGGCGTCAGATCACTCGCCGCGCGAGATCCGCACCATCTCGTCGCGCGGGACGACCTTGATGCGCGCGCGTCCGTGCGGGGCGCCGAGGGAGACCTCGTGCTCGTCGAGACGGTGCCAGCCCTCGAGATCGGTCCACGACACGCCACGCTCCGCGAGCAGCGCGGGGATGGCCTCCTCGGACGGGTCCTCCGGCTGCCACCAGGAGCCCTGGTCGTTGACGAGGTGCTGGATGGTCTCCATCGCGTCGGACTTGGTGTGGCCGATGAGGCCGACCGGGCCGCGCTTGATCCAGCCCGTGGCGTACATGCCGGGGATGCGCTCGTTGGAGTCGGCGGCGAGCACCTGGCCCTCGTGGTTCGGGATCACGCCGTGGCGCTCGTCGAACGGGACGCCCGGCAGCGGCGATCCGAAGTAGCCGACCGCGCGGTACAGCTGGCCCATCGGGACCTCGCGCATCTCGCCGGTGCCGACGACGCCGCCGGATCCGTCGGGGCGCGTGCGCTCGTACACGAGGGCGGCCACGCGGCCAGCCTCGTCGGTGCGCACCTCGACCGGGCGGGCCCAGAAGTGCAGGTGCAGGCGGCGCGACGCCGATCCGCCGGCGTTGTTGGCCGACGGGCGCTGGCGCCACGACTGCAGCACGCGGTCGATCACCTTGACCTGTTTGTTGGACTCGATCGCCGCGAGCGAGGCCTCGTCGTAGTCGAAGTCCTCGTCGTAGACGACCATGTCGACGTTGCGCAGCTCACCGAGCTCGCGCAGCTCGAGCGGCGTGAACTTCACCTGGGCGGGGCCGCGGCGGCCGAACACGTGCACGTCGGTGACGGGCGAGGCCTCGAGGATCTCGTAGACGTTCTGCGGCACCTCGGTCGGCAGCAGGTCCTCGGCGTGCTTGGCGAGCATGCGGCTGATGTCGAGGGCGACGTTGCCGTTGCCGATCACGCCGACCGACGCCGCGGTCAGCGGCCAGGTGCGCGGCACGTCGGGGTGGCCGTCGAACCACGACACGAAGTCGGCGGCGCCGAACGAGCCCTCGGCGTCGATGCCGGGGATGTCCAGCGACGCGTCGCGGACGGCGCCCGTGGCGAAGATCACGGCGTGGTAGTGCCGCTTGAGGTCGTCGATCGTGATGTCGTCGCCGAAGCGGACGTTGCCGAAGATGCGGATGTCGCCGCGATCGAGCACCTCGCGCAGCGCATTGATGACGCCCTTGATGCGGGGATGATCCGGCGCGACGCCGTAGCGCACGAGCCCGTACGGGGCCGGCAGGTGCTCGAAGAGGTCGATGGAGACGTCGAACTTCCGCTCCGTCTTGAGCAGGATGTCGGCGGCATAGATGCCCGCGGGCCCCGCGCCGACGATGGCCAGCCTGAGCTTGGTCATTGGTGTCCCTTCATGCATGAAGCCCCAGTCTCCCGCGCGCGCCTGAGCGGATGCCCGGGCGGCCGGTCAGCTCGAGCGTTCGACGAGCGATTCGGCGAACCGGCTGAGCGCCTCGCGCACGCCGCCGCGCGGCAGCACGTCGAGCCCGGCGACCGCGTCGCGCGTCCACTCCAGCGCGAGGTCGCGGGTGCGGGCGGTGGCCTCGTGGTCGCGCAGGGCGGTGATCTCGTCGTCGAGGATCGATGGGTCGGCGCCCTCGCGGATGCGGGCGACGCCCGCGTCGATGCGGCCCTTCAGCGCGGGATCGAGCTCGTCGAGCAGCAGGTACGGCATGGTCGGCACGCCGGCCCGCAGGTCGGTTCCGGGCACCTTGCCGGTCTCCCCGGCGTCGGCCGACAGATCGATCACGTCGTCCATGAGCTGGAACGAGACGCCCACCTTCTCTCCGAACTGGCGCAGCGGCTCGTGGAAGCGGGCGTCGGCGCCGGAGAACAGCGCGCCGGCGTGCGCGGCGGCGGCGATGAGCGACCCGGTCTTGTCGGCGAGCACCTGGATGTAGAACGCGACCGGATCGTCGCCCGGCTGCGCGCCGATCGTCTCGTGCATCTGGCCCAGCACGAGGCGCTCGAAGGTCTCGGCCTGCATCTCGACCGCGCGCGTGCCGAGCGTGGCCATCATCACACTCGCGCGCGAGAAGAGCAGGTCGCCCGTGAGGATCGCGATGCTGTTGCCCCACACCTCGTGGGCGCTCGCGACGCCGCGGCGGCGATCCGCGCCGTCCATGACGTCGTCGTGGTAGAGCGATCCCAGGTGGGTCAGCTCGAGCGCCTTGGCGGCGGTGATCACGCCGTCGGTCGCACCCTCGCCCAGCTGCGCCGACAGCAGCGCCAGCATCGGGCGCACGCGCTTGCCGCCGGCCTCGTACAGGTAGCGGGAGGTGGCATCGACGAGCGCGTCGGTGGAGTGCAGCTCGTCCGACAGCTCCGTCTCGACCCGCTCGAGCCCGTCCTCGATGCGGGACACGAGTCGGCGGGCGGCGGGCGTCGCGAAAACGCGGTCGCTCAGACCGAAACGACTCGCGATGGGGCTCACCCTGCCAGCCTACAAGTCGCGCGAGCGCTCGATGACGCTCAGGCGGACGGCTTCGTGCCGCGGTGCAGGGCCACGATGCCGAACGTCAGGTTGCGGTAGGCGACGTCCGTCCACCCCGCCTCGCGGATCCACGCGGCGAGGGTGGGCTGATCCGGCCAGGCCTGGATCGACTCGTTGAGGTAGTCGTAGGCCTCGCCGTTGCTGCCCACCAGCCGGGCCACGCGCGGCAGCACCTGGTCGTTGTAGAACCGGTACAGGCCGCGGAAGACGGGGTTCGGCGGCGTCGAGAACTCGTTGATCACGAGGCGCCCGCCGGGCTTCGTCACGCGCAGCAGCTCGCCGATCGCCACGCGCGGAAGGTTCACGTTGCGCAGCCCGTACGACATCGTCACCGCGTCGAACTCGCCGTCGGCGAACGGCAGGTCCATGGCGTCGGCCTGCACGAACTCGAGGTTGCGGATGTCGCCGAAGTGCCGCTTGCCCTCGGCGAGCATGCCGGGCGAGAAGTCCGCCGCGACCACCTGGGCGCCGGTGCGCGTGAGCGACGCCGACGACTTGGCCGTGCCGGCCGCGAGATCGAGGATCCGCTCCCCCGGCTTCGGCGCGACGGCGCGGGTGGTGGCCTCGCGCCAGAGGGCATCGAGGCCGAAGGTCATCGCCATGTTGGTGAGGTCGTAGCGCGCGGCGACCTGATCGAACATGCGGCTGACGCGGCTCGGGTCCTTGCCGAGATCGGCGCGGTTGGGCTCGGTGCTCACCCGATCGAGTCTAGGCGGGCCGGCTGGGCGAGTCCGGGGTCCCACCGGGCGCTCGGGCGGCGCGGCGTAATCTTGCAGGGTGTCCGAACCGATCTCGCTGCCGCGGCTCGTTGCGACGACCCGGGAGATCGACCCGACCGACGATCCGCTCCTGTTCGCGTCGAGCGCCGATCCGATCGCCTGGCTGCGGCGCGGCGACGGGCTGATCGGCGCCGGCCCGGAGCTGCTGCGCCTCGACGTGGGCGAGGACGGCCGCCTCGACGCGCTGGCCGACATGTGGCGCGCGATCGCGCAGGCGACCGACGTCGACGACCCGATCGGCCTGCCCGGCACGGGCCTGGTGGGCTTCGGGGCGTTCGCCTTCGACGAGACCTCGACGCACCCCAGCACGCTGATCGTCCCCACGACCGTGATCGGCCGCCGCGGCGGGCGCGCCTGGGTCACGACGATCGGGCGCGCCGAGGGCACCGTCCCCGCACCGCAGCCGCACGATTACGGCGCGTACTGGTCGGCCACGCTCGGTCCCGGCGCGATGGACCCCGAGGCGCACGGTGCCGCCGTCCGCGCCGCGCTCGAGGCGATCCGCTCGGGCGAGCTGAGCAAGGTCGTCGTGGCCCGCGACATCGCGGGCACGATCCCGGCCGGCGCGGACCTGCGCCGGCTCGTGCGGGCGCTCGCCTCCGGCTACCCCGACACCTGGGTGTATGCCGTCGACGGCATCATCGGCGCGAGCCCCGAGACGCTGGTCACGGTGTCGGGCGGCACGGTCACGGCGCGCGTGCTGGCCGGCACCCGCCCGCGCGGCGCCGACGCCGACGAGGACGCCGCGATCACCGCCGAACTCGCGGCCAGCGAGAAGGACAACGCCGAGCACGACTACGCCGTGCAGAGCGTGCTGCGCTCGCTGCACCCGCACACCTCGGCGCTGGCCGCGGCCGAGCAGCCCTTCATGCTGCGCCTGCCGAACCTCTGGCACCTCGCCACCGATGTGGAGGGCACGCTCGAGAACGGATCGACCGCGCTCGACATGGTGCGGGCGCTGCACCCGACCGCCGCCGTCGCGGGCACGCCGACCGACGCGGCCGTCGCGGCGATCCGCCGGATCGAGCCGTTCGATCGCGGTCGCTACGCGGGACCGGTGGGCTGGATCGACGGCAACGGCGACGGCGAGTGGGCGATCGCCCTGCGCTGCGCCCAGTTCGGCCCGGTCGAGGGCGACACGCGCACCGTGGTCGCGCACGCCGGCGGCGGGATCGTCGAGGGCAGCGTCGCCGAGGCCGAGCTCCTCGAGACCCGCGTCAAGTTCCGCCCCATCGTCGACGCCCTGGCCTGACCGGCGTTCCTCGGTCTCGACTCGCTCCGCTCGCTCGACCCGTCTCCGCTCGCTTCGCTCGGTCGACGAGCCCGGCGGGTTCGGCGCAACAGCGCAGATCTGCGATTCCGCGCAGCCGATCCCCCGCCGCAATGCGCTGCAACGCAGATCTGCGCCGCAACGGCCGGGGCCCGATCCGCTCGCTTCGCTCGGTCGACGAGCCCGGCGGGTTCGGCGCAACAGCGCGGATCTGCGGTTCCGCGCAGCCGATCGCCCGCGCAATGCGCCGCAACGCAGATCTGCGCCGCAACGGCCGGTCTTCGCCTCGGCCGCCACACCGACGGGCTCGTCGACCGGAGCGCGAAGCGCGGAGCGGAGACGGGTCGAGCGCAGTGGCGCAGCCGCGGAGTCGAGACCCCGAACCGACGCGGCGGCCTGAGGTGGTCGCTTCATCTTCGTTCGCTTCGCTCTCTCCGTTCAGCAACCGGAAGGTGCATCCCCATCGGTTGCTGAACGGAGGCGCGAAGCGCCAAAGCTGAAGCGACCAGACGAAGCCGGCCGCGGGCGCCGCGGTCTCCGCTCGGTCGACGAGCCCGGCGGGTATCTGCACAACAGCGCAGATCTGCGATTCCGCGCACCCGATCCCCGCCGCAGTGCGCCGCAACGCAGATCTGCGCCGCAATGGCCAGGCCCCGGGGACGAGGCCGACCCAGCGTCAGAGCATCGCGCCCGCGGCCTCGATCCAGCGCTCGGGCTCGGTGAGCGCGGCCTCGGCGGAGCCCGCGAGGTCGGTGAGCGAGACGACGCGGGCGAACGCGGACATGTCGGCACCGGGCGCGATCCGGCCGGCCACGAGCGCCACCGGCACGCCGGCCTCCGCGGCGAGCGCCGCCACGACGCCGGGGGCCTTGCCCACCGCCGACTGCCCGTCAAACGCGCCCTCCCCCGTGACCACGAGGTCGGCACCGGCGATCGCCTCGCGCAGGCCCGTGAGCTCGGCGATGCGCGCCGCGCCCGGCACGAGCTCGGCGCCCCACGCGAGCAGCCCGTAGCCGGCGCCACCCGCGGCGCCCGCGCCCGGGGCCTCGGGATCGGCGTGGCGGGCGGCCGTCTCGGCGAGCGTCGCGCCCGGCAGGCGCCGCAGCGCGTCGACGAGTCGACCCAGCGCCGCGTCGGCGCGGGCGACGTCGTCGATCCCCTTCTGCGGTCCGAACACCGCCGCGGCCCCGGCAGACCCGAGCAGCGGGCTCGTCACATCGGTGAGCACCTGCACGCCGCCCTCCGGCAGTCCGCGCAGCCGCGACAGGTCGGCGATCGCGAGCTCCTCGAGCCCCGCCGCGCCCGGGGCGATCGAGACCTCGAACGCGTCGGTGAAGCGCGCGCCCAGGGCGGTGAGCAGCCCGGTGCCGCCGTCGGTCGACGCGCTCGAGCCGATGGCGAGCACGAGCCGCGAGACGCCGTGCGCGAGGGCCGCCGCGATGGCCTGGCCGAAGCCGAGCGTCGAGGCGTCCCACGGCCGGCGCTCGTCGCCGAGCAGCTCGATCCCCGAGGTCGACGCGAGCTCCACGACTCCCGTGCCCTGCGGCGCGTCGTCGGTCGGCGGCAGCCACAGCCATGCGGCATCCACGGGCAGCCCCCGCGGGCCGGTCACGCGCACGGGGGTGTGCCGGGCGCCCGGAACGGCGGCGGCGATCGCGCCCAGCGTCCCCTCCCCGCCGTCGGCCATGGGGCGCAGCACGGGATCCACCGCGCCGCTGCCGGCGGCGAGCGCGCGGGCGACGTCGGCCGCCGCACACGATCCCTTGAAGCTGTCGGGCGCGAAGACGATGCGGCGAGAGGTCATCCGTCCATTCTCGCCCGTGGCACCTCAGCCCTCGGACGTCATGGTCGCGCGCAGCCGTCGCTTCTCCGCCGCCACGTCGAACTCGGCGGCGGGCCAGCGCGGCCCGATCTCCTCCAGCGTCTCGAGCAGCAGCTCCTGCACCGCCAGCCGCGCGAACCACTTGCGGTTGGCCGGCACGACGAACCAGGGCGCCTCGTCGGTCGACGTGCGCTCGATCGCCGTCTGGTACGCCTCCTGGTACGCGCGCCAGTGCACGCGCTCGTCGACGTCGCCGGGGTTGTACTTCCAGTGCTTGTCGGGGCGCTCGAGCCGCTCCATGAGCCGCTCGCCCTGCTCCTCGTACGAGATGTGCAGCATCACCTTGACCACGCGGGTGCCGGCGTCGAGCAGACGCTTCTCGAACTCGACGATCGCGCCGTAGCGCCGCTCGATCTCCTCCGCCGGAGCCAGGCCGTGGACGCGGCCGATGAGCACGTCCTCGTAGTGCGAGCGGTCGAAGACGCCGATCATGCCGCGGCTGGGCACGCGCTTCTCGATGCGCCACAGGAAGTCGTGCGCGCGCTCCTCGTCGGTGGGGGCCTTGAAGGCGGCCAGCTGCACGCCCTGCGGATCGACGCCGCCCACGACGTGCCGCACGATGCCGCCCTTGCCGGCCGAGTCCATCGCCTGCAGCACGAGCAGCACCGAGTCGGTGGCGTCGCCGCCGCGGCTCGCCGCGAACAGGCGCTCCTGGTACTCGCCGAGCTGCGCGAGCCCCGCGGCCAGGTCGGCGACCGCGTCGGCCTTCTTGCCCGCGTACCCCGGCGTCGACTCGGGATCGAGCTCCGCCAGCCGGAACCCCTCGCCCGCGCGCAGCGCCTCGCGGGCGTCGGTGGTCCACTTCGCCTGGCTCTTCGCGATCATGGGGCCCATCCTGCCGGATGTGGCGCGCGCCGTCAGCGCTCGAGCGGGACCTCGATGATGCGCGGGGTCGTGACGGGCGCCAGGAGCGCCTGATCGAGCTCGGCGCGCGTGGTGACGCGGCGGTGCTCCCACCCGTAGGCCGCAGCGAGGGCGGCGAGATCGGCCTGCTGCGGCGTGTACTGCACGCGCGTCATCGCGTCGGGCGAGGCGGTGGCGGCCACCTCGAGGCCGTCGAAGATCGTCCCGCCGCCGTCGTTGCCGACGATCACCTGGATCCGCGGCGGGGTCTCGCCGTCCGGCAGGAGAAGCGCGCCGACGTCGTGCAGGAAGGCGAGGTCGCCGAGGAGCACGCGCGTGACGCCCTCGGCGCCGTCCGCCTGGCTGGCGAGAGCGATGCCGAGCGCGGTGGCGATCGTGCCGTCGATGCCCGCGAGCCCGCGGTTCGCGTGCACACGGACCTTCTTGCCGCCGAGCAGCTCGTCCGCCACGCGGACGAGCCGGCTCGATCCGAACATCAGCCGATCGTGCGGCCAGGTCGCCGCCCAGACGGCGGCGACGAGCTGCGCGCGGTCCACCGGCACGCGGACGGCGTCGAGCTCCGCGCGCACGGCCGCGAGCCGACGCTTCGGCTCGGTGGAGCGCAGCCCCTCCAGGTCGGGTGCCGCGGGCTCCAGATCGACGAGATGCGCTCGCGAGAAGCGCATCCACGCGCCCAGCCACTCGCGGTCGATCTCGCCGTCGGCCACATCGAGCGCGTCGACGTGATCCGTCCGCCCGTTCAGGTTCAGATCCTCCCCCGCCCCGCGCACCGCGATCACCTCGAGGTCGCGCCGCGAGAGGAGCCGCGCCACCTGGCGCGACAGCGTCGGGTGCCCGAGCACGAGCGCGCGCTCGATGCGCCCGCCCAGCTGCGGGCTGTCCAGCGCCGCGCGGTAGCCGTGCACGACGCCCCGGCCGAACCGCGAGCCGCTGACGATCTCGGCGATCAGCGGCCATCCTCCGCGGTGCGCGAGATCCTCGGCGGCGGGGCCGGCGCCCTCGCCCGCCACGACGACGGTACGGGGCCCGCGCTCGACGACATGCGGGATCGGGGCGTCGAGGGGCTCGGGCGCGCCCGGCTCCCGCACGGCGCGGAACCACTCCGGAAGCGGGCCGGCGAGCGGCTCGCGGTACGGCAGGTTCAGGTGGACGGGCCCCCGACGCCGCGACGGATCGATGTCGCGCAGCCAGTCGTGCTCCTCCCGCAGCCCGTCCTGCCAGGCGGAGGCGAAGCGGGGAGCGGGACCGATCGCCGTCGCGACGGCATGACGGGCGAGGAGGGGCATCCGCTGCCGATCCGGGATGCTTCCCTCGTCGCCGGGCGCGGGCGGCTCGGCGAAGAAGCGCACGAAGTCCCCGAAGAACTCCGTCTGGCGGGTCGCCTGATTCGCCCCGACGCCGCGCAGCTCGGGCGGACGATCCGCCGTGAGGAGGATCATCGGGACCGCGCCGTGGTGCGCCTCGAGGACGGCGGGCATCAGGTTGGCGACCGCCGTTCCCGAGGTGCAGATCACGGCGGCGGGCATCCCCGTCTCGCGACCGATCCCCACGGCGGTGAAGCCGGCCACCCGCTCGTCGATCCGCACGTGGAGGCGCACTCGGCCCTGCCGCTCCAGCTCCGCCGCCGCGAGGGCCAGCGCCTGGGAGCGCGAGCCGGGACTCACGACGACGTGACGCACCCCCGCGTCCACGAGGCCCTCGAGCAGCGCGCAGGCCGCGGTGATCGCGGTGTCGGCCGGATCGGGCAGCCACTCCGGCTCGTCGCGACAGCTCATCCGCGCGTGCCGCGGCCGCCGTCGGGGCGCTCGTCCCCCTCGGTGCCGTCCGGACCGTCGGGCGTGGTGCCGTCGTCGGGGGCGGGGGCCGGCCCGCCGGCGCCGAGCTCCTCGTCGAGCTTGGCGAGCTCCTCCTCCAGCTGGCGGATGCGCTCGTCCTGGTCGGCCACCGAGTCGAGGCTGCCGAGGAAGGCCGGATCGTCGTCCGGCGCGACCGGTCGCGCCTGCGAGCGCCGCGCCCGCCCGATGAGGAACCAGAGCAGGCCGCCGATGACGGGAACGCACGTGATGACGATCCACCAGCGCTTCGACACGCCGCGGTGACGCGTGGCGGGCTGCACGGCGCAGTCGATGATGCTGAACACCGTGAACACGACCGCGGCGATCACGAAGAGGACGATGAACCGGGCCATTCGCCCAGCCTAATCCGCGCCGCTGGACCGCGGCTGACGTCCAGGATCCGGTCCTTACGCTGGAGGCGTGAAGTTCGTCGTCTACGCCCTGCTGCGCCTGGCCTTCTTCCTCGTGCCGTTCGGGCTCATGATGCTGCTGCCGGTGTTCCAGCAGCTGTGGTGGCTGGCGGCGATCTTCGCGGCGATGATCGGCCTCAGCCTGTCGATCCTGCTGCTGCGCAAGCCGCTCGCCGAGGTGTCGTCCGACCTGTACGCCGCTCGCCAGGCCAAGCGCTCGGCGACCGCCCGCGAGCGGGAGGACGCGCTCGAGGACGAGGCGAACGAGGCCGCGATCCGCGACCAGCGCGAGGGCTGATCCCGGCGTTCAGCCGACGAAAGCCCAGAACAGGAACGCGCCGTACGCCAGCGATCCGAACGACGTCAGCGCCAGCGCGGTGATGAGCTCGCGCGGCGTGCGGTAGGTCCAGACGATGAGGATCGCCGGGCCGAGCAGGAGTACGACGAAGAACGTCAGCCAGGCGATCGGGTAGAAGATCGCCAGCCACGCGGCGATCGCCAGCGCCAGCACGATGAGGATCGTGTAGAGGATCTGGGTGCCGCGGCGGCCGATCAGCACGGTCAGCGTCCGCTTGCCCGCCGTGCGGTCCTGGTCGATGTCGCGCAGGTTGTTCACGAGCAGCACGCCGCACGCGAGGAAGCCGGCCGCGACGGCGCCCGCCCACGCCTCCTGCGGCAGCAGCAGCGCCTGCACCCACGTGGTGCCGAGCGTGGCGACGAGGCCGAAGAACACGAAGACGAACACCTCGCCGAGGGCGTTGTATCCGTAGGGGCGCTTGCCGCCCGTGTAGAACCAGGCGGCGACGATACACACCGCGCCCACGGCGATCATCCACCACTGCTGGGTGCGGATCACGATCGCCAGTCCCGCGATCGCCGCGAGGCCGAAGAACGTCAGCGCGACGAGCAACACGGTGCGCGGCTTCACGCGGCGGCTGGCCGTGAGCCGGGCGGGGCCGACGCGGTGATCGTCGGTGCCGCGCACGCCGTCGCTGTAGTCGTTGGCGAAGTTGACGCCGATCTGCAGCAGCACGGCCACGGCCAGGCACGCCAGCGCGATCACCCAGTGGAAGAGGTGGTTCGGGTCGCCGAGGATCGCGGCGCCCGTGCCGATGAGCACGGGCGTGACCGCGAGGGGCAGGGTCCGCAGGCGCGCGGCGCCGATCCAGTCGCCGAGCGTCACCGGCTTCGGCGGCGGCGCGACGGCGCTCCCCCGCTTGGCCGGGTTCCCGCTGACTCCACGCGTCTTCGTCTTCGCCACGAAGGGATTCTACGTTCCGGTTCCTTGACGCACGGGCCGCGGCCCCGGGAGGATCGCCGGGGAAGGAGGACGAGATGTCCTTTCAGGCATACCTCGACAACATCGAGGAGAAGACCGGCGTGACGCCGCGCGCGTTCGTCGCCCTCGCCGCGGAGAAGGGCTTCGGCCCCGGCACGAAGGCGACGCCGATCGTCGAGTGGCTCGCCGCCGACTACGGACTCGGCCGCGGCCACGCCATGGCACTCGTCCACGTGATCACCAAGGGCGACAAGATCTCGGACGCGCATGTGGGCACCGGCACCGCGCACAGCGACCCGAAGAACCGGCTGTGGCTCGACGGGAAGGCGACCAAGCCGGAGGGCTGGTGACCGCTACCCGCGCGTGACGAGCGCGGTGATCGCCCGGCGATCGGGCTTGCCGCTCGCCAGCCGCGGGACGGTCGCGAGCGGAACGATCCGGTCGGGGCGGGCCGGCTTGCCGAGCTCCGCCTCGACCGCGGCGCGCGCGGCGGCCAGCAGCGCCGCGTCGGCGGAGCCGGCGAGCGCGATCACGGGCGTCTGCCCCCACCGCTCGTGCGGTGCGCCGACCACGACGGCCACCTCGAGGCCCGGCACCGACTGGACGACGCGCTCGACGCGGTCGAGCGAGACGTTCACGCCGCCCGAGATGATCACGTTGTCGATCCGCCCGGTCACCGCGACGACGCCGTCGGTCACGGTGCCGGCGTCGCCGGTACGGTACCAGCGCACGCCGGCGGGGTCGGTCACGAAGGTCTGCGCGGTGCGATCCGGGTCGCCCAGGTACCCGTCGGCGAGGTTCGGTCCGGCGATGCGCAGTTCCCCGCCGGCCGCCTCGACGCGCACGCCGTCGAGCGGCACGCCGTCGTACACGCAGCCCCCGCTCGTCTCGGTCGAGCCGTAGGTGCGCACGATCCGCACACCCAGTTCGGCCGCCCGCTCCCGCACCGGCACCGGAAGCGCCTGTCCGCCGATGAGGATCGTCTCGAACGAGCGCAGCGCCCGCAGCACGTCGGGGTCGTCGGCCGCATCGAGCAGGGTCTGCAGCTGCGCGGGCACGAGCGAGGTGTAAGTCGGCACGCGCTCGCCGCCGGCCATCGAGTGCATGCCGCTGACCGCATGCGCGAAGGCGCGCGGCGTGAAGCGGCCCGCGAGGATCGCCGGGTCGCGGCCCGCCACGAGCGCCCGCACCATCACCTGCACGCCCGCCACGTACCCGCCGCTCAGCGACAGCAGCCAGTGCCCCTCGCCGATCCGGGCCGCGGTCGCCAGCGCCGACGAGGTGAGCGCCGAGCGCGACAGCACGACCGACTTCGGCACGCCGGTGGACCCCGAGGTCGTCAGGACGACCGCCGTGCCGGCCGGGACCTCGTCCGGGAGCGCCGGCGCCTCGCCCAGCGCGATCGCGGGACCGGCGCCGAGCACCGCCCCGCGCAGCGCCCGCAGCACGTCGCGCGGGTCGTCGGACGCCAGCGGCTCGAGCCTCATCCGCGTCCCCCTGCGGCGCGGCGCGAGGGCAATGCGCCCAGCCGCGGGCGATCCGCACGGATCCGCCCTCGGCTCGCGCGATCTGCCTCGGTTCGGAACATGGCGCGGATCAGTAGTGGTACGGGAAGGCCGACCAGTCGGGATCGCGCTTCTCGAGGAAGGCGTCGCGGCCCTCGACGGCCTCGTCGGTGCCGTAGGCCAGGCGGGTGGTCTCGCCGGCGAACAGCTGCAGGCCCACCATGCCGTCGTCGGCGGCGTTGAAGGCGTACTTCAGCATGCGGATCGCGGTGGGCGACTTCCCGAGGATCGTCCGGGCCATCGCGATGGCCTCGCGCTCCAGCTCCGCGTGCGGGACGACGCGGTTCACGGCGCCCATCTCGTACGCCCGCTGCGCGGAGTACTCCTCGGCGAGGAAGAACACCTCGCGGGCCAGCTTCTGCCCGATCTGCTTGGCGTAGTAGGCCGACCCGTAGCCGGCGTCGAACGATCCCACGTCCGCATCGGTCTGCTTGAAGCGACCGTGCTCGGCGGAGGCGATCGTCAGGTCGCACACGGCGTGTAGCGAGTGCCCGCCGCCGGCGGCCCATCCCGGCACCACGCAGATGACGACCTTGGGCATGAACCGGATGAGCCGCTGCACCTCGAGGATGTGCAGCCGGCCCGCCCGGGCGGGATCGGTGACCGCGGTCTCGTCGTCGCTGTACTTGTAGCCGTCGCGGCCGCGGATGCGTTGGTCGCCGCCCGAGCAGAACGCCCAGCCGCCGTCCTTCGGGCTGGGCCCGTTGCCGGTGAGCAGCACGACACCGATCCGGGGATCCGTGCGGGCGATCTCGAGCGCTCGGTACAGCTCGTCGACCGTGCCCGGGCGGAACGCGTTGCGCACCTCGGGGCGGTCGAACGCGATGCGCGCGATGCGGCCGTCCTTCGACACGTGCGCCGTGATGTCGCGGTACGCTTCGGCGCCCGGGGCCAGGTCCCAGACGTCCGGATCGAACAGGTCGGAGACGAAGGTGTCGGTCACCCCACCAGCCTACGCGCGGGTCAGTTCTTGCTGTCGCGCCAGTCGAGCCAGCGCTGCACGAGGTCGACGTCGATGTTGTCGCCCGAGATCCCGATCGTGAACAGGCGCGCGCCGGCCGCGTACGACGCGTCGGCGTCGGCGGTGTCCACGCGGCCGATCTCGCTCGAGACGACGATGCCGGAAACGTCGCGGCCCTCCTTCTCGCCCCAGCTCTCGAGCACGCCCAGCAGGCGGGTGAGCTCGGGCGCCGGCACGAAGCTGTGCCAGATGTCGGCGTGACGGGCGACGAGCCGCAGCGTCTTCTGCTCGCCCTTGCCGCCGATCAGCACCGGGATCTTGCGGGTGGGCGCGGGATTGAGCTTGGCCCAGCGCGCCTCGATGCGCGGCAGCGCGGCGGCGAGGTCGTCCAGGCGCGATCCGACGGTGCCGAACTCGTAGCCGTACTCGTCGTAGTCGCGCTGGAACCAGCCCGATCCCGTGCCGAAGATGAACCGGCCCACGCCGCCCTTGGCCGAGATGTGGTCGATCGTGCGGGCCATGTCGGCCTGCAGGTCGGGGTTGCGGTACGAGTTGCAGTTCACGAGGGCGCCGAACTCGACCCGCTCGGTGAGCTCGGCCCACGAGGCCAGTTCGGTCCACGACTCGTAGTGGGTGCCCTCGGGGTCGCCCGAGAGCGGGTAGAAGTGATCCCAGTTGAAGAGCACGTCCACACCCATGTCCTCGAAGCGGCGGACCGCGTCGCGGATCACCTGGTACGAGGCCTGGTGCTGGGGCTGGAGCTGGACGCCGATGCGGACGGGAGTATCGAGAAGAGGCATGGCGTCAGATTACCGACGACCGGGGCCGGGTCGGCCGTTGGGGAGGAGAACGGCGCCTTCGGAGGATCGAATCGACCGATCCGTCCTCCGAAGGCGCCATCGTCCGCCGCTGTGGATCAGCGCAGCGAGCGCGTACGGCGGTACGCGTCCCACGCGGCGTAGAGGCCCAGGAGCGCGATGCCGACGCCCAGCGCCACCTGGATCACCTGCACCGTGCCGGGGTCGGCGGCGCGGAACACGAGCGCGAACCACTCGGGGTTCAGCAGCCCGCCGGTCACGGCGAGCACGACGGCGGCCGCCGTGACCGCAAGGGCCAGGAGCGCCGCGGCGATGCCCATCCACGTGGCCCACTCGCCCCGGCGGTAGGCCAGGAGGGTGAGCACCGCGGTGACGAGCGTCGCGGTCAGCGCGAGGCCGAAGCCCCACGGCCACAGCCCCGGGTGCAGGAACGGCAGCGGATCGCCGCCCGTCTCGCGCAGGATCACGAAGCCGATGAGCTGGTCCCAGGCGATGACGATCGCGAACACCGCGACCGCGACGAACGCGAGCACGACCTCGCTGAAGCGGGTGCGACCCTCCGAGGTGAGCGGAAGGCGGTCCGGCGTCCACTCCCCGAGGCCCCGCGCCGGGCCCCCGAAGCGCTCCACGAGGGCGAACGCGAGCGTCACCCAGAAGCACACGTGCACGCCGACGGAGAGGGCGGTGGCGATCGCCCCGCCGACCGCGCCGCCGACGTTCCCGCTCACGACGGGGCCGATCATCCCCGCGAACGCGCCGATCGGCACCGTGATCCACAGCAGCAGCACGAGCAGCCGCTTCCAGTCAGAGTAGAAGGCGGGCCCGATCAGCTGCAGCTGCCGCCCGGCGTAGCCGGCCGCGAGCCGGGCGGGGTCGCCCAGCTCGGTGAGGACGGCGCGCTCGGCCTCGGCGGGGTCCTCGCCGTTGGCGACGCGGTCGTCGATCTGGTCGCGGATCGACGCGCGCAGCTCGTCGGCGTAGTCGTCGCGCTGGTCGGGGGCGAGCGATCGCGTCGCCGCCTCGACGTAGCGGTTGGTGTAGTCGTCCTTGGTGATGGCGTCCATTGCCACGTCCTCTCTCGGTCAGTCGGCGAGCGTGTCGAAGGCCAGCGCGAGCTCGCGCCAGTCGGAAGTCAGGGTGTCGGCGAGGCGGTCCCCCGCCTCGGACGTGCGGTAGAACTTGCGCGGTCGCGCCTCGTCGGTGTTCCACTCGCTCGTGAGGTAGCCCTGCTTCTCCAGCCGGCGCAGCAGGGGGTACAGCGTGTTGGCGTCGGTGTCGAAGCCGCGGCCAGCCAGCTCCTCGAGCAGGCCGTACCCGTATCCGGGCGTGCGTAGCAGGCGCAGGCAGGCCAGCACGATCGTGCCGCGCCTCAGCTCCTGCCGGTGGGTCTCGAATCCCTCATCCATGTCCGCAACATTACTGTGTGTCACACACTATTGCAATAGCCCATAGTGATGTTGGCTGCGCGAGCTCGATCGATCCACCCGCTCGGCCTGCGCGGGAGGCCGTCGCCGCGGGAGGATGGGGGCATGGAGCTTCCCGAGCTGGACGAGGTGCTCGCGCGGATGCGGGTGGTGTCGCTGCCGATGGCCACGCGCTTCCGGGGCGTGGATCATCGCGAGGCGGCGCTGATGGAGGGCCCGGAGGGATGGGCGGAGTTCTCGCCCTTCCTCGAGTACGACGACGCGGAGGCCGCCACCTGGCTCGCCGCCGCGCTCGACTTCGCCTGGAGCCCCCAGCCCGCGCCCCTCCGCGCCGCGATCCCGGTCAACGCCACCGTTCCCGCCGTCGCGGCGGATCGCGTGGCCGGGATCCTCGCCCGCTTCGACGGCTGCCGCACCGCGAAGGTCAAGGTGGCCGAGCGGGGCCAGACCCTCGCCGACGACATCGCCCGGGTCCGTGCCGTGCGCGCCGTCATGGGGCCGGAGGGCCGGATCCGCGTCGACGCGAACGCGGGCTGGAACGTCGACGAGGCCGAGCACGCCGCCCACGCGCTGGCCGAGTTCGACATCGAGTACGTCGAGCAGCCGTGCGCCACGATCGACGAGCTCGCCGAGATCCGCGCCCGCCTGCGCGACTGGGACATCCCGATCGCCGCGGACGAGTCCGTGCGCAAGGCCGACGATCCGCTCGCCGTGGCGCGCGCGGGGGCGGCCGACATCGTCATCGTCAAGGCGCAGCCGCTCGGCGGCGTCCGGCGCGCGCTCGCGATCGTGGCCGAGGCGGGGCTGCCGGCGGTGGTCTCCAGCGCGCTCGACACGTCGATCGGCCTCGCCCAGGGCGCCGCCCTCGCCGCCGCCCTGCCCGCGCTGGACTACGACTGCGGCCTCGGCACCGCGGCCCTGCTGGCCGCCGACGTCACCGCCCGGCCGCTGCTGCCGGAGGGCGGGGCGATCCCCGTGGAGCGGGTGCCGGCCGACGCGGGCCTGCTCGAGGCCCATCGCGCCTCCCCCGAGCGCACGGCCTGGTGGCGCGAGCGCGTCACCCGCTGCCACGCGCTCCTCACCGGCGCCTGAGGCGCCGCCCCCGCGGGCGACGCACCGCCGACGCGGCGGCCGGCGCCGCCCCGGCGTCAGAGCTTGACGATCGGCGCGACCTTGATGAGCAGCTTCTTGGATCCGGCGGAGTCGAACCGCACGTGCGCGATGCGCTTGGCGCCCTCGCCCGTGACCGCATCGACGCGGCCCTCGCCGAAGTCGTCGTGACGGATGCGGTCGCCGGCGGCGAGCTCGAGGTCGCCGTTGTCGCGCATCTTGTTCGTGACGAGCCCGGGGAAGCGATCCATGGCCGTCGACTTGGGCTTGAGCCCCCCGCCGGCCGGCAGCGGCTTGGCGCCCCATCGGTCGGAGCCGCCGGGCCGGCGCGCGTTGAGCGCGCGCGACTGGGTGCCGCCGCGGCCGTTGACATCGCCGGGCGACTGGCGCCAGTCGATCAGCTCGGCGGGGATCTCCTGCAGGAACCGGCTGGGCATGGCGACCGAGACCTCGCCGAACTGCGCGCGCGTCATGGCGAGCGAGAGGTACAGGCGCTTGCGGGCGCGCGTGATGCCCACGTAGAACAGGCGGCGCTCCTCCTGCGGCCCGCCGGGCTCGCCCGCCGAGATCCGGTGCGGGATGAGGTCCTCCTCCACGCCGGTGAGGAACACGTGGTCGAACTCGAGCCCCTTGGCGGTGTGCAGCGTCATGAGCGACACCGATCCGGACGCGTCGTCGAGATCGTCGCTGTCGGCCACGAGCGCGACCTCGGTGAGGAAGTCGAGCAGGGTCCCCTCGGGGTTGTTGCGCGCGAACTCGCGCGTGACGGCCACGAGCTCGTCGAGGTTCTCGACGCGCGCCTCGTCCTGCGGATCGCGCGAGGCCCGCAGCGCGTCGTAGTAGCCCGACTTGTTCAGCAGCACCTGCAGGCCCTCGGTCACCGACGTCGGCGGCGCGGCCTCGCCCGAGGCCGGCAGCATGATCTCCGACGCCTCCCGCAGCACGGCGTCCAGGTGCGCGATCGCGGCCTGCAGCTTGGGCCCCAGCCCGAGCTCGGCCGAGTTGGCGAGCGCGTCGCGGAACGTGATGTCGTGATCGGCCGCGAACTGGGCGATGCCCGTCTCGGTGACGGCGCCGATCCCCCGCTTGGGCTTGTTGAGGATGCGCCGCACCGCCATCTCGTCGGCGGGGTTGGCCACCGCCACGAGGTAGGCCAGAGCGTCCTTGATCTCGGCCCGCTCGTAGAACTTGGTGCCGCCCATGATCTTGTAGGGCACGGCGGAGCGGATCAGGATCTCCTCGAGCGCACGCGACTGCGAGTTGGTCCGGTAGAAGACCGCCATGTCGCCGTAGGCGGCGCCCGCGCGATGCAGCGCCTCGATCTCGTCGGCCACGAACTGCGCCTCGTCGTGCTGCGAGTAGCCGGTGTACCCGACGACGCGCTCGCCCCGGCCGGCGTCGGTCCACAGGTTCTTGGCCTTGCGGTCGAAGTTGTTCGAGATCACCGCGTTGGCGGCGTCGAGGATGTTCTGCGTCGAGCGGTAATTCTGCTCCAGCAACACGACCTTGGCGCCGGGAAAATCGCGCTCGAACTCGCTGATGTTGCGGATGTCGGCGCCGCGGAAGGCGTAGATCGACTGATCCGAGTCGCCGACCACCGTGAGCGAGGCGGCCTCGCCCTCGTCCATCAGCGCGAGCATGCCGCCGCCGACGTCCTCGGAGGACTGGATCGGCCGGGTCAGCTCGTGGATGAGCGCGTACTGCGCGTGGTTGGTGTCCTGGTACTCGTCGACGAGGATGTGCCGGAACCGCTTGCGGTACACGTCGGCCACCTGCGGGAAGGCGCGGAAGAGGTAGACCGTCTGCGCGATCAGGTCGTCGAAGTCGAAGGCGTTGGCCTTGCGCAGCTGGCGCTCGTAGTCGCGGAAGATCTCGATGAACACGCGCTCGGCGGGATCGTCGTGGCTGGCCGTGCGGGCGTACGCGTCGGAGTCGGACAGCTCGTTCTTGAGCTTCGAGATCTTCGACTGGACGGCGGCGGGCGTCAGCCCCAGCGCGTCGGCCTCGTGCTCCTTGACGAGCCGCTTGATGAGGGCGCGCGAGTCGCCCGAGTCGTAGATCGTGAACGCCTTGGTGAAGCCGAACTGCTCGGCCTCGCGGCGCAGGATGCGCACGCAGGCCGAGTGGAACGTCGAGATCCACATGCCGCGGGCGCTGTCGCCCACGAGCTGCTCGACGCGCTCGCGCATCTCCTGCGCGGCCTTGTTCGTGAACGTGATCGCGAGGATCTGCGACGGCCATGCCTCGCGCGCGCGCAGCAGCGAGGCGATGCGGCGGGTCAGCACGCTCGTCTTGCCCGATCCGGCGCCCGCGACGATGAGCAGGGCGGGCCCGCGGTATTCGACGGCCTCGCGCTGCTGCGGGTTCAGGCCGTCGAGAAGCGGATCGGCGGCGGGGCCGGAACCCTGGACGATGAGGGGCGAGGAGGCATCTGACATGTCCCCTCCAGTCTAGGTTCGGCCGCCGACACGGCAGCCGAGAGCCGGAAGCCGCCCTCGCCTCCGTCACCCGGTCCGACTAACGTTCTCCCATGCCCGGCTCCCATCTCACGCCGCTTCCGTTGACGGCCGCACGCCTGGCCGACGCCGTCTTCGACCGCATCGGCACCGCGATCGTCGACGGCACCCTCGCGGCGGGCGACCGCATCCGCGACGCGGAGATCGCCGACCAGCTCGGCGTCTCGCGCATGCCGGTCCGCGAGGCGCTGCAGCGGCTCGAACGGCTCGGCCTGGTCGAGATGGCCCCCAGCCGCTTCACGCGCGTGACCGAGGTGACCCCGGAGCTGGCGCGCGCGTCGTTCGAGCACTTCGGCTACCAGGTCAGCCTCGCCGCGCGCATGAGCGTGCCCCGCATGGACGAGGCCGCCCGTCGGAAGACCCTCGGGATGATCGACGAGCTCGTGACCCTCATCGACGATCCGGAGCCCTTCTACGAGGCGGCGGGGCGCTTCTTCCACCATCTGGCGGAGCACACGCGCAACCCGGTGTTCCTCACCGCGATCCGGGAGGGCTGGCTCGCCCTGCGCCGGAACCTGCGCGGCACCCACCCGATGTGGGGCACCGATGCCGAGATCGCGCAGCACTTCGCCGAGCTGCGCGAGGCCGTCCGGGCGGGCGACGGCGACGCCGCCGAGCGCACGATGCGGAGGCGACACTCCCTGGGTGAGTGACGTGTTGCATTCAGCCGCATGGGCCACGAGGATGACCCCGGGGGAAGGAACGTCATATGCCGGGAATCACGGGGCCGATCGAGCCCGCACCGCAGCGCCTCGGCGACACGGTGTACCAGCGCATCGGGCAGGCGATCATCGACCGCCGGCTGCCGCCGGGGGCGCGCATCCGAGACCTCGACATCGCCGCCGAGCTCGGGGTCTCGCGCATGCCGGTGCGCGAGGCGCTGCAGCGCCTGGAGCGCATCGGGCTGGTCGAGATGTCGGCCAGCCGCTTCACCCGGGTCACCGAGATCTCGGAGCGCGAGATCGAGGCCTCGCTCGAATACCTGGGCTACCAGGTCGGCATCGCGATGCGGATGGCGGCCGACCGCATGCCCGACGAGGAGCGGCGCCGCGCGATCGAGCTGACGCGCGCGGTCGTGGCGCGCTGCCGCGCCACGGAGCCCGCCGACTCCCTCGAGGTCGACGTCGAGCTCATCGTGCCGATCTACGAGGACCTGAACGAGCTCTACGCCTTCGCGGCGGCGGCGTGCGGGAACTCGGTGTTCCTGCGCTCGTATAACGAGGCGTGGTTCGGGCTGCGCCGGGCGCAGCGCGGCAAGCCGAACCTCATCCAGACCCCCGCCGCCATCGCGGACGCCTTCGAGCGGCTCGCCGAGGCGATCGCCGATCATGACGGGAAGGCCGCGGAGCGGATCATCCGCGCGATGTTCCTGCTCACCGAGGTCCGCACCGACCTGCTCTGAGCACCCGCGTCAGCGGAAGAACGCCACGCCCAGATCGGTGTGGTCGACGAAGACGCCGTCGACGCCGCTGCGCCGGATGATGTCCCACTCGCCCTCGTAGTCGCCCCGCGCCGCGGGCCCGCCCGCGCCCCGGAACTGCCCGATGAGGAAGCGGTTCTCGGGCCGGCAGGTCCACGTGTACACCTGCAGCCCGCGCTCGTGGGCGTCGGCGACGACGGGCGCCGGCCCCGTGGCGTGCCCGAGGCGGTCGGGGGCGAGGATCATGCGCTTGTCCACGCTGATGCCGTCGACGCGGCCGACGAGCCGATCGAGTCCGCGCGGGCGCGCCGTGGCGGCGTAGGTCGGGGCGTCGCCGCCCAGCGCCGCGACGAGATCGGCCGGGCGGCCCTTGGCCTCGAGCAGGTAGATGTAGCGCGCCGCCAGCCCCGCCTCGCGCAGCCGCGAGAGCACGGTCGACTCGAACGACTCGACGATCAGGGGCCACCGGCCGTCGTCCCAGCCCGTCTCGCGCAGGTCGCGCAGGATGAGCGGCACGAGGTCGAGCCCGATCGAGGCGAAGTAGGTGGCGTGCTTGATCTCGAGCACCACACCGATCTCGCGACCGTACTCGAGCGAGGCGTCGGCGACGAGGCGGAGCAGGTCGGTCAGGCGCAGGATCGGCTGGGCGCCGTCGAAGCTGGCGCTGCGGGGACGGATCTCGGGGATGCGCTCGCGGCACCGCAGCGTCGCCAGCTCGTCCCACGTGAAGTCCTCCGTGAACCAGCCGGTGAGCGTGACGCCGTCGACGACCTTGGAGGTGCGGCGATCGGCGAACTCGGGCCGGTCGGCGACGTCGGTCGTCCCCGAGATCTCGTTCTCGTGGCGCACGACGAGCACGCCGTCGCGCGAGGCGACGATGTCGGGCTCGACGGCATCGCACCCCATCTGGAACGCCAGCTCGTACGCCGAGGGCGAGTGCTCGGGGCGATAGCCGGAGGCGCCGCGGTGGGCGATGACGAGCGGGGGGCGTCGGGCCATGCCTCCACGGTAACGGCGGCGCACGGCGCGTCGGCCCCGCGCGCCGACCGGCCCGCGCGCCGACGGGGCAGAACTGCCCGTCGGGAAAACCCCCCAACCGGCCCCGCGGAGGCCCGAATGTCCTGGGAGAACGGCCGGTGCGGAGGGAACGTCGATAGTGTGGATGAAAGGCGCCGCGGCCGGCGCCGACCCAGACCTTGGAGTGTGACCGACATCATGGCCAGCCCCGGATTCAACAACCCCGTCTTCCAGGAGCCCCAGTCGCGCGGCGGCTACGGCACGTCGCTGCAGCCGCCCGTGCAGGGCGTCTCCGGTCAGCAGCCCCCCGCCGGTTTCGTGCAGGGCTCCCAGCTCGGCCACATGGGCGTCGACGCGGCGGCCCAGGCCCGCATGGAGGGCGCCTTCGCCGCCCCGCCCGCCGGATCGCTCGACACGGGCCGCATGACGGTCGAGGACACCGTCATCAAGACCCTCATGCTCTTCGGCGCGCTGCTCGTCTTCGCGGTGATCGGCTGGGTGTGGACCCTCGGCGGCACCGTGAGCCTCATGGAGGTGCAGCAGTACCCGAGCATGGTGCCGTGGCTCATCGGCGCGCTCGGCGGCTTCGTGCTGGGCCTCGTGAACTCGTTCAAGAAGGAGCCGAGCCCGGCGCTGATCTTCGCCTACGCGGCGTTCGAGGGCCTCTTCATCGGCTCGATCTCGGCGTTCTTCGAGTTCCAGTGGCAGGGCATCGTCGTGCAGGCCACGCTGGCGACCGTCTCGGTCATCGGCGTCACGCTCGCCCTCTTCGCCAGCGGCAAGATCCGCGCCTCGGCGAAGGCGACGAAGATCTTCATGATCGCGATGATCGGCTACCTGGTCTTCTCGCTGCTGAACCTCGTCCTCATGTGGACCGGCGTGAACGACGACCCGTGGGGCATGCGCTCGGCGACGATCATGGGCATCCCGCTGGGCCTGATCATCGGCGTGCTCGTCGTGATCATGGCCGCGTACTCGCTCGTGCTCGACTTCGACATGATCCAGCGCGGCGTGCGCAACGGCGCCCCCCGCAAGTACGGCTGGTCGGGTGCGTTCGGCATCATGGTCACCGTCGTGTGGCTCTACGTCGAGATCCTGCGCATCATCGCGATCCTCCGCGGCAACGACTGATCCCGTTCCGCGTCGCGAAGGCCGTCCCCTCGGGGGCGGCCTTCGTCGTCTGCGGGCGATCCGCCCAGGGCTGATCCGCCCCCGGCGGATTCGCGCCCGCGCGGGCGGCGCGCCCCGCACGCTGGGGGCATGGCAGAAGACACCAGGCTCCCCCAGTTCACCGCGGAGGCCCGCCGCGAGCTCTACCACCATCGCGTGCTCGTGCTGGACGGCCCGCTCGACGACGACAACGGCACGCTGCTGGCCACCCAGCTGCTCGCGCTGGCCGCCGAGGACCCGGCGAGCGACATCGCCCTGTGGATCCACTCGCCCGGCGGATCGGTGCCCTCGATGCTCGCCATCCGCGACATCATGCGGCTCGTGCCGTGCGACGTGTCGACCCTCGACCTCGGCATGGCCTACAGCGCCGGGCAGTTCCTGCTCTCGGCCGGCGCCCGGGGCAAGCGGCGCGCCCTCCCCCACGCCAAGGTGCTGCTGCACCAGGGCTCGTCGGGGATCGGCGGCACCGCCGTCGACGTGGAGGTGCAGGCCGACGACCTGCGCCAGATGCGCGACACCGTGCTCGGGCTGATCGCCGACGACACCGGCCAGCCCGTGGCGCGGGTCTTCGAGGACTCGCTGCACGACCACTGGTACTCGGCGCAGGAGGCGCTGGAGTACGGATTCATCGATGCGATCGTCACCGACTTCGACGAGATCATGCCGCGACGCCGCCGCCCCGTGGGGCTCGGCGCGAGCCCCGAGGAGCAGAAGTGAGCAGCTACACGATCCCCAACGTCATCACCCGCGACGCCCGCGGCGAGCGCATCATGGACGTGTACTCGCACCTGCTCAGCGAGCGCGTGGTCTACCTCGGCACCGCCATCGACGCCGGCGTCGCCAACGCGCTCATCGCGCAGCTGCTGCACCTCGAGGCCGACGCGCCCGATCGCGACATCCAGCTCTACATCAACTGCGAGGGCGGCGATCCCGCGGCGGCGCTGGGCATCTACGACACGATCCGCTACATCCGGCCCGACGTCGCCACGACGTGCGTGGGCCAGGCCGTGGGCGTCGGCGCGGTGCTGCTGGCGGCCGGGGCGCCGGGCAAGCGGGCGCTCCTGCCGCACGCCCGCGTCGTGCTGCATCAGCCGGCCGCGCAGAGCCGCGGCGCCGTGCCCGACCTCATCGTGCACGCCGACGAGCTCGTGCGCGTGCGCGGCGACCTGGAGCAGATCCTCGCCCGTCACACGGGGCGCGAGGCGGCGGTGCTGCGGCGCGACACCGATCACGACCGGGTCTTCACCGCGGCCGGCGCGGTGGAGTACGGGCTGGCCGACCGGGTGCTCGAGGCGCGCGAGTGAACGCGCGGGGGTGAGGGTGCGGGCGTGAGGCCGGCTCAGGCGGCGAGGGCGTACGCGGCGGGGCCGGCCGATCGCGCGGGCGCGGGCGCGGCGGCCGTCGCGCGGAGGTCCTCCGCGATGCCGCTGGTGAGCTCGAGCAGCGACGCGTCGAGGGCGCCCACGACCGCCGAGAGGATCTCGCTCGACGGCTCCTTGAGGCCGCGCTCGATCTCCGACAGGTACTGCACGGACACGCCGGCGCGCTCCGCCACGTCGGCGAGCGTCTCGCCTCGCTCGTGGCGGCGACGGCGCAGGTGCTCGCCGACGAGGTGCCGCCAGAGCGGATCGATCCGCCGCGCGCGGCGGAGGGCGGGATCGGGCAACGGGATGAGCTCGGCCATGACCACACGCTAGGCGCGGGGCCGCGGGATGCGCACCCCGTTCCGCTCACGGCAGAACGGATCAGCCGCGCGCGCCCAGGGCCGCCCGCACCGCGTCGCCGAAGGCGCGCAGCGACGGCTCGAACCCCTGCGCCTCGGCCGCGGCGTACGCCTGATCCCGCAGGCGGTCGCGGTCGGGTGCCGTCAGCACGCCCCGCAGCGCCTCGGCGAGGGCCGCGACGTCGCCGTCCGGCACGAGCACGCCCCCGCCGCCGGCGAGCATGTCGCGCGGACCGTAGGGGATGTCGTAGGCGACGACGGGCACGCCGTACGAGAGCGCCTCGACCACGACGAGGCCCTGGGCCTCGTTCACGCTCGTGAGCATCAGCGCCTTGGCCGCCTCCAGCGCCGGCAGCGGCTCGGGGTCGTAGCCGTGCCACGTCACCGCGTCGGCGATGCCCAGCCCGGCCGCGAGGGCCTCGAGCGCGGCACGCTCGGATCCGTCGCCGTGCACGTGCAGGTGCGCGTGGGGGACGTCCGCCCGCACGATCGCGAGGGCGCGGAGGGCGTGATCCACGCGCTTGCGCGGCGAGAGCGAGTTGAGCATCACCACGCGGCCGGGCACGCGCGGCCCGGCCACGCGGGTGACGGGCGGGGCCGGGTGCGGCGCCACGAACGATCGCGCCACGTCGGCCCCGAAGCGGCGCTCCACGTCGGCCCGCTGGGTCGCGGTCAGCCAGGTGACGGCGTCGTACCGATCGGCCGTGGCGAGCCAGCGCGTCCACGCCTCGGCCATCGGCGCGTCCCACGTGTGCGGCGCGAGGGTGTGGTTCGCGTGGGTCTCGTGAACGATCGGCAGCTCCGCCGGCAGCGGAAGGGGCGCATCGGCGACCAGCACCTCGCCGATCTGGCGCGCCTCGCACACGACCACCGGCTCGAGCGCCGTGGCCGCCGCGAGCTCACCGGCGACCCGCGCGATCCAGGTGCGGTACAGCGCGCCGAAGCCCGGCACCCAGCCGGCGGGCTCCCCGGAGGCGCCGTAGACGATGACGGGCGCCGCGCTGCGCATCCAGGCCGGGTCGCCCGTCACCACCGGCAGCGCCACGACGGGCGCGCCCGCGTCGTCGGCGACGACGTTGCACTCGTATCCGGACTCGGGCGCCGGCAGCGGCGAGGCCGCTTCGATCAGCCAGGAGCGGTCCGATCGCAGGTCGTCGTAGAGATTGCGGAAGGGCACGTCGAAGCCGCGGCGCGCCCACTCCGCGCGGGTGCGATCATTCTCGGACGTGGTGGCGACGTTGACCGTGAGCACCGCCGACTCCCCGCCCGCGCGCCGCAGGTCGCGGGCCCGCCGCATCACCGCCACGGCGAACCCCGCGTCCAGGCGCGGATCCACCCGGCTCGCGGCCAGCAGGTACACGGCGCGGGGAACGAGATCGGTCACCCGTCCATCGTCCCAGACGCGGCGAGACCGCCCAGCCGAACACGGAGGGCGGCCTCGAACCGACTCGGGGAGGTTTCACTCCCACTCGATGGTCCCCGGGGGCTTCGACGTGACGTCGAGCACCACGCGGTTGACCTCGCGGACCTCGTTGGTGATGCGGTTGGAGATCTTCGAGAGCACGTCGTAGGGCAGGCGCGTCCAGTCGGCCGTCATCGCGTCCTCGCTCGAGACGGGGCGCAGCACGATCGGGTGACCGTAGGTGCGGCCGTCGCCCTGCACGCCCACGCTGCGCACATCGGCCAGCAGCACGACGGGGCACTGCCAGATCTCGCCGTCGAGGCCCGCCTTCGTCAGCTCCTCGCGCGCGATCGCGTCGGCGTCGCGGAGGATCTCGAGGCGCTCGCGCGTGACCTCGCCGATGATGCGGATGCCGAGGCCCGGGCCGGGGAACGGCTGGCGGCCGACGATCGCCTCGGGGATGCCGAGCTCGCGGCCGATGGCGCGGACCTCGTCCTTGAACAGCGTGCGCAGCGGCTCGATGAGCTCGAAGTCGAGGTCGTCGGGGAGGCCGCCCACGTTGTGATGGCTCTTGATGTTGGCGGTGCCGGCCCCGCCGCCCGACTCCACGACGTCGGGGTACAGCGTGCCCTGCACGAGGAACTTGATCGGCTCGCCCTCGGCCTTGGCCTCGTCGACGAGCTCGCGCTGAACCTTCTCGAACGCGCGGATGAACTCGCGGCCGATGATCTTGCGCTTCTCCTCGGGGTCGGTCACGCCCGCGAGGTGGCCGAGGAACGTGTCGGCGGCGTCGACGGTGATCAGGCGCACGCCGGTCGACTCGACGTAGTCCTTCTCGACCTGCTCGCGCTCGCCCTGGCGCAGCAGGCCGTGGTCGACGAACACCGCCGTGAGCTGGTCGCCGACCGCGCGGTGCACGAGCGCGGTCGAGACCGCGGAGTCCACGCCGCCCGAGAGCGCCGAGATCACGCGCGCCGAGCCGACCTGCTCGCGGATGCGGGCGACCTGCTCCTCGATGACGTTGCCGCTGTTCCAGTCGGCGGGCAGGCCAGCGGCCTTGTGCAGGAAGTTCTCGATGATGCGCTGGCCGTAGTCGGAGTGCTTCACCTCGGGGTGCCACTGCACACCGTAGAAGCAGGCATCGGCGTTGCCGAACGCCGCCACGGGCGTGCCCGCCGTCGAGGCGAGCACCTGGTAGCCGTCGGGCGCCTTCACGACGGAGTCGCCGTGACTCATCCACACGTTCTGGTCGACCGGGGTGCCCTCCAGCAGCACGCCGCCGTCGCCGGCGACCGTCGCATCGGTGGCGCCGTACTCGCGGTTGCCGGTCTGCGCGACCTCGCCGCCGAGCGCCTGCGCCATCACCTGGAAGCCGTAGCAGATGCCGAGCGTCGGGATGCCGAGGTCGAAGATCGACGCGTCGAACTCCGGGGCGCCGTCGGCGTAGACCGACGACGGACCGCCCGAGAGGATCATCGCGACGGGGTTCTTCGCCTCGATCTCGGCCTTCGAGACCGAGTGGGGCACGAGCTCGCTGTACACGCCGGCCTCGCGCACGCGGCGCGCGATCAGCTGCGCGTACTGCGCGCCGAAGTCGACGACCAGGACCGGTCGCTGGGCGGTGTCGGCGCTCATCGGCCGGCCTCCTCGGGAGTTGCGGACGCGAGCGCGCCCTCGGTCGAGGCGGCGCGCTTGGCGGCCGCCTTGGCCTCGCGCTCGGCGAGGTAACGCTTCACGTCGCGGGCGACGATGCCCTCCATGACGAACGACAGGAACGGCACGATGCCGCCGCCGGCGAGCATCAGGAACCGGCCGAAGCCCCAGCGCATGAGGCTCCACAGGCGGAAGCACGCGAAGAGGTAGACGACGTAGAACCAGCCGTGCACGATGAGGATGCCCAGCGACAGGTTGACGCCGTCGCCGGTGGAGATCATCTCGCACGCCGTGGAGCCGGGCACGAACTGCGAGTACCACTGGCAGTCCTGCACGATCACGTCGGCGAACCACAGGAACCCGCCCGAGCCGCCGAGGAAGAGCTCCACGTGCAGCGGCGTGTACTTCAGCACCATCTCAGCGACGAGCAGCAGCAGCCCGACGCCGGTGATGATCGAGCAGATCTGGTAGAACCGGAGCGCGCCTCGGATCTTCGGGAACGAAGCGAGCTTGGGTTGCGCCATGCCCACCATTCTAGGCGGCGCGCGCCTGAGCCGACGCCGTGCGCGGGGTCAGGCCTCGTCGGGGTCGACGCCCGCGAGCTCCTCGAGCTCGCGCTCCCACGCGTCGCGCGCGAGGCGGTACCAGAGGTAGAAAGCGAAGCCCGCGAAGACCGCCCACTCGATCGCGTAGAAGATGTTGAGCCAGTTGATCGGGCTGCCGATCTCCGGCGCGGGCGACGAGATCTCGTCGAGGCCGGCGTCGGCGATCGCGCCGGTCGGGTCGAAGGCCGTGAGGTACGGGCGGTACACGTCGCCGGGCACCTCGCCCCACTGCCCCAGCAGCGCGGCGGGAGACATGCGCGTCATCTCGTACGGGTCATCGCCCCTCGGCACGGCGGGCCCCTCGTCGGAGATCACGCGGCCCGTGAGGGTGACGGCGGCGTCGGGGTCCGCGTCCGCCGCGAGCTCCGCGGCCGCGCGGTCGGCGGCCTCGCGCGTCGGCGCCCAGCCGACGGCCACCGCAAGCGAGGAGGCGTCCTCGAGCTGCAGGCGCCCGGTGACCCAGAACCCCTCCACGTCGTCGTTGAACCGCGACGACACGATCAGGAAGTCGTCGGGATCCCACGCCCCCGTGACCTCGACCTGCTGGCCGACGAGCGGCTCCTCGAGATACGCGCCGGGTGCCACGACCTCGTCGATCGGCAGCACCTCCTCGGTCGCGCCGGGCGCGGGCGGATCGGTGTCGATCGCGCTCGAGAGCTGCCACTGGCCGAGCCACGCGAACACGCCGGCCACGACGAGGCAGAGCGCAAGCATCGCGATCCACCGCGGTCGCAACATGACCTCGCGCAACGTCGGCGGGAAGTCCAGCGCTTCGCTCGAGGCAGCCTCGGGGGCGTCGGGGTCGGTCATCGGTGATCGTACGGCGCGACGACCACGTCGACGCGCTGGAACTCCTTGAGGTCGGAGTAGCCGGTGGTCGCCATGGACTTGCGCAGCGCGCCGATGAGGTTGGCCGTGCCATCGGCCACGGGTGCCGGGCCGTAGAGGATCTCCTCGAGCGCGGCGACGCGGTCGACCTTCACGCGGCGTCCGCGCGGGAGCTTGGGGTGGTGCGCCTCGGGGCCCCAGTGGAAGCCCTGGCCGGGCGCGTCGGTCGCGCGCGCGAGCGCGACGCCGAGCATCACCGCGTCGGCGCCCATCGCGAGCGCCTTGACGATGTCGCCGGAGGTGCCGACGCCGCCGTCGGCGATGACGTGCACGTAGCGTCCGCCCGACTCGTCGAGGTAGTCGCGTCGTGCGCCCGCGACGTCGGCGACGGCCGTGGCCATCGGCGCGTGGATGCCGAGCGTGGCGCGCGTGGTCGAGGCCGCTCCCCCGCCGAAGCCGACGAGCACGCCGGCCGCGCCCGTGCGCATGAGGTGCAGCGCGGCGGTGTACGTGCTCGCGCCGCCGACGATGACCGGCACGTCGAGGTCGTAGATGAACTTCTTGAGGTTCAGCGGCTCGGCCACGCTCGAGACGTGCTCGGCCGACACGGTGGTGCCGCGGATCACGAACAGGTCGACGCCGGCGGCGACGACCGTCTCGTACAGCTCCTGGGTGCGCTGCGGGGTGAGCGAGCCGGCGACGGTGACGCCCGCCGCGCGGATCTCCTCGAGGCGCTCGCGCACGAGCTCGGGCTTGATCGGCTCGGCGTACATCTGCTGCATGCGGCTCGTGGCCACCTGGTCGGGCAGCGACGCGATCTCGTCCAGCAGCGGCTGCGGGTCCTCGTACCGGGTCCACAGCCCCTCGAGGTCGAGCACGCCGAGGCCGCCGAGCTGGCCGAGCATGATCGCGGTGCGAGGGCTCACGACGGAGTCCATGGGGGCGCCGAGCACCGGGATGTCGAACTGGAAGGCGTCGATCGACCAGGCGGTCGAGACGTCCTCCGGATTGCGGGTGCGGCGCGACGGCACCACCGCGATGTCGTCGAACGCGTACGCGCGGCGCGCGCGCTTGGCGCGGCCCAGCTCGATCTCCATGCTCACCCGCCCAGCCTACCCGGCGCCCCTGTTGCCGCCCCGAGAATCACGCCGCCCGGTACCCCACGAACCACGTCGGCTCCAGGCGGTACATCCGGATGTCGTCGCCCCAGGTGGTCGGATCCGAGCCGTAGTGCGACGTCCAGTGCGCGATCGTCGGCTCGAACCAGCCGTCTCCGGGATGGAGCCGGACGGCGCGACCGTGGGCGAACAGCCCGAGCCGCTCGCCGTCGACGTGGGCGACGCTGATCGACGGACGCGCCGCGATGTGCCGCGCCTTGGCCGAGGCGCCGTCGGTGCCGAACGTCCACGTGCCGTGCAGGAAGTGGCCGTCGACGGCGCTCACGCGCGGCTCGCCGTGGGCGGTGACGGTGGCGAGCGAGAGCACCTTCATACCCTCGGTCGCCTCGACGATCTGTGCCGCCGACAAGCTGCGATCGCCCGAGATGATGTCGTTCAGGTGCGCGGTCGCCTTCGCGCGCGAGGCGTCGATGAGCCGCTGCAGCGCCTCGACCTGTTCGGGGGTCTCGTACATGGCGCTCACGCTACGGCGAGCCACCGACATCGGGTGCGGGCCCGTGCTCTCGACTCCGCTGCGCTCCGCTCGAGCCGTCTCCGCTCGCTGCGCTCGGTCGACGAGCCCGGGTGGTTCTGGCTCGTGATGAGCCGCAGGCACCACGGCTCGTCGACCGGAGGCGCGCAGCGCCGGAGCGGAGACGGGTCGAGCGCAGCCGCAAAGCGGCGGAGCCGAGACCAAGGCATTGAGCTCTCGACTCCGCTGCGCTCCGCTCGAGCCGTCTCCGCTCGCTTCGCTCGGTCGACGAGCCCGTAGTGATCACGGCTCGTCGACCGGAGGCGCGAAGCGCCGGAGCGGAGACGGGTCGAGCGCAGCGGCGCAGCCGCGGAGTCGAGACCAACGGCACAAGCCCCGCGCTCGACTCCGCTTCGCGCGTCGACCGGAGGCGCGGCCGCGGGTCAGCGCTTGTAGTTGGGGGCCTCGACGACGATCTGCACGTCGTGCGGGTGCGATTCCTTGAGGCCGGCGGGCGTGATGCGCACGAACTTGCCGCGCGCCTTGAGCTCGTCGATGGTGCGGGCGCCGACGTAGAACATCGACTGGCGCAGGCCGCCGACCAGCTGGTACGCGACCGCCTCGACGGGACCGCGGAAGGGCACCTGGCCCTCGATACCCTCGGGGATCAGCTTGTCGTCGCTGGGGACGTCGGCCTGGAAGTAGCGGTCCTTCGAGTACGAGGTCTTCTTGCCGCGGGTCTGCATGGCGCCGAGCGACCCCATGCCGCGGTACATCTTGAACTGCTTGCCGTTCTGGAAGACGAGCTCGCCCGGCGACTCCGAGGTGCCGGCCAGGAGCGATCCGAGCATCACCGTGTCGGCGCCCGCGACGAGGGCCTTGGCGATGTCGCCCGAGTACTGCAGGCCGCCGTCGGCGATCACCGGGACGCCGGCCGGACGCGCGGCGAGCGAGGCCTCGTACACGGCGGTGACCTGGGGCACGCCGACGCCCGCGACGACGCGCGTGGTGCAGATCGAGCCGGGGCCCACGCCGACCTTCACGGCGTCGACGCCCGCGTCGACGAGCGCCTGGGCGCCCTCGCGGGTGGCGACGTTGCCGCCGATGACGTCGATGTGCGCGAAGCTCGGGTCGGCCTTGAGCTTGCGGACGATGTCGATCACGCCCTGCGACTGGCCGTTGGCGGTGTCGACGACGATGACGTCGACACCCGCGTCGCGCAGCGCCTCGGCGCGCTGCCACGCGTCGCCGTAGAAGCCGATGCCGGCGCCGACGCGGAGGCGGCCCTGGTCGTCCTTGGTGGCGAGCGGGTACTTCTCGCTCTTGTCGAAGTCCTTGATCGTGATGAGGCCGGCGAGCGTGCCGTCGTCGTTCACGAGCGGCAGCTTCTCGACGCGGTGCTTGGCGAACAGCGCCACGACCTCCTCGGAGCTGATGCCCACGTGGCCGGTGACGAGGCCCTCGGTCGTCATGACGTCTTTGACGAGGGTCGTGGAGCGCTCGAAGTCCGACACGAAGCGCATGTCGCGGTTGGTCACGATGCCGACGAGCTTGTCGGCGTCGTCGATCACCGGCAGGCCCGAGACGCGGTACTTGGCGCAGAGCTCGTTGACCTCGGCGATCGTCGCGTCCGGCGTCGTCGTGATCGGGTCCGTGATCATGCCCGACTCGCTGCGCTTGACGCGGTCGACCGCGGCGGCCTGCTCCTCGATCGACATGTTGCGGTGCAGGATGCCGATGCCGCCCTGGCGCGCGAGGGCGATCGCCATGCGGGCCTCGGTCACGGTGTCCATCGCGGCCGAGACAAGCGGCACGTTGACCCGGATGCGCTTGGTGAGCTGCGACGACGTATCGGCCTCGCTCGGGATGACGTCGGTGTGCCCCGGCAGGAGCAGCACGTCGTCGTAGGTGAGTCCGACGAAGCCGAACGGGTCGTGATCGCTCATATCAGGTGCCTCCCGCGCATGTGCGGGATCCGGCCATCCCGCTGTACAGATTCTAAGGCTCGTGCCCGGGGACTTATTCCGTAACGGTTCGTCCCCGGTGGCGCGGCCGAAACACACAGGACACATTAAGGTTTTACGGTCAGTCACCGGCGTCCGACGATTCCCGAAGTCGGCTGCGCTGCCGGACCGGAGGATCCATGAACCACACGATCGCCCCCTCGCGACGATCCCGAGCCGGTGCCGTCATGGCGCTGGCCGGTGTTCTCATCGCGCTCCTCGCATGGCTGTTCGCGCCGACCCCCGCGCACGCCGCCGACGGAGACCCCTACACCGTGAGCGGCAACGTCCAGCTCGACGGCGAGCCGCTGGAGGGCGTCGCGCTGACGATCGACGGCCCCGGCGGTGAGCAGGAGGTCGAGACCGACGCCGACGGCCGATGGTCGGTGAAGGTGCCCGAGCGCGACGCCGAGTACACCGTCACCCTCGACGAGTCGACGCTGCCCGAGGGCATCGCGGTGATCGAGGACGCCGACGGCGACGGCGAGACGAACGTCACGACGTCGGAGATGGGCCAGGGCGGTCGCCTCACGGTGAACTTCTTCATCGGCGAGGGCGAGCGCAACGTGACGAGCTTCTTCGACCAGTTCGTGCAGCGTCTGTTCCTGGGCCTCAACTTCGGCCTCATGCTGGGCCTGGCCGCCGTGGGCCTCTCGCTCGTGTTCGGCACCACCGGCATCTCGAACTTCGCGCACGCCGAGATGGTCACCTTCGGCGCCGTCGCGGCGCTGCTGCTCGTCGGTCCCGCCAGCCTGGCACTGCCGGTGTGGGCGGGCATCCCGCTGGCGGTGATCCTCAGCGCGGTGCTGGGCTTCGTGCTCGATGCGATCATCTGGCGGCCGCTGCGTCGCCGCGGCGTCGGCGTGGTGCAGCTGATGATCCTCTCGATCGGCCTCTCGCTGGCGCTGCGGTACCTCTTCAACTACTTCATCGGCGGCGACACCCAGCAGCTGCCGCCGATGGTGCCCAACATCGCGATCCCGCTGTTCGGCGCCGTGACGACCTCGCTGAACGACCTCGTGTCGATGGCGATCTCGATCGTCGTGATCGTCGCCTTCGCCCTGTGGCTGACGCGGAGCCGGCTCGGCAAGGCCACCCGCGCGATCAGCGACAACCCCTCGCTCGCGGCGGCCTCCGGCATCGACGTGGACCACGTCGTGCGCATCGTGTGGATCATCTCCGGCGCGCTGGCCGGTCTCGCCGGCATCCTGTACGCCTACTACCGCCCCGGCATCCGCTGGGACATGGGCGCGCAGGTGCTGCTGCTCGTCTTCGCCGCCGTCACCCTCGGCGGACTGGGCACCGCCTACGGTGCCCTCATCGGCTCGATCGTGATCGGTCTGCTGACCGAGCTGTCGAGCCTCTGGATCCCGTCCGACCTGCGCTACGCGGGTGCGCTCGTGGTCCTCATCATCATCCTTCTGGTCCGGCCGCAGGGCATCCTGGGCCGACGCGAGCGAATCGGATAACGCGGCTCATGAACTGGTTGCAGATCTTCGACAACACCCTGTCGTCCATCCTGAGCCCCGCGACGATCGGCTACGCCCTCGCCGCCCTCGGGCTCGCCATGCACTTCGGCTACGGCGGCCTGCTCAACATGGGCGTCGCCGGCTTCATGGCCCTCGGTGCCTACGGCTACGCCATCTCGATCCTCACCTTCGGCTTCCCGTGGTGGCTCGCCGCGCTGGTGGGCCTGGCCGCCGCGGCGGTGTTCGCCCTCATCCTCGGCATCCCGACGCTGCGACTGCGCGGCGACTACCTCGCGATCGCCACGATCGCGGCCGCCGAGGTGCTGCGCCTGCTGTTCATGACGACGCAGTTCGAGGACGTGACGGGCTCGGCCGACGGCCTCGCCGGCTACCACGCCAGCTTCCGCGGCTCCAACCCGATCCCCGAGGGCACGTACGGCTTCGGGCCGTGGACGTACAACGAGACGGGCTGGTGGGTCCGCATCATGGGCCTGCTCACCCTCGCGTTCGCCGTGCTCGTGGTGTGGATGCTCACCCGCAGCCCGTGGGGCCGCGTCATGAAGGGCATCCGCGAGGACGAGGACGCGATCCGATCGCTCGGCAAGAACGTCTTCTCGTACAAGATGCAGTCGCTCGTCCTCGGCGGCGTCATCATGGCCGCCGGCGGCATCGTGTACGCGCTGCCCTCGTCGGTCGCCCCCGGCCTGTACGTGACGTCGCTGACGTTCTTCGTCTGGACCGCGCTGCTGCTCGGCGGCGCCGCGACGGTGTTCGGCCCGGTGCTCGGATCGCTCATCTTCTGGGTGATCCAGACGTTCCTCTCGAACGTGCTGCCCGCGCTGGTCGAGGCCGGCATCCTCCCCTTCATGAGCACGTCGCAGGCCGGCACCCTCCGGTTCATCCTCGTGGGCGTCGCGCTCATGCTGCTCGTGATCTTCATGCCGCAGGGCCTCCTGGGCGACAAGAAGGAGCTGACCTTTGTCCGCTGAGAACAGCCCCGCAGAGGGCGCGCCGATGACGGCCCCCGTGCCGCGGCCGAAGACCACCAACCTGCACATCGGCGAGATCGCGCCGGGCGTGCGCAAGACCGACCCGATCATCGTCGCCGACGGCGTCACGCGCACGTTCGGCGGCCTCAAGGCCGTCGACGTCGAACACCTCGAGATCCCGCGCGGCGCGATCACGGCCCTCATCGGCCCCAACGGCGCGGGCAAGACCACGCTGTTCAACCTCCTCACCGGCTTCGATCGCCCGAACACGGGATCGTGGTCGTTCGACGGCACCGATCTCGCGCGCGTGCCGGCGCACAAGGTCGCGCGGATGGGCCTGGTCCGCACGTTCCAGCTCACCAAGGCGCTGGGCCGCCTGAGCGTCATGGACAACATGAAGCTCGGCGCCACCGGCCAGGTGGGCGAGCGGTTCTGGCAGAGCCTGGTGCCCGCGCTGTGGCGCTCGCAGGACGAGGCGATCGAGAAGCGTGCCGAGGAGCTGCTGGTCAAGTTCAAGCTCGACGCGAAGAAGGACGATCTCGCCGCCGGCCTCTCGGGCGGCCAGAAGAAGCTGCTCGAGATGGCGCGCGCGCTCATGACCGATCCGGCCCTCGTCATGCTCGACGAGCCGATGGCGGGCGTGAACCCGGCGCTGACGCAGTCGCTGCTCGATCACATCCTCGATCTCAAGGACGAGGGCATGACCGTGCTGTTCGTCGAGCACGACATGCACATGGTCCGCCACATCGCCGACTGGGTGATCGTGATGGCCGAGGGCAAGGTCGTCGCCGAGGGCGCCCCCGACGAGGTCATGAAGAACCCCGCCGTCGTCGACGCCTACCTGGGCGCCCACCAGGAGGTCGACCTCGGCGTCGTCACCGGGCGCATCCCGGTGGTCGAGGCCGATCCGACCACCGACCCCGAGGCGTCCGCGCACGTCACCGCCGAGGACATCGAGGCCGAGGCCGAGCAGGAGGACCAGAAGTGACCGCAGAGCAGACCCCCGTCGTCTTCGTCGACGACGTGCACGCGGGCTACCTGCCCGGCGTGAACATCCTCAACGGCGCGACCCTCACCGCCTACCAGGGCGAGCTGATCGGCATCATCGGCCCCAACGGCGCCGGCAAGTCGACGCTGCTGAAGGCCATCTTCGGTCAGGTGAAGATCCGTGGCGGCAAGGTGTCGCTCGCGGGCGAGGACATCACCGGGCTCAAGGCCGACAAGCTCGTCGCCAAGGGCGTGGGCTTCATCCCGCAGACGAACAACGTGTTCCCCTCGCTCACGATCGAGGAGAACCTGCAGATGGGCGCGTACCAGAAGCCGAAGATGTTCGCCGAGCGGGTCGACTTCGTCATGAGCATCTTCCCCGACCTGGCCAAGGGCGCCGGCATCAAGAAGCGCGCCTCGGGCCTGTCGGGCGGCGAGCGGCAGATGGTCGCGATGGGCCGCGCGCTCATGATGGACCCGAAGGTGCTCCTGCTCGACGAGCCCTCGGCCGGACTGTCGCCCGTGCGCCAGGACGAGGCGTTCCTGCGCGTGAGCGAGATCAACAAGGCCGGGGTGACCTGCATCATGGTGGAGCAGAACGCCCGCCGCTGCCTGCAGATCTGCGACCGCGGCTACGTGCTCGACCAGGGCCGCGATGCCTACACCGGCACCGGCCGCGACCTGCTGCACGACCCGAAGGTCACCGAGCTCTACCTCGGCACGCTCGGCGCCTGATCCGACGCGAAAGGCCGGTCTCCCCGCGGGAGGCCGGCCTTTGTCGCGTTCGGGATGCCGCGAGACAGCTTCTTCGCGCCGAGACCCCGGCGTTTGCACACGCTGTCGGCGCGAAGATGCCGTCTCGGCGCGCGGATGCGGGTTCGCGCGCGAGGGGCGCGGATCAGCTCAGGCCGCTGTAGGCGTGCAGGCCGTCGAAGAACGTGTTGACGATCGTGAAGTTGAACAGCACGGCCGCGAAGCCGACGATCGACAGCCACGCCGACCGGGTGCCGCGCCAGCCGCGCGTCGCGCGGGCGTGGATGTAGCCGGCGTAGAGCACCCAGATGATGAAGGTCCAGACCTCCTTCACGTCGAAGCCCCAGTAGCGACCCCAGGCGTCCTGCGCCCAGATCGCCCCGGCGATCAGCGTGAAGGTCCAGAAGATGAAGCCGATGATCGCGAAGCGGTACGCGAGGCCCTCGAGCGCCTCCGACGACGGCAGCGTGCGCAGCATCGAGCGCTTGGTCGCGTGCTCCGCCGAGTCGATCGCCTTGCGCTCGCGCCGCGCCTGCATCAGCTGCAGCACGCTCAGGGCGAAGGCGAGGGCGAGGAACGCGGTGCCGAGCGAGGCGACGAAGACGTGGATGACCAGCCAGATCGACTTGAGCGGATCCATCAGCGGCACGATCTCGACGTAGAACGTCGTCGAGGCACCGAGCAGCACCACCACGAGCGCGGTCATGAACGTGCCGAGGAAGCGCAGGTCGCGCCAGAAGAGCACGCCCAGGTACACCGCCGTGATCAGCAGCGTGCCGGTCATGGCGAACTCCCACATGTTCGACCACGGCACGCGCTGGGCGGCGACACCGCGCAGCACCGTGCCGCCGAGGTGGAACAGGAAGGCCAGGGCCGTGAGCGAGGTGCCGATCCGCCCGAACACCCGGCGGGGCGCCGTCACCGTCGGGGCCTCCACCACGAGGGTCGAGCCGCCGGCCGAGGAGGCCACCGCGGCGTCCTTCCGCTCGATCGACGACTGCGATCGCTGGGCGAGATCCATCGCGTAGGCGATGAACGCGAGAGTGTAGATCGCGATGGCCGTCCAGATGAGGATGACGGAGATCGTGTCGAGCGCGGCGACATCGGGCATGCGCCCATCCTACGTTCGCGCCTTCCGTGCGAACCCTGGGACGGTGGATGGGTACTCCTGCCCACGCGGATCCGCAGCAGGAGTGGCGCCGCCGCCCTAATGTCGAGGCGAGAGCGGACCGATCGAGGGTCCGCCCCGAATCTCTGGGGGAACACCATGCGCATTCGTCGCGCTGCCGCCGCGGTCGCCATCGGCGCCGCCACCATCGCGCTCGCCTCGTGCGGGGCGCCGTCGTACGACGTCGAGGCGATCGACCTCGGCGAGCCGGGCGAGGTCACGGCCGCCGGCACCACGCTCGCGTTCGACGAGCCCGCCTGGATCGAGGCCGACGTGTACCGCGGCGAGCCCGGCGACGACCCGGTGACGGAGGTCGTGGGCTTCACCGTGCGCGACATCATCGAGCGCGAGCCGTCGGTGTGGGAGCAGTTCGGCAACTCCGAGGAGTTCGAGGGCGACGTGCCCTGGGCGATCATCGTCCAGCAGACCTTCACGGGCGAGCCGTTCGAGGCCGAGTCGTGGGTCGAGGGCGCCGACGTCGACACCGAGAGCGTGTGGCCGCTGCTGGAGAACGGCGACAGCGCCGAGCTGCTGTACATCGAGTTCCAGGACGACGACGCGATCCAGGAGGCCTGCGGCATCAGCTTCCCCTCCTACGACGCCGAGACGAACACCGCGATGCGCTGCCTGCTGGCCGCGGCTCCCGAGGGCCAGAAGGTGGTCGGCGCGCTCTACGACAGCACGAGCGCCGGGGGCCTGAGCGTGCCGACGCTGCCGGGCCAGGAGCCGGAGAACCCCTACCTGGAGCAGCCGCTCGTCTGGCAGTGATGCGGGCGCGGGCGCTCTCGACTCCGCTTCGCTGCGCTCGAGCCGTCTCCGCTCGCTTCGCTCGGTCGACGACCCCGGGTGGTCGCTGCTCGTCGACCGGGCACCCGGTCATCGGATCGATCGCGCGGGCGTCGCACCTTCGCACACGCGGTCGCCACACCCGCCCCACGGGACCACACCCGTCCCATCGGCAGAGGCGACTCGGCGCGCACTCCGACGCCCGCGCACCCGGTCGCTCCTCGTGATCGGAGAGCGCAGCCCCGCGGGCTCGTCGACCGGAGGCGCGCAGCGCCGGAGCGGAGACGGGCCGAGCGAGCGCAGCGAGTCGAGGCCGGCGGCCGTACCCGCCGACGCCTACCGCGGCAGGGCCGCGAGGTGCTTCTCTGCGAGCTGATCGACCGCCGCCCCGAGGGCGGGATCCTCGCCGCGCGCCAGGCCGGCGTACTCGAGCGTCACCGTGTCACCGATCGTGGTCGCCTTCACCCACACGCGGCGGCGCGGGATGAACAGCGCCGTCAGCAGCCCGAACAGGGCCAGCAGCGCGAACACGAGCACCCACACGGCCGAGGCGTCGTGATGGATCTGCAGCGAGGCGAAGCGCTTGACCGACTCGGTCGCGCCGAGGGCCGGATCGTGATCCGCGGGCGTCTCGTCGACGAACGTGATCGTGCCCCAGCCGTTGGGCAGCTCCTGCGACTCACCGGGCGCGAGCTCGATCGCCTCGGCCTCCGCCTCGCCCCCGGCGATCGGCTCCATGCCGGTCGGGTCGAGCGTGTAGACGTTGCGGGGCGTGCCGCCGTCGATGCCGAGGTCGCCCGCGTACACCTGCAGCGTGAGGTAGGGGTTGAGCAGGTCGGGGTACTGCGACGTGAGCGCGCCGGTGGTCAGCTCCGCGACCGTGGGATAGAAGAAGCCGACCATGCCGAGCTGCTCGGGCAGGCCGTCGGTGACCTTGACCACGCCCTGTGAGGTGAGGTTGTTGTCCTGCGGCAGGAACGCCACCGAGTCGTGGAAGACCACGTTGCCCTCGGCGTCGGTGACCTCGATCGTGGGGGCGTACCCGTTGCCGAGCAGGTAGATGCTGTCGCCGGCGATCCGGAGCGGGTTGTTCACGCGCACGGCGCCCGGCGTGGCCTCATCCTCGCCCGGATGGCGCACGAGCACGTTGGCGCTGAAGTCGCCGGCCTGCCCCTGGCCGTTGGTGCCGGGCGGCTGGTAGGTCACGTCGAACGACTCGAGCGTCATCGCGTAGGGCGTCAGCGCGTTCTCGCTCACCCAGCGGCCGCGGTTGATCGAGTTGTAGTCCAGCAGCGTGTTGACGAAGGTCGTGCCCTCCACGACCACGCGCTGACCGGTGTAGGCGAATCCGCCGCCCACGCCGACCGAGACGAGCACGCCCACGAGCGCGGCGTGGAACAGGAGGTTGCCCGTCTCGCGCAGGTAGCCGCGCTCGGCCGAGACCGAGCGCACGCCGCGACGCTCGTCGTCGAAGCGCTCGATGCGGTACCCGGCGGCCCTCAGCTGGCGTGCGGCGAGATCCACGGCCTCCCCCGCGTCGACGCCCTCGAGCGTCTCGGCGCGGTGGTCGGCCAGGCGCGACAGGCGCGCGGGCGTGCGCGGCGGCCGCGAGCGCAGCGCCTTCCAGTGATGCTTGGTGCGGGGCAGGATGCAGCCGATCAGGCTGACGAACAGCAGCAGGTAGATCGCCGAGAACCAGGCCGACGAGTACACGTCGAACAGCTGGATCGCGTCGAGGATCGGGAACAGGTCGGGGTTCTCCGCCTGCCACTGCACGACGCCGTTGGGGTCGGCGGACCGCTGCGGGAAGAGCGATCCGGGAACGGCGGCGATCGCCAGCAGGAGCAGCAGCACCAGCGCGGTGCGCATGCTCGTGAGCTGGCGCCACGCCCAGCGGACCCAGCCGACGAAGCCCAGCGCGGGCTGGGCGATGGCGGCGTCGCCGTCGACGTGGTCGGACGGACGCAGCGGATCGTTCTGCGTGTCAGATCGGGAGCTGGACACCCGAGATCACCCCCTGCAGGCGTGCCATGATCGTGGTCCACACGCCCGCGACCATGAGCACGCCGAGCGCGACGAGCATCACACCGCCGACGATGTTGACCACGCGGATGTGTCGGCGCAGGAACGCCAGCGAGCGCGTGGCCCAGCCGAAGCCGAGCGCGACGAGCAGGAACGGGATGCCCAGGCCGAGCGAGTAGGTCACGCCCAGCACCGCGGCGCGCCCCGCGTCGCCCGTCGTCCACGCGATCGACATGATGGCCGACAGCGTCGGGCCGATGCACGGCGCCCAGCCGAGGCCGAGGGCGATGCCCAGCAGCGGGGCGCCGAGCAGTCCGAGACCGCCGCGCACCTGCGGCTTGACGATCCGCTGCGCGAACCCGAACAGGCCGATGAAGACCAGGCCCATCGCGATGATCAGCACGCCGAGGATGCGGGTGATGAGGTCGCCCCACACCACGCTGAAGCGGGCCATCGCTCCCCCGGCGAGGCCGCCGAGCACGATGACGGCCACGAAGACGAGCGTGAAACCGGCGATGAACAGCAGCACGCCCCCGACGAGGCGGCCGCGGGGCGCACGGTCGGCGGGCGTGCGCGGCGAGACGGCACCGGCGACGAAGCCGAGGTAGCCGGGCACGAGCGGCAGCACGCACGGCGAGAGGAACGACACCAGCCCGGCCAGCAGCGCGATCGGCAGGGCGACCCACAGGGAGCCGTCGAAGACGAGGTTTCCGGGGTTCACGCGCGGGTCACGATTCCGCGAGCACGTCGCCGACGAGCGTCGACAGGATCGACGGGCTCTCCAGCTGGCCGATCACGAGCGCCGCGACCCGGCCCTCGCGGTCGAGCACGAGGGTCGTGGGCGTCGCCTGGATGGGCGTGGCGGCCGCGAAGGCGAGCTTCACGTCGCCGGAGTTGACGTCGATGATGCTCGGGTAGGTCACGCCGTTCTCGGCGGCGAAGGATCGGGCCGTGTCGGCCTGGTCGTAGGTGTTGACGCCGACGAACGAGACGTCCTCGTCCCGATACTCCTGCCAGACCGCTTCCAGGTCGGGGGCCTCGACGATGCACGGCCCGCACGAGGCGTACCAGAAGTTCACGACGACCACGTCGCCCGCGACATCGTCGCTCGACAGCTCGTCGCCGTTCTCGGTGACGCCCGCCCACGCGACGGGCTCGCCCCGCTGGTCGGCCGGGATCTCGTCGACGCGGAACTCGCTGGAGATGAAGCCCTTGTTCTCGCCGTTGAGGTAGTCCTCGGTGGCCTGATCCTGCGTGCATGCCGCGAGCGAGACGGCGGCGAGCAGCGTGGCCGCGGCGGCGGCGATCCGGCGGGGGCGTGGCACGCGTCCATCCTACGGACGCCGCTTCGAGCGGCCTGAGTGCCAGCCGAGCGCGATCAACCGGCTTCGGCTGGTCCCTTCATCTGCGCGGCTGCGCCGCTCCGTTCAGGAACCGACCCGGCTCGACCGGCCGGCCTATACCGCGCCGACGTCGACCGCGCCGTGGGTGGACGCGGGCTCGGCGTAGCCGACCTCGCGCCACACATCGCCCGCCCTCTCGAACGACGTCACGCTCGAGAGGGCGCAGCGGCGCGTGCGCGGATCGTGACGCAGCGGCAGGCCCGCGACCGAGAGGTGCGTGATCCAGATCGGCGCCTGGTGCGAGACGATCACGACGTCGTCGCTGCGCTCGTGCCACAGCTCGTCCATCGCCTCGCGCATGCGGGCGATGATCGACGCGTACGGCTCGCCCCAGCTGGGCAGCGACGGGCGGATGAGCAGGTGCCAGTTCCACGGCCGGAACACCGCCCGGCGCATCACCTTGCCCGCGAACGCGTTCCAGGGCTCGATCACGCGCTCGTCGGCCTGCGGCTCGAGGCCGAACAGCTCTGTGAACGGCTCGGCCGACTCGCGCGTGCGCTCCAGCGGGGAGCACACGAGCGTCGACACCGGGCGCTCGAGCGAGTGGACGTAGTGGGCGGCGGCCCGCGCCATGCGGCGGCCGTCCTCGCTCAGGCGGTAGCCCGGCATCCGCTCGTAGAGCACGCGCCCGGGGTTGTGCACCTCGCCGTGGCGCACGAGGTGGATCCGCGCAGCCGTCACGGTCTCAGTCTAGGAAGCGGGATCGACCCGGAACGTGCACCCGGTCGCCTCGGCGCTGATCGTCGCATCGATCGACGAGCGCGGCGATCCCGCGTACTTCCGCTCGATCTCCGCATCGATCGCCGCCTGCACCAGGTCGTCGGCCGGCACGGGCGTGAGGGTCACGGCCTCACGGGGCAGCGCGAGGGCGGCCTCGCGGTCGCTCTCCGCGACCGAGCCGTCGCCGCGCACGAACGCCACCGGGCGCCCCGCGACCACGTGCTTGTACCACCACGACCGGGTGCCGTAGGCGGAGCGCACGTAGGGCACCCCGTCGACGACCATCGACCAGATCGCGGTCGCCGCCGGCTCGCCGCTGCGCCGCGTCGTGACGATCGCCACGACCTGCTCCTCGTCCAGCACCTTCACGATGTCGTCATACGCCATACCGCGACGCTATCGCGGCTGCGGCCCAGCGGGGCCCGTTACCGTCGAGACATGACGCGTTTCCCCTGGCCCGCCGCCCTGGCGATCGACGCCGTGCTGGTGATCGCCTTCGCCGCCATCGGCATGGTGCAGCACCACGGCGGCTTCACCGCGGGCGGGCTGATCGGGACGGCCTGGCCGTTCCTGGCCGCCCTCGCGGTCGGGTGGCTCGTGGCGCTCGCGTGGCGCGCGCCCGCCCGGCCGCTGCGCACGGGGCTGCCGGTGTGGGCCGTGACGGTCGCGGGCGGGATGATCCTGCGCGCGGTGACCGGCGGCGGCACGGCCGTGGCGTTCGTCATCGTGGCCGCCGTGACGCTGCTGGTGTTCCTCGTCGGCTGGCGGCTGATCGCGGCGCTCGTGGCGCGCACCCGCCGCCGGGGCTGACCGCGGGGCTTCGCCCGCTGGTCTCGACTGCGCCGCTGCGCGGCTCCGCTCGGCCCGTCTCCGGTCGCTCCGCTCGGTCGACGGGCCCGAGTGGCTGCGGCTCGTCGACTGGAGCGAGGGGAGCGAGTCGAGACCTCCCCGCCACGACCTCGACCCCGGGTCAGCCGCCGGCGCGGAGGTCCACCTCGCCCGCCGCGACCCGCACATCGATCTGACGCGGGGCGCCGCTGTCCTCCTGCAGGTTGTTGAGGTGGAGCTCGCCGGCGCCGCTGTCGTCGCGCACCGCGTAGGGCACGTCGGGCAGCCGCAGGTCGAGCGATCCGGCGCTCACGCCGATGCCCACGCGCTCCGGCGCCTCGCCCGACAGCTGGCCCTGGAGGTGCCCCGCCGACAGGTCGATGTCGACCTCGCGCACGTCGGCGAGCTCGACGATGGCGTGACCGGCGCTGACGCTGCCGTCGAGGGTCTCGGCCGAGCCCTCGAGCTCGATCCCGCCGGCGCTCATCTCGAACGTCGTCGCACCGAACTCGCCCTCGGCGATCACCCGCCCGGCCGACAGATCGATGTCGAGATCGGCACCCTCGAGCGCGGCCGGCAGCGTAAGGGTGGCCGAGCGGTCGGCATCGTTCCAGAGCCAGTCGAATCCGAGATCGAACGGGTCGTCCGGGCTCGAGACCTCGATGCGGTCGCCGTCGCGCTCGAGCGTCCAGCCCGATTCGCCGGTCGAGACGAGCGTGACCTCGGAGCCGCTGAACTCGATGCGCAGATCGCCCGCCGAGACGTCGACGTCGATGCCCTGCACGCCCGAGACGCCGGAGACCGACTGGGCGACGGGATCGGGCGAGGTCGCCTGGCGCACGGTGCCGAACGCGGTGGCCAGGCCGCCGAGCACGAGGGCCCCGGCACCGAGCACGGCGATCGTGATCGACAGCGCCCGGGTGCCGGTGCGCGCGGTGTCGGTCTGCGGCGCGGGCGTCACCGTGGGCGTCGGCTGCGACACGGGAGGGGGTGTCAGCTGCGTGGTCATCGTTCCGTTCCTGTCTGTCCTCGTTCGGGCGCGGGGCCCACGGGACCGGGGGCGCCGGTCGCTTCGATGTGGGCCAGCACGGCCAGCACGCGGCGGTTGCCCTGCTCGTCCTGGTCGAGGTCGAGCTTCTGGAAGATCGAGGTGATGTGCTTCTCGACGGCGCCCGCGCTGATGAAGAGCAGGCGCGAGATCGCGGCGTTGTTGCGCCCCTCGGCGATGAGCGAGAGCACCTGGCGCTCGCGCTCGGTGAGGCGCTGCATCTTCTCGTCGCGGGCGCGGCGGGTCAGCAGCTGGGCGACGACCTCGGGGTCGAGGACGGTGGCGCCCTCGGCGATCCGATCCAGCGACTCGAGGAACTCGGCGACGTCGGTCACGCGGTCCTTGAGCAGGTAGCCGACGGCGCCGCCGGGCTGGGCGATGAGCTCGGACGCGTAGCGCTCCTCGACGTACTGCGAGAACACGAGCACCGCGAGCTTCGGGTCGCGCCGCCGCAGCTGGATCGCCGCGCGGATGCCCTCGTCGATGAAGGTGGGAGGCAGCCGCACGTCCAGGATGCACAGATCCGGTTCGGTGCGGTCGACCTCCTCCACCACGTCGCGGGCGTCGGGCAGGGCCGCGACCACCTCGTGGCCGGCGTCCTCGAGCAGACGCACGAGGCCCTCGCGCAGGAGGACGGAGTCCTCGACGATCAGGACGCGCATGGCACGCTCACCTCCAGGGACGTGGGGCCGCCCTGCGGGCTGTCGAGCCGCGCGGTGCCGCCGAGTGCGGTGATCCGGTTGCTGATGCCGTCGAGGCCGCCACCGGGGACGACGCGCGCGCCGCCGATGCCGTCGTCCTCGACGCGGGCCCACAGCACGCCCTCCTCGGGCCGCGAGCGCACGATCACCCGTGCGGTGGTGGCCCGGGAGTGCTTGGCCGCGTTGGTGAGGCTCTCGGCGATGGCGAAGTACACCGCCGCCTCCGCGTCGCGCCCGGCCCGGCCGTCCATGCGCACGTCGAGGTGCACGGGGATGTGCGAGCGGCCCGCCAGCGCCGACAGTGCCGCGTCGAGGCCGCGGTCGTCGAGCACCGACGCGTGGATGCCGCGGGCCAGCTGACGCAGCTCGGTGATGGCCGCCTTGGTCGAGGTGTGGGCCTCGGCGATGAGCTGCTTGGCCGACTCGGGATCGGTGTCGATCTTCTGCTGCGCCATGCCGAGCGTCATGCCCACCGACACGAGCCGCGGCTGAACGCCGTCGTGCAGGTCGCGCTCGATGCGGGTGCGCTCCAGCTCGCCGGCGCGGATGGCGCCCTGCCGCTGCGTGGCGGCATCGCGCGCCTGGGCGGTGAGCTGGGCCTCACGGATCGGCGCGATCAGCACGCGCGAGAGCACGCCGTGCAGCAGGGCCAGCCCGACGAGCGCGGCGAGCGCCAGCAGCGCCAGCAGGGTGCCCCAGACGGGGGCCCAGGTGACGTCGAAGAACCAGCGGCCGATCTCCACGGCGCCGTCGTCGACGTACAGCGGGGCGAACGCGCCGGTCGCGCCGCCGACGAGGATGCCGACGAGGAACCAGGCGATCCAGCCGAGGATCGTGGCGATGGCGAGGTGGGCGATCGTGCGCCACATGCCGCCGTCGATGAACTGCAGCCACACGGTGTGGAGGAAGCCGCCGAAGCCGCGACGCGGCGAGCGGCGCGGGGTGAGCATCGGCAGGCCGAAGCCGTAGAGGCCCTCCACGCGCGCCGTCTCGACGAAGGCCGCGCCGTAGAGCCCGTACACGAAGCCGAGCAGCAGCACGGCCCCGACGATGAGGACGAGCAGCCCGAGCCCGCCGGCGAGCAGCACCGAGAGGGCCGCGAAGACGGCGGCTCCGTAGAAGCCGAGGAACGCGAGGTGCGCGATGGCACCGAGGATCGCGAGCGGCGAGGCGAGGGAGCGGGGCGAGCGCGCGGGTGGCGCGGCCGCGGCCGGCGCGGACGCCGGCGGAGCTCCGGTGACGCCCGGTGCGGGCGTGGTGGTCGAGATCATGCCTCAAAGCTATGAGGCGCGAGGCGCCCGCACATCAGGGCGCACCGCCCGATCCCGCGGGGGAAATCCCCCGCGGGATCGCCTCACGTGTCCGGGGCCAGGTCGGCGTCGCTCGGCCCGCTCTCGACCCCTCCCGACAGCGCATACTCCTCCTCCGGCGAGAGCACGAGGCGATGGCGGTAGTAGATGCCGAAGCCGACGAGCAGGACCACGTAGACGATGATGATCGCGATGATCGACGGCAGATACGTCGGGTTGAAGAGGAACCCGATGAAGACCAGGAACGCGATCGCGGCCGCGACGATCGCTCCGGGCACACCCCACGGCGAGCGGTACGGGCGATCGGCATCCGGCAGCTTCCGCCGCAGGATGATGAACGACACCATCTGCAGGAAGTACGCGAGCACGGCGCCCCAGCAGGCGATGTTCAGCACCACGGCACCGCCGACACCCGCCGAGCCACCCGTCAGCTCGATGATCGCGAGCGCCGCGAAGCCGATGACGGCGCCGGCGATCAGCGCGACCCACGGGGTCTGGTTGCGGCCGGTGAGCGAGAGGAACCGCGGGTAGTACCCGGCACGCGAGAGCGAGTACATGTTCCGGCCGTAGGCGAACATGATGCCCTGCAGCGAGGCGAGGAGGCCGACGAGCGCGAAGAGCGCCAGCACGGCGGCGAGCTGATCGCCGACGATGGCGCGGAAACCGTCGAGCAGCGGCTCCCCCGCCACGCCCGTGGCCTCGGCGCCGAGCACGCCCGTGTTGAGGAACAGCACGAGCAGGCCGGTCACGATGAGCGTGAAGCGCGCCCAGAGGCCGGCGCGCGGGATGTCGCGCACGGGATTGTGCGACTCCTCGGCGGCGAGGGGCAGCTCCTCGATGCCGAGGAAGAACCACATCGCGAAGGGCAGGGCGAACAGGATCGGCAGCACGCCGTGCGGCAGGAACGCCGTCTGTCCCGGGTCGGGCACGATGTCCCACAGGCTCGCCCACTGGAAGGCGCCCGAGGCGAGCGCCATGGCCGAGAAGATCAGGATGACCGCGATCGAGATGATCGACACGACGATCGCGAACTTGAACGAGATGCTCGCGCCGGCCGCGTTGAGCGCCACGAACACCGCGTAGAGGATCGCCCACCACACGTACACCGGCAGCGAGAGTCCCAGCAGCGTGCTCGTGATCGAGTCGGCGTATCCGGCCGAGAAGTAGACGATCACCGCCGTGGTCGCGACGTACTCGATCGTCTCGGCCGCGCCGGTGACAAGACCGCCCCACGGTCCCATCGCGGAGCGCGCGAACGAGTAGGCGCCGCCCGTGTGCGGCATGGCGGCCGACATCTCCCCGATTGAGAAGATCAGGGCGTAGTACATGACGGTCAGGATCCCGAAGGCGATGAGCATCCCGCCGAAGCCGGCGAAGTCGATGCCGAAGTTCCAGCCGGAGAAGTCTCCGGAGATGACGGCGCCGACCGCGAGCCCCCACAGCCCGACGACACCGGCGGAGCGCCGCAATGTCCGTTTCGCGAAGTACTCCTGGCCTGCGGCGGTGTAGGTGGCACCGGACGCGGTCTTCACTGTGGGCTCGGGCATGGGTCCTCCGGAGGCGAGTTCGGGTGGTGCTCGTGACGTCGGGAAGGTGTGCGACGATTGTGGCGTTCAAAGGTCGACTTGTCTACCTTTGAATTCCCGATGTCCCCAGCGAAGCGAGGATCCATGCCCGGAAATCTCACGCTCGATGAGCTCGACGCCGCGATCCACGCCGGTGAGATCGACACGGTGATCATCGCGTTCCCCGACGCGCAGGGGCGCCTGATGGGCAAGCGCGTCTCCGCGCGACTGTGGCAGGACGAGGTGGCGCAGCACGGCGCCGAGGCCTGCAACTACCTGCTCAGCGTGGACGTCGACATGAACACGGTCGACGGCTACGCGATGTCGAGCTGGGAGACCGGCTACGGCGACATGATGCTCGCCCCCGACACCGACACCCTCCGGCGCATCCCCTGGATCCCGGGGACGGCGCTGGTCTTCGCCGAGCTGCAGTGGCAGGACGGCGAGCGCGTCGCGCAATCGCCGCGCGCGATCCTCGATCGGCAGCGCGAGCGGCTCGCCGAGCGCGGGCTGGTCGCGCTCGCCGGCACGGAGCTGGAGTTCATCGTGTTCGACGACTCGTACCGCGAGGCGTGGGCGAAGGGCTTCACCGGACTGCGGGCCTCGACCGACTACAACGTGGACTACAACCTCCTGGCCACCACGCGCCTCGAGCCACTGCTGCGCGACATCCGCCGCGGGATGGAGGGCGCGGGCCTGTACTGCGAGGGCGTCAAGGGCGAGTGCAACCTCGGCCAGCAGGAGATCGCGTTCCGCTACGCCGAGGTGCGGGAGACCTGCGACAACCACACGCTGTACAAGAACGGCGCCAAGGAGATCGCGGACGCCCACGGCAAGGCGCTCACGTTCATGGCGAAGTACGACCAGCGCGAGGGCAACAGCTGCCACGTCCATCTCTCGGTCCGCACGGAGGCGGGTGAGCCGGTGATGGCGGGCGACGGCCCGCACGGCTTCTCCCGGCTCATGGAGCACTGGATCGCGGGCATCCTGGCCACGATGCGGGAGTTCACCCTGCTGTACGCGCCCAACATCAACTCGTACAAGCGCTACGCGAAGGGCTCCTTCGCGCCCACCGGCATCGCCTGGGGGGTCGACAACCGCACGTGCGCGCTGCGGATCGTCGGACGGGGAGCATCGCTGCGCGTCGAGAACCGTGTGCCCGGCGGCGACGTCAACCCGTACCTCGCGTGCGCCGCGATCATCGCGGGCGGACTGCACGGCATCGAGCACGAGCTCGAGCTTCCCGACCCGCTGAGCGGCAACGCCTACGCCGCGGGCGTGGAGACGCTGCCGACCACGCTGCGCGAGGCCCGCGACCTGTTCGCCGGCTCGGAAGTCGCGCGCATGGCGTTCGGCAGCGATGTGGTGGATCACTACCTCAACCAGGCCCGCATCGAGCTCGACGCGTTCGATGCGGCCGTGACCGACTGGGAGCGAGTGCGTGGATTCGAACGCCTCTGACCGGATGCCGGTGATCGGCATCACGACCTACCGCGAGCGTGCGAAGCAGGGGGTGTGGGACGTGCGTGCCGCGTTCCTGCCCGAGCAGTACATGGATCGGGTGAGCGAGGCCGGCGGCGCGGTCGTCCTGCTCCCTCCGCAGCCGGACCCCGCCTCGGCCGCGGCGCGCGTCGTGCGCGGCCTCGACGGCCTGGTACTGACCGGCGGTCTCGACGTCCAGCCGGAGCTGTACGGCGCGCCGCGTCACGCCCTCACCGATCCCGCCCGCGCGGACCGCGACGACTGGGAGCTCGCGCTGCTGGCCGCCGCCCGGGAGGCGGGGATCCCCGTGCTCGGCATCTGCCGCGGGCTGCAGTTGATCAACGTGGCCTTCGGCGGGACGCTGGTCCAGCACCTGCCCGACCAGCCGGGCGGCGAGCGCTATCGGATCGGCGGGGGTGTGTTCGCGCAGCTCACGACGCAGGTCCTCGCCGGGACGCGTCTCGCGGCGATCCTCGGGCCGGGAGCCTTCGGCGTGCACGCCTACCACCACCAGGGTCTCGATCGCCTCGGCGAGGGCCTCGTGGCGAGCGCACGCATGGACGACGGGCTGGTGTACGCCGCCGAGGCGGCCGAGGGCTCCTGGCTCGTGGCGGTGCAGTGGCACCCCGAGGAGAACGCCGCCGACATCCGCCTGTTCGAGGCCCTGATCGCCCAGGCCGACGCCTTCGCGAAGGAGCACGCATGACGTTCACCGTGATCGATCCGACCACGGCGCTCCCGCTGGCCGAGGTCCCCCGCGCCACCCTCGACGAGGTCGACGCGGCGGTCGCGTCGGCGACCCGGGCACAGGCGGGCTGGGCGAGCCTCGCCCCCGTCGCGCGGGCGGACGCGCTCCGGGCCTTCGCCCGTGTCGTCGAGCAGCACGCCGAGGAGCTCGCGCAGCTCGAGGTGCGCAACTCGGGTCATCCGATCGGCTCCGCGAGGTGGGAGGCGGGCCACGTCGCCCAGGTGCTGAACTACTACGCCGGCGCGCCCGAGCGGCTGATGGGCCACCAGATCCCCGTGGCGGGCGGCATCGACATGACGTTCCACGAGCCGTACGGCGTGGTGGGCGTCATCGTGCCGTGGAACTTCCCCATGACGATCGCGTCGTGGGCGTTCGCGCCGGCGCTCGCGGCGGGCAACGCGGTGGTGCTGAAGCCGGCGGAGCTCACCCCGCTGACGGCGCTCCGCCTGGGCGAGCTCGCCCGCGAGGCCGGGCTTCCCGACGGCCTGTTCCAGGTGATCACGGGCTCCGGCTCGGTCGTCGGCCAGCGGTTCGTCACCCACCCCGGGGTCGGCAAGGTCGTGTTCACGGGGTCGACGGAGGTCGGAACGGAGGTGGCCGCCGGCTGCGCCCGCATGCTCAAGCCGGTCACCCTCGAGCTCGGCGGCAAGAGCGCCAACATCGTGTTCGGCGACGCGGACCTCGAGCGGGCCGCCGCATCCGCACCGGGCGCCGTCTTCGACAACGCCGGGCAGGACTGCTGCGCGCGCAGTCGCATCCTCGTGCAGCGCGGCGTGTACGACCGCTTCCTCGAGTTGCTGGAGCCGGCCGTCGCCGCCTGGCGCGTGGGCGATCCCTCGCACGAGAGCACGCAGATGGGTCCCCTCATCTCGGCGGCGCACCGCGACACCGTTGCGTCGTTCCTCGACGGCGCCGACGTCGCGTTCCGCGGCAGCGCCCCCGACGGCGACGGATTCTGGTTCGCACCGACGGTCGTCCTGGCCGATCCCGGTGACCGCATCGCGCGCGAGGAGATCTTCGGCCCCGTCGTCGCCGTGCTGCCGTTCGACGACGAGGCCGACGCCATCCGCCTCGCCAACGACACCATCTACGGTCTCGCGGGCTCGATCTGGACCGAGAACCTCGGCCGCGCCGCGCGGGTCAGCCGCGGCGTGAAGAGCGGCGTCCTGTCGGTCAACTCGCACTCGTCGGTGCGCTACGCGACCCCGTTCGGCGGCATGAAGGCATCCGGCCTCGGCCGCGAGCTCGGTCCTGATGCCGCCGAGCACTTCACCGAGACCAAGAACGTGTTCTTCGCGACCGAATGATCCCTGCACGAGACAACCCACACGGAGGAACCATGACCGTCGATCTCACTCAGCGCCTGCGGGACCGGGTCGCGATCATCACCGGCGGCGCGAGCGGCATCGGCCTGGCGACCGCTCGGCGCTTCGCCGCCGAGGGCGCCAAGGTCGTGATCGCCGACCTCGATCCCCGCACTGGCGAGGCCGCCGCCGCCGAGGTGAGTGGCGTGTTCCGCCCGGTCGACGTCGCGGACGAGGCGAAGGTCGACGCGCTGTTCGACGGCGTCGCGGACGAGTTCGGCCGCGTCGACATCGCCTTCAACAACGCCGGCATCAGCCCCGCAGACGACGACTCGATCGAGACCACGGAGCTTCCCGCCTGGGAGCGGGTGCAGGACGTCAATCTGAAGAGCGTCTACCTGTGCTCGCGCGCGGCGCTGCGGCACATGGTCCCGGCGGGCTCCGGCTCGATCATCAACACGGCGTCGTTCGTCGCGCTGCTGGGCTCGGCCACGTCCCAGATCAGCTACACCGCCTCGAAGGGCGGCGTGCTCGCGATGACGCGCGAACTCGGGGTGCAGTTCGCGCGTCAGGGCATCCGCGTCAACGCCCTGTGCCCCGGACCGGTGAACACCCCGCTGCTCCAGGAGCTGTTCGCCAAGGATCCCGAGCGGGCGCAGCGCCGGCTGGTGCATGTGCCGATGGGGCGGTTCGCCGAGCCGGAGGAGCTCGCCGCGGCGGTGGCGTTCCTCGCGAGCGACGACGCCTCGTTCATCACGGCGACGGCGTTCGTGGTGGACGGCGGCATCACGAACGCCTACGTCACCCCGCTCTGAGACGATGGACGGGATGGACGATCGTCGGCAGCCGGGCCTCGACACCGGCGTGCAGCGCACGGTCTTCCGTCCCGTCCGCGCGGGGCAGAAGCTCGAGGACACCGTGGCTCGCCTCGTGCAGGCCATCCGGTTGGGCGTCGTGCCGCCCGGCCAGGCACTCCCCCCGGAGCGCGAGCTCGCGAAGCAGCTCCGGGTGAGCCGCGACCTGCTCCGGGAGGCGATCCGCGAACTGTCCGCGGCGGGCGTGCTCGAGTCGCGCCGCGGTCGGTACGGCGGGACGTTCGTCCGCGATCACGCGCCGCAGTCCACCGGTCTTGCCGCCGTCGACGCCACCCAGCTCGATCACGTGCTCGGGTTGCGCCGCGTCCTCGAGGGCGGCGCCGCGCGGGAGGCCGCCGCCCGTTCCCTGCCGCCCGATCAGGCCGAGCGCCTGCAGCTCGCGCATCGCGCGGTGCGCGGGTCGCGCAACGACTACCGCCGCCTCGACACCCTGTTGCACCTGCAGATCGCGCAGGCCTCGGGCATGCCGGCGCTCGCGGGCGCCGTCGCCGAGAATCGCGCGCAGGTGAACGCCTGGCTGGACACGTTCCCGCTGCTGCCGGGCAACATCGACCACTCCGACGCGCAGCACGAGCGCATCATCGGCGCGATCATGGCGGGCCGCCCCGACGCGGCGCAGGACGCGATGCTCGAGCACCTCTCGGGCACCGAGGCCCTGCTGCGCGGCTTCCTGTCCTGACCGGGGGTCAGGCCTACGCGTCGGTGCCGTGGCCCTCGCGGCGCGCCTTGACCAGCTGGCGCACGCGGACGTACACGAACACCGCGATCGCGACGATGACCACGACGATCACGATGTTCTGGAACAGGTCCATGTACTGCTCGACGATGTGCCACGACTCGCCCAGGAACCAGCCGACGAGGATGAAGATCGTGTTCCAGATGAGGCTGCCGGAGGCGGTGTAGAGCAGGAACTTCCAGATCGGCATGCGGACGACGCCCGCGGGGATCGAGATGAGGCTGCGGAAGATCGGGATGAACCGGCCGAAGAACACCGCCACGGGGCCGTGCTTCTCGAACCACGCGACGGTGCGGTGCACGTCCTCGGGGTGCAGCAGCGGCACCTTGTCGGCGATCCACACCAGGCGCTTCACGCCGACGAGCGCGCCGATGCCGTAGAGCACCAGGGCGCCGACCACGGAGCCGATCGTGGCCCACAGCACCGCCTCCCACAGGGGGAAGGCGCCGCGGTTGGCGGCGATGCCCGCCAGCGGCAGGATCGCCTCGCTCGGGATGGGCGGGAAGAGGTTCTCGGCCGCGATCGCGATGCCGGCCCCGACCGGCCCGATCACGTCCATGAGCTCGACGAGCCACTGCACCAGCTGGGCCAGCCAGCCGTCTGAACCGGTGGTGGTCGTCTCGAGCGCGCGCATGCAGGGCCTTTCGTCCGGGTGGGCGGATCCGCCGCGTCGAGGCTATCGAGCGCGGGCGCCGGTTCCCTGGGGGCAGACCCGAAACCGGCCCCGGGGGCGAGCCTCAGACCGCGAGCTCGAACGGAGTGCCGCGGCGCGCGCACTCCTGCTGCAGGTGCACGATGAGCGGCTGCAGCACCGTCGCCTGGCGCAGCCCGAGCCCGGTGTGCAGGTAGCCGGCGGAGTCGAAGACCGCGAGCTTCTGCGAGGGCGTCGCCGCGCGCGCAGCCACCGCCTTCGCGTCGTGCACGTGGATGTTGACGGTGATGTTCGCGCCGCCGAGGTGCGTGAGCCCCTGCGCGATCTGCTGACCGGCGGCCTCGCCGATCGAGCGGCGCTCCGCCGGATCGGGCGCGCCGGTGGTGCGGACCACCTCGATCTTCGAGACCTCCTGCCACGGAGTGAACAGCCCGCCCTGGGTGAGGAACCCGCCCGGGAGCACGATGAGATCGATGAGGTCGTCGCCGGTGGCCCGGGAGGCCGCGCGGGCCCCGAAGAACATCGCACCCCAGATGAGCGAGCCGATCAGGCCGAGGACGGCGAAGATCAGGAACAGCCACCAGGCGTCCGGGATGAGCACCATCAGCACGATCGCCGCGATCGTCAGGGCCGCCGTGAACAGCAGCGTGAGGAGCGACTTGCGCATCACGCGGCGCTGCGCCGCGGGCTGCGTCACGTAGCGGAACAGCTCGCCGTCGCGGCGCGGCGGCTGCGGGACGTCGGGGTCGACGGTGTCGGGCGCGAAGGTCATGTGGCCAGTCTGGCGCGGGCGGGCGGCCAGGTCGAGGCCCGATCGCACCGTGCGGCGCCGCCTAGACTTGAGGGAATCCGTCGCACTACAGGAGGAACCTCCGTGCTCCGCACCCACACCGCCGGCTCCCTGCGAGCCGAGCACATCGGCCAGACCGTCACCCTCACCGGGTGGGTGGATCGCCGGCGCGATCACGGCGGGGTCGCCTTCATCGATCTGCGCGACGCCTCGGGCATCGCCCAGGTCGTCATCCGCGACGAGGAGGTCGCGCGTCCGCTGCGCAGCGAGTTCGTGCTGCAGGTCACCGGCGAGGTGTCCCAGCGCCCGGCGGGCAACGAGAACCCGAACCTGCCCACGGGCGAGGTCGAGCTCATCGCGAGCGACGTCGTCGTGCTCAACGAGTCCGCCCCGCTGCCGTTCCAGGTCTCGTCGGGCCTGGCCGACGCCGATCCGATCGGCGAGGAGGTGCGTCTCAAGTACCGCTACCTCGACCTGCGCCGCCAGGGGCCGGCCTCGCACCTCCGTCTGCGCTCGCAGGTGTACAAGGCCGTGCGCGACACGCTCCACGAGCGCGAGTTCGTGGAGGTCGAGACGCCCACGATGACGCGCTCGACCCCGGAGGGTGCCCGCGACTTCCTCGTGCCCGCGCGCCTGCACCCCGGCAGCTGGTACGCCCTTCCGCAGTCGCCGCAGCTGTTCAAGCAGCTGCTCATGGTCGGCGGCATGGAGAAGTACTTCCAGATGGCCCGCTGCTACCGCGACGAGGACTTCCGCGCCGACCGCCAGCCGGAGTTCACGCAGCTCGACATCGAGATGAGCTTCGTCGACCAGGAGGACGTCATCGAGATGACCGAGGCGGTCATCAAGGCGATGTGGGCGACGATCGGCGTGGACGTGCCGACACCGCTGCCCCGCATGACGTACGCCGACGCGATGGCGAAGTACGGCTCCGACAAGCCCGACCTGCGCTTCGGCCTGGAGCTGGTCGAGGCCACCGAGTACTTCGCCGAGACCCCGTTCCGCGTCTTCCAGGCGGAGTACGTCGGCGCGGTCGTCATGCCCGGCGGCGCGAGCCAGCCCCGCAAGACGCTCGACGCGTGGCAGGAGTGGGCCAAGCAGCGCGGCGCGAAGGGCCTCGCCTACGTGCTCTTCAACGAGGACGGCACCCTCGGCGGTCCCGTTGCCAAGAACCTGTCCGAGGCCGAGCAGGCCGGGCTCCGCGAGCTCGTCGGCGCCCAGCCGGGCGACTGCGCGTTCTTCGCCGCGGGCTCGACCAAGGCCTCCCGCGCCCTCCTTGGCGCCGCGCGCGTGGAGATCGGCAAGCGCCTGGGCCTCATGGACCCCGACACGTTCGCCTTCACGTGGGTGGTCGACGCCCCGATGTTCGAGCCGGCCGGCGACGCGGTCGCGGCGGGCGATGTCGCGGTCGGCGCGGGCGAGTGGACCGCCGTGCACCACGCGTTCACCGGCCCCAAGCCCGAGTTCGAGGACACCTTCGACACCGACCCGGGCTCGGCGCTCGCGTACGCCTACGACATCGTCTGCAACGGATCGGAGCTCGGCGGCGGATCGATCCGCATCCACCGCGCCGACGTCCAGGAGCGTGTGTTCAAGGTCATGGGCATCAGCCAGGAGCAGGCGCAGGAGAAGTTCGGCTTCCTGCTCGACGCCTTCGCGTTCGGCGCCCCGCCGCACGGCGGCATCGCGCTCGGCATGGACCGCATCCTGCAGCACCTGACGAAGACCGACTCCATCCGCGAGGTCATCGCCTTCCCCAAGTCGGGCGGCGGGTTCGACCCGCTCACCGAGGCGCCCGCTCCGATCACGCCGGAGCAGCGCAAGGAGGCCGGCGTCGACGCGGTCCCCGAGAAGGCCTGAGGCCGCCTCTCGGGTCGGGATCTCGACTCCGCTGCGCTCCGCTCGATCCGTCTCGGCTCCGCGCTTCGCGCTCCGCTCGACGACCGGAAGTCGCGGGTCGTCGAGCGAGCGGAGCGAGCCGAGACGGGTTGACACTTCGACTCGCTTCGCTCGCTCAGTGCGGGTCTCCGCCGCGAAGCGCCGGAGTCGAAACCCTTAGCGCCGGATAGGCTCGCCCCATGACGGTGGCGGTGATCGCGGGCGCGAGCGGGTTCATCGGCACCGCGCTGCGCGAGGCGCTCGAGGACGAGGGCTACGAGGTCCGCACGATCGGGCGATCCGGTCCCGCGCGCTGGGGCGACGCCGCGGCCATCCGCGACGCCGTCACCGGCGCCGAGCTCGTCGTGAACCTCGCCGGGAAGTCGGTCAACTGCCGCTACACCGACGACAACCGCGACGAGATCCTGCGCTCGCGCGTCGACACCACGCGCGAGCTGCGCGAGGCGATCGCCGCCTCCCCGCAGCCGCCGCGGGTCTGGTTCAACGCCAGCACCGGCACGATCTACCGCGACGCAACGGACCGCCCGCAGGGCGAGGACGACGGCGAGATCGGCTGGGGCTTCTCCTGCGACGTCGCCCGCAACTGGGAGCGCGCGTTCTTCGACGGCGAGCTGCCGGGCACCCGACGGATCGCGCTGCGCATCACGATCGTGCTGGGCGACGGCCCGGCGACGGCGATCTTCCTGCGCCTGGGCCGGCTGGGGCTGGGCGGCCCGCAGTTCGACGGCTGGTGGTTCCGCCACCGCCGCTACCGCGGCATCGGCCCCGATCCGAGCCGCGACGGCTTCGCCACCCTCCGCACCCGAGGCCGCCAGAAGTTCAGCTGGATCCACATCGACGACGTCATCGGCGCCATCCGCTTCCTGCGCGACCGCGACGACATCGAGGGCCCGATCAACCTCGCCACCCCGGAGGCCACCGACAACCGCGGCCTCATGGCGGCGGTCCGACGGGCGGTGCGGGCGCCCTTCGGGATCCCCGCCTGGCGCTTCATGATCGAGCCGGCGATGTGGGCGATGCGCACCGAGTCGGAGCTCGTCTTCAAGAGCCGCTGGGTCGCCCCGCGCCGCCTGCTCGACGCGGGCTACCGCTTCCGGCGTACCGACCTCGACGAGGTGCTGCGCGAGCTCGCCTCCCGCTGACCGCGCCACGGGCTCGAGCGCTCGACCGCTCGAGCCGAGGGAGATCGCGCGAGATGAGGTCGGAATGCCGGGGATCGCCCTCGCCTCGGGCGATTCCCCTCGCGTCGGGTCGGCGGGTCACCGCGCGCTGACGCGCACGGCGTGGCGGCCGGTGGCGCCGTCGGGCGCGGGAGGGGCCGTCGCCGCGGTCTGCACCTCGCCGTCGGCGCTCACGGCGCGGCAGCGGATCGTGTGCTCGCCCGGCCGCGCGTCGACCGTGACCGTCCATTGCACCCAGGTGTCGTCGGAGATCGCCCGCGCGAGGTCCGCCTCCCGCCACGGGCCGTCGTCGACCTGCACCTGCACCGCCGCGACGCCGGTGTGCGGGTGCCACGCCACGCCGGCGACGCGGAGCGGACCGGCGGCGACATCGCCCTGCCGCGGCACGTCGATCCGCGACTGCAGCTTGATCGGCCCGCGCTCGGACCAGCCGCGCCCGGTCCAGTACGCCCGGGCGCGGTCGAAGCGCGTCACCTCGAGGTCCACGACCCACTTCGTCGCCGAGACGTAGCCGTACAGGCCGGGCACCACCATCCGCACGGGGAAGCCGTGCTCGAGCGGCAGCGGCTCGCCGTTCATGCCGATCGCGAGGAGGGCGTCGCGATCGTCGGTGAGCGCCTCCAGCGGCGTGCCCGCGGTGAAGCCGTCCTGCGAGGTGGACAGCACCATGTCGGCCCCCGCCCGCGGCCGGGCGCGCGCGAGCAGCTCGCGGATCGGATGCCCGAGCCACACGGCGTTGCCCACCAGGTCGCCGCCGACGTAGTTCGAGACGCAGGCGAGCGTGATCGCCGACTCCCGCATCGGCAGCGCGAGCAGCTCGTCCCAGCCGAGCACGATCTCCTGCTCGACGAGCCCGTGGATCCGCAGCCGCCACTGCGCCGGGTCGATCTCGGGCACGACGAGCGCCGTGTCGATGCGGTAGAAGTCGGCGTTGGGCGTCACCACCGACGCGAGCCCCGGCACGCCGAGCTCGGCGGTCGGCGGGATGGTCGCGGTGCGCGCCGCGTTCGGCAGGGTCACGGCGTCGCGGATCGCCTGGATCGATCGCACGGTCGCCTGGCGCACGGTGGAGAACCCGGCCGCAGCCGCGCCCACCACGGCCGCGGCGACGCTCGCGACGAGGAACCCGCGGCGCGTGAGCCCAGGCGCCGCGGCCCCGGCTCGGGGGCGCAGGAGGAGCCTGACGGCGACGGCGGCCACCACCGCCGCGATCGCCGACGGCACCGGCGACAGCAGCCCGGCGTTCGCGCGGGTCGTGGCCGCGACCGCCCCGACGAGGCCGAGTCCCGCCAGCACGGCGGCTCCCCAGGGCGGCCGAGCGCGCTGCGCGATGCCGGCCAGGGCCGCGATCCCCGCCACCGCGAGGCCGATGAGCACCAGCAGCGCGACCTTGTCGGCGGTGCCGAACCACGCGATCGCCAGGTCCTTCGCCCACGTCGGCGCCAGGTCGATCACCGCCGCGCCCACCACCGCGAGCGGGCGCGAGGCGGGCGCGAACAGCGCCGCCGCGAGCTCCCCCGCCCCGACGCCGAGCAGCGCCGCGGCCACGCCGGCCCAGGCCGCCGCGCCGCGCCCGGGTCGGTCGGCGTTCGTCATGCCCCCATCATCCGCGCATTCCGGCGGCCGCGCGCCGGTCATTCGGCGCAGATCTGCGTTCCCGCGCACGCCGGGCCCCCGCCCGCTGCGCCGAATCGCCGATCTGCGCGGAATCGCAGGGCCCCCGCGGCACGAGCGCTCGCGAGCATGACGCTCGTGAACGACAGCGGAACTCAGCGCCCGGCGGATCCCGCGCGCGACTCGGCGCTGATCTTCGGCTGGATCGCCCTCCTGGGAGCGGGGATGCCCGTGGGCCTGATGCTGCTCATCCACTTCACCTCGGACGGGCCCGAGGCGATGGCGGGGCTCCTGCCGATGTTCTTCCTGCTGTTCACCGGGTGGATCTGGCTCATCCTGGCCGTCGTCGCGCTGACCAAGGCATCGCGGGCGCGGCGCCCGGTGTTCCCCAGCGTGCTCGGCTGGCTGACGATCTTCCTGCTGGCGATCGCGATCCTGCCGATGCTCGGCTCCTTCTGAGCCGGGCTCAGAGGTCGATGTCGATCGCGGCGCGGTCCACCTTGATCGTGCCGATGTACTCGAGCGCTTCGACGTGCGCCGGGTGGGTCTGGTAGTCCGCCAGGGCCCGCTCGTCGTCGAAGTCGGCCACGAGCACGAAGTCGGAGTTGCCGGGGGCGTCGACGACGTTGGCGAAGACGCTCATCTTGCGCAGGCCCGGCACGACGCCCACGAGGCCCTCGAGCATCGTCGCCGCCTTCAGCGTCTGCTGGTTCTTCTCATCCTGGGTCTGGCCGTTCACGGTGACCATGACGATGTGGCGGATCATGCGTGCTCCTTCGAAGCGGATTCCAGGGCGTTCCTGAGGCGATCGGGGGCGATGCGCCAATGGCCGTGCAGCCGCCCGTCGATGAGGACGACCGGGATCTTCTCCCACCACTGGGCGGAGAGCTCCTCGTCGTCGAGGATCGACAGCTCGGTGACCTCGACCGCGTCGGCGACCTCATCGGGCAGGGTCGCGAGCGTCTGCTCGACGACCTCGCGCGCCACGTCGCAGAGGTGGCAGTCGGGCTTGGAGATGAGGGTGAGAGCGGTCACGTGTTACCGCTCCACCTCGTATCCGGCCGAGACCCACGCCCCGGTGCCGCCCTGCACGTTGGTGACCTCATGCCCGAGCGGCTCCAGCGCCTCGCAGGCGCGCGCCGAGCGGACGCCGCCCTGGCAGATGATGTCGAAGGGCTCGGCCGGCAGCTCGTGCAGGCGCTCCCCCAGCTCGGAGAGCGGGATGTTCACCGCGCCCGGAACGTGTCCCGCCGCGAACTCGTCGATCTCGCGCACATCGATGAGCGGCTTGTCGCCGGCGGCATCGTGAAGCTCCTGAACCGTGATCTCCTTCATGGGTCCATCCTGTCAGGTGGCGCAGGCCTTCGGGTGCCGACGGGGCACACGGGCGCGGAGACCAGAAACGCCGACCCGTCCAGAGACGGAGCCGGCGCTCATGGCACGTGCCGCTTACTTCTTGTTGCGGCGCTGGTGGCGAGTCTTGCGAAGCAGCTTGCGGTGCTTCTTCTTCGCCATGCGCTTGCGGCGCTTCTTGATGACAGAACCCACGAATACCTCGCTATGTCAGTGGCTGGATGCACGGCACCACATGGTGCCGGCGCCCAAAGGGCACGGCAGAAAAGTGCCTTCGGAACATCCTAACGCATGGGGCGCGTGACGAATTCGGCTCGCATCCAGCCGGCGGCTCGCACCGGCCGGTGACTCAGCCGGCGTCGGCGATGCGCTGGTCGGCGACGAAGGGCTGCTCGAGGGCGGCGGTCACGGCCGTCTCGGGCACGCGGTAGCTGCGCCCGAAGCGCACGGCGGGGAGCTCGCCGGAGTGCACCAGGCGGTACACCGTCATCTTCGACACGCGCATGATGTCGGCGACCTCGGCCACCGTCAGAAAGCGCACATCAGGCAGCTGGGCCATGTCCGCGGGTCCCCCTCTTGTCTTTCGATCCCCTCACTTTAGGGGGAGGGAGCGATGCGTGTAAACCCGTGGGGTTGGTGTGACGTCAGCGCGCGCCGCGGGCCATCCGCTCGCGCGCCTCGGCGAGCGCCTGACGCTGGGCCTTGCGGGCCTGGCGCAGCGCCTTCTCGGCCTGCAGCAGCGCCTTGCGCGCCTCGGCCGATGCCTTGGCCGCCGCGCGATAGCGCTTGTCCTCGGCGACGTCGAGGTCGTCCGGCGCGGCCCAGTCGTCCCCGAGGCGGTGGGGCTCGCCGCGGTCGAGGCCGGCGATGTAGGCCTCGATGCCGTCGAGCGTGCGCTCGAAGCCCCAGCCGAACGGGTCGTACGGCGAGGTGAACACGCCGGCGTCGACCACGGCGCGCAGGTGCGGGTAGGCCTCGGCGGTGATCACGGCCTCGTAGAACGCCTGCTCTTGCGCCGCGACCTCGGCATCGCTGCGGCCCGAGCTGCGGGCGGTCTCGGCGTAGCCGGAGAGCACGATGCCGTTCCACCGCGCCTGACCGGTGACGGCGAGGACGGCGGCCATGCGCTCCTCGGGCAGCAGCGGCGTGCCGTCGAGGGCGGCAAGGCCCTCGTCGATCCAGGCCGAGCTGTTGGGTGTCACGGGCGATCCCGTGATCGGGATCGACAGCAGCCAGGGATGGCGTACGTAGATCCCCACTTGCTCGCGGAACAGCACCCGCAGCTTCTCGCGCCAGCCGTCGACCTCGCGGTGCGCACCGCTGGGCAGGCCGGTGCCCTCCTCCTGCATGAGCAGCAGCAGGTCGTCCTTGGCGCTGACGTAGCGGTAGAGCGACATCGGGGTGAAGCCCAGCTTCTTGGCGACCGCGGCCATCGACACGGCGCCGAGGCCCTCGGCGTCAGCGATCTCGACGGCCGCCTCGACGATCGACTCCACGCTCATCTCGCGCTTCGGGCCCCGCTGCGGGTTGGCCGCCACGCCCCAGGCGAGGGCCACGCCCCTCGGCAGCTCGACCGGCTCCTGATCCGTCACGGACGCCCCCTTCCGACCGCCGCGCGCGGTCCGTCGCCCAGTCTAGTTCTTGTTTACGCCGTAAACAGTGTGTTAGCGTCATAAACAGTTTCGCTCATACACAGAAGGGATGACCATGTCAGCAGTCATCGACGTCCGCGGGCTCCGCCAGGCCTTCGGCGCACAGACGGTGCTTGACGGCATCGACCTGCGCGTCGAGCACGGCGAGATCTTCGCGCTGCTCGGCCCCAACGGCGCCGGGAAGACCACCACCATCCAGATCCTCACCACCCTCACCCGCCCCGACGCCGGCTCGGTCCGCGTCGCGGGGCACGACGCGCTGGGCTCGCCCGGCGCCGTCACCCAGCGCATCGCGCTCACCGGCCAGTCGGCGGCCGTGGACGAGCGCCTGACCGCGCGCGAGAACCTCGTGATGTTCGGGCGCCTGTCGGGTCTGCGCCGCGCCGACGCGACGGCCCGCGCCGATGAGCTGCTGGCGCGGTTCGGGCTGGCCGAGGCCGCCCGCCGACGCGTCGCGACGTTCTCGGGCGGGATGCGCCGGCGCCTCGACCTGGCGCTGAGCTTCGTCGTCCAGCCGCAGGTGCTCTTCCTCGACGAGCCGACGACGGGGCTCGACATCCGCAGCCGGCGCGAGCTGTGGGACGTCATCCGCTCGCTGGCGGACTCCGGCACGACGGTGTTCCTCACCACGCAGTACCTCGAGGAGGCCGACGAACTCGCCGACCGCATCGCCGTGCTGCACGACGGCCGGATCGTCGCGCTCGGCACCGCCGCGGAGCTCAAGGCCCGCGTGGGCGGCGAGACCGTCGAGCTGCGCGACGCGGCGGGCGCCCTGCTGCGCGCGATCCCCACCGACGGCACGCTGCCCGGCCTGCGCACCGCGATCGATGCGCTCGACGCCGAGGGCGCGGATGGCCTGGTGACCCTGCGCCGCCCCACCCTCGACGACGTCTTCCTCTCCCTCACCGACCGACCGGCCGTCACCGCCCAGAAGGAGCACGCATGAGCACCGCCACCGCCACCGCCGTCCGTCCCCGCCTGCGCGGGCTCGCCGCCGAACGCATCTTCATCGGCCGGAGCCTTCGCCACTCGATGCGCGACGTCGAGTCGCTGCTCATGTCGATCATGCTGCCGGTCGTGCTCATGCTCATGCTCACGTACGTCTTCGGCGGCGCGATCGATCGCACGGGCGACTACGTCAACTACATCGTGCCGGGCACGATCCTCACCTGCGCGGGGTTCGGCGCCGCGACGACCGCGACCTTCGTCGCCCACGACATGCAGGGCGGGATCATCGATCGGTTCCGCACCATGCCGCTGCGCGCGGGCGCCGTGCTCACCGGGCACGTCGTGGCGAGCCTCGCGCGCAACCTCGTCGCCACCGGCGTGGTGATCGCCGTGGCCCTGCTCATCGGGTTCCGCCCCTCCGCCGGCATCGCCGGCTGGATCGGCGCCATCGCGATCGTCGCGCTGTGGATCCTCGCGATCACCTACCTGTTCGCCTCGATCGGCCTCGCGGCCGGCTCCGCCGAGGCCGCCAGCGGCTACGGCTTCATCCTGCTGTTCCTGCCGTACATCTCGAGCGCGTTCGTGCCGGTCGAGACGATGCCGGACTGGCTCCGGGTGGCCGCCGAGTGGTCGCCGGTCACCCCGGTGATCGAGTCGATCCGCGGGCTGCTGCACGGCACCGACGTGGGTCTGTACCCGCTGTGGGCCGTGGTGTGGTGCGTGGGCATCCTCGCCGTCGCCGCCGTCTGGGGCGCGTGGCTGTTCACGCGCCGCGGCGGCCGCCGCTGACCGACGCCCTGCTCAGCTCCCGAGAAGCGCGACCCACCACGCGTGGACCGTGGGGTTGAGCAGGGCGGCCACCCAGACGATCGGGATCGCGAGCACCGCCACCGTCGTGATCGTCACGAGCGCCGCCGGGGTCCGCGCGCGGCGCACGAACAGCGCCACGAGCGAGTACACCATCAGCCAGATGCCCGCCCCCGTCGCGTCCTCCCCGATGCCCAGCACGATGGCGATGTAGTAGATGACGATCGCCACGATGCTGAACACGATCGAGCGGGCGCGTCGCTCGACGGCGGCGAGGATCCACGCCAGCGCGGTCGCGAGGAACAGGAGCAGCCCGCGCGGGCTGCGGCCGAGCTCGATCACCTCGAGGAAGCGGTCGCCGGTGCCGTCGAGCGTGGCCGCGATCGCCGCGACGTCGAGCCCGCCGAACGCCCACATGAGGAACAGGAACGTCGAGAAGGCCCCCATGGTCGGGAACAGCGCCACGAGCATGCTCGCGCGGCGGCGCCCCGGCCGCTCGAGGTCGTCCGGCACGTAGAACAGGGCCGCGATGCCGGCCACGACGACGAACGCCAGCCCGAGCGGATCGGTCAGCGCCGACAGCATGAGCAGGTTCCCGGCCCGGAAGCCATCGCGCGTGGACGACCAGTACAGGAACCGCACGAGCTCCTGGGTGCCCAGCAGGAAGAACCCGATCGAGAGGAACAGCAGCGCGTCCTCGGTGACGAGCGCGAACGTGAACGGGTTGTAGGCGATGCCCACGAGGAACAGCAGGCGCGTGGTCCAGCGCAGCTCGCGCTGCGTGGTCGCCTCGAGGATCTTCTGCAGGAAGTAGCCCCCGGCGAGCGCGCCCAGCAACGACAGGCCGAGCTCGCCGAGCGGGATGACGCGCGTGACGAGCGTCGACACGAGCGTGCCGACCGGCGGGTACAGGTCGGCCACCCAGCCGACATCGGCGCGGGTCCAGTCGATCGCCGCGACGCGCTCCGCCTCGAGATCGTTGGGATGCCCGGCCGAGACACCCAGCGCCGACGTCACGAACGACGCGGCCACGTACGGCAGCGCGAGCAGGAGGCGCAGCAGCCACCGCAGCCACGGGGTGAACGGGAACGGGTCCACCCGCGTGCGGGTGCGCCGCGGGTCCTCCGGCAGCAGCCCCAGCGCCTCAGGGCGCGGAGACGTAGGCGGCTGTGCGGTCGACGTCGTCATCCGCCGCGCCTCCCTTCTGCGTGGTGAGGCCGTGATGCGTCTTCTCCCAGTAGTGCGGCCGGGTGATGAGCTGCCACAGCGCCTTGTAGGCGGCAATCGAATGCAGGATCCAGTACACGGGGTTCAGCAGCGCCCACGGCACCAGGTGGAACTGCCCGCGTTTGAAGGGTCCCATCATGTTGACGTAGACCATGAGGACGTTGCCGATGAGGAAGTTGAACAGCATCGTCCACATCACCCAGTACGGGATGAGCTCGGTGAGCGGGGCGTCGCGGATCCACACCGACACGATCGTCGCGAGGTACGACGGGATCACGCCCAGGAAGGTCAGCGGCGTGCCCGCGATCAGCAGCGCGAACGCGAGGAACGGGATCAGGCCCGCCTCGCGGATGAGCACCATGGGGTTGCGGGCATGCACGAGCGAGGTCTGCATGTAGCCCTTGATCCACCGGCTGCGCTGGCGGATGAAGTTGGGGATCGAGGTGTTGGCCTCCTCGAGCGTGACGGAGTCGATCACGCCCACGCGCCAGCCGAGCGCCGCGGCGCGGATCCCGAGGTCGGCGTCCTCGGTGACGTTGTAGGGATCCCAGCCGCCGAGCCGCTTCAGCCCGTCGACGCGGAAGTGGTTCGACGTGCCGCCCAGCGGCAGCGGCAGGCGCGAGGCGTCCAGCCCGGAGAGCATGTAGTCGAACCAGAAGCCGTACTCGAGCGTGAACATGCGCGTGAGCACGTTCTCGCTGTCGTTGAAGTAGTTCAGGGCGGCCTGCACGACGACGAGCTCCTCGCCGCCGTCCTGGAAGGCGACGACCGCCTTCTTGAGCTGATCGGGATCGGGGCGGTCCTCGGCGTCGTAGATGACGAGGTACTCGCCCGTGGCGACCTCCAGCCCCACGTTGCACGCGCGCGGCTTGGTCTGCGGCTGCCCCTTCGGGATGACGATCGTGTGGAAGTTGTGGGGCGGATCGGTGTCGAGGATCGCCTGCTGGGTCTCGTCGTCCTCCTCCTCGACGAGGATGAGCACCTCGAGCTTGTGCTTGGGGTAGTCGAGCCGGCCGAGGTTGCCCAGCAGCTGCCCGACGATGTTGGCCTCGCGGAACACCGGCACGAGCACGGTGTAGACGGGCAGGTCCTCGTCGGTGAGCGCGGCGACCTTCTCGGCGTCGATGCGCTCGACGAGGTCGGAGCCGCGCAGGCTGATGAAGAACTTGAACGCGGTGGCGAGCAGGAACGCCACCGACATCGCCCCGATCACCCACACGAGCACCGGGATCGGCCAGAGGAACAGGAGCACGACGAGGGCGACGAGGGCGATCCCGAAGCCGATCTTCTGCGGCATGCTCATGGTCGTCTGCGCCGAATGCAGCGGATCGGACCGGCCGAGCGAGTTCGCGGCGTCGTCGGCGACCGTGTCGGCGAACGTGCGCAGCACGGCCTGACGGAACCCCCATCGCGCCGTCGCCGCGAACGTGACATCGCTCGTGCCGAGCTCGGTCACGACCTCGGCGCGCAGCTCGTCGGTCGGGCGCACGAAGGTGGCCACGAGGATCGATCCGTCGTCCAGACGGCGCACCGGCAGCCAGCCGCGGCGGATGTACTCGCGCCACGCCCGCTGGCGCGACAGCGCGGGATCGATCCGCTCCGTGCGCAGGTTCTCGATGCAGGTGGTGCCCCACGCGGCGGCGCGGGCGCGGGCGACGTGCTCCTCGCGGATCACCTCGTCATTGAGGAGGATCGTGGCGGTGGTGGTGTGCTCCTCGGCGGCGCGGCGCTCGGCGTCGGCGAGCTGCTCCTCGGTGACGGCGCCGCTCGAGACCAGCCACGAGAAGTCGTCGTCGAGGGACGGGACGAAGCTCCGCGTCGTCACCCACCCGTCCGCCGTCGTCGTTCCATCCGCCATGCGGCCATTGTGTCAGCGGGCCGGGTACCCGCAACAGCGGCGCGCGTCCGCTCGACGAGCAGTGCCGACCACGGCCCGTCGACTGAGCGAAGCGAACGGAGACGGCGGGCCCCTGGAGGCGGAGGCTCCGCGCGTCGCGGATGCGACGCGTGGAGAGACGACAGGGCCGGAGCGAAGCGGAGTCGAGAGCAGGGACGCAGGCCGACGACCGGCGTCAGGCGCCGAGGCGCTTGAGGGCCGACTGCACGACGTTCTTGGCGGAGGCGGCGGCGCGACCCACGGCCTCGGCGGCGCGGGCGGCGGGCTCGGGCAGCGCGGGGGCGGAGAGGGAGGCGACCTCGTCGATCAGGTCGGCCTCGTCGACGAAGAACGGCACGAGCCAGTCGTCGACCTCCTCGAGCGGGGCCGTCGAGAGGCTGTAGTAGCGGTGCTGTCCCTCCTCGCGCACCGAGACGAGCTCCGCCTCGCGCAGCACCTTGAGGTGCTTCGACACGGTCGGCTGGCTCACCCCGAGCTCCACGACGATCTGCGACACGCTGGTGCCGTCCTCTCCGTCGGTCGCGCGGCGCAGCAGGAGCTGCAGGATGTCGCGCCTGGTGCCGTCCGCGATCACGTCGAAGATGTCCGCCATGTGGTCGAGAGTACCGGCAGCGGTGCGGGAGTACCATGAGGACGTTCGTCGCTCGGAGGGGGATCGGATGTCGCAGAGCGCTTACAGCGCCCGCGTCGATGCCGTCGAACGCATGAAGCGGATCCGCCGCGACGTCGGGCACTTCTTCCGGGAGTTCACGACGTCCTCCCCCGCGCGCTTCGCGATCCTCGTCTTCCTGCTGCTGATCACGCTGTGGACGACCCTGCTGACGCTGCCGATCTCGTCGGCGTCGCACTCGCGCACCTCGTTCGCCGACGCCCTGTTCACCGCCGTGTCGACGATCTGCGTGACGGGCCTGTCGACGGTCGACATGGCCACGCACTGGTCGCCGTTCGGCAACGCCGTGATCTACATCGGCGTCAATATCGGCGGCATGGGCGCCCTCACGCTGGCGTCGATGCTGGGCCTGATCATCTCGAAGCGGCTGGGCCTGCGGGCCAAGCTCATCGCGGCGGGCGACACGAACCCGCTGCGCGCCCACGGCGGCGCGGTGAGCGAGTCGCAGGCCGTGCGCCTGGGCGAGGTGGGTCAGCTGCTGCGCACGGTGGCGCTGTCGACCCTCATCATCGAGGCCACCACGGCCGCGCTCCTCTACCTGCCGATCGTCTCGGCCGGCTACTCGTGGCTCGAGGCGGCCTGGTACGCGCCGTACTACGCCGCGATGGCGTTCACGAACACCGGCTTCACGCCCAACCCCGGCGGCATCGCCGTGTTCGGGCACGACTACTTCTTCCTCACCGTGATCATGGTGGCCGTCTTCCTCGGCAGCATCGGCTTCCCCGTGATCTACGCCCTCTCGCGCGACCTGCTACGGCCGCGCCGGTGGTCGCTGCACGTCAAGCTCACGCTCGTCACCACGGTGATCCTGTTCTTCGCCGGCGCCGTGGCGTTCCTCGCGCTGGAGTACGGCAACCCCGGCACGTACGGCTCGATGAACGCCTCCGACACCGTGTTCCAGTCGTTCTTCATGTCGGCGATGACGCGATCCGGCGGCTTCGCGGTCGTCGACATCGGCGAGCTGTACGGGTCGAGCATGGTGGTCGGCTCGATGCTCATGTTCGTCGGCGGCGGCTCGGCGTCGACCGCGGGCGGCATCAAGGTCACCACCCTGGCCGTGCTCGCGCTGAGCGTGTGGTCCGAGGCCAAGGGGCGCCGCAGCGTCGAGGCGTTCGGCCGCCGCGTGCCCAGCGACGTGCAGCGCGTCGCCGTGGCCGTCCTCGCCTGGGGTGCGACGATCGTCGCGCTCGCCACCATCGTCATCGCCCAGATCACGCACGCGCCGATCGCCGAGGTGCTCTTCGACGTGATCTCCGGCTTCGCGACGGTGGGCCTGTCGACCGGGCTCACCGAGACGCTGCCCGACTCGGCCCTGTACGTGCTGGCGACGACGATCTTCATGGGCCGCGTTGGTACAGTCACTCTTGCCGCAGCGGTGGCGGCCACGTCCCGCTCCCAGCTCTACTCCCTCCCCGTCGAAAGGCCGATCGTTGGTTGAGCAGATCCGCAACGACGCTCCCGTCCTGGTGATCGGGCTCGGTCGCTTCGGCGCCGCGTGCGCCGGGGAGCTCGATCGCCTCGACCGCGACGTGCTCGCGATCGACGAGAACCTCGAGCTCGTGCAGAAGTGGTCGGAGCGGGTGACGCACGCCGTCCAGGCCGACGCGCGCAGCATCGACGCGCTCAAGCAGGTGGGCGCCGCCGACTTCCAGGTGGCGGTCGTGGCCGTGGGCTCGTCGATCGAGGCCTCGGTGCTCATCACCGCGAACCTCGTCGACCTGAAGGTGCCGCAGATCTGGGCCAAGGCCGTCTCGCAGTCGCACGGCAAGATCCTCGCCCGCGTCGGCGCGAACCACGTCATCTACCCCGAACGCGAGGCCGGCGAGCGCGTCGCGCACCTCGTGGGCGGGCGCATGCTCGACTTCATCCGCTTCGACGACGACTTCGTGCTGACCAAGATGTACCCGCCCAAGTTCATCCGCGGCATCGGCCTGAACGAGTCGGGCGTGCGCACCAAGTACAACGTCACGGTCGTCGGCGTGAAGAGCCCGGGCAAGCCGTTCCGCTATGCGGAGGCGAACACGGTCGTGACCAACCACGACCTCATCATCGTCTCGGGCACCGCCGAGGACGTGGAGCGCTTCGCCTCGCTCGACCGCTGATCCACGGCGCACGGGGGCCACACAGGGTACGACCGCGCGACCGCTTTCGCAACGGGGGTTCACCGCGCGCGACACCGCCGTAGCGTGGGCGGCATGAGTCAGGGAACGCAGGACGGCCGGGACCCGCGCGTCCCGCCCGAGGACCGGCGGGTGGCCGACGATCGGCTCGATCCCCGCTACGACGACCCCGACGCCACCCGCGCCGGTGTCGACGACCCCCGCACCGATGGCGCGCTTCGGCGCGACGCCGAGACCCGGCACGGCGCGGACGCCCGGGGCGATGCCGAGACCCGGGTGCTGCCGCGCGACGACGCGCGCGTGGCCGAGGACCGGCGCGTGGTCGACGACGACCGCCGGGTCGACGCCGTCGCCGACGATCGCAGCACGCTGCGCGAGGACGTCGTGGCGCGCGAGCGCGAGGAGTTCGGCGGCATGAAGTTCGGCTCGGCCTTCTTCGGCTGGCTGGCCGCCATGGGCACCGCGGTGCTCCTCACCGCCCTCGCGGCGGCCGTGGGCGCGGGCGTGAGCTTGGGCACCGGCACCTCGATGGGCGAGGCGACCGACGCGGCGGGCGAGAACCCCGCGGCCGTCGGCATCCTCGGCGCGATCGTGCTGGGCGTGCTGCTGCTCGTGTCGTACTTCGCGGGCGGCTACGTCGCCGGCCGCATGGCCCGCTTCAACGGCGCCAAGCAGGGCTTCGCCGTGTGGCTGTGGGCGATCGTCGTGGCCGTCGTCGTGGCCGTGGTGACCGCCATCGCCGGCAGCCAGTGGGACATCCTCGCGATGTTCAACGGCTTCCCGCGGATCCCCGTCACCCCGGAGACCGCGACGACCACCGGCATCCTCACCGCCGTGGGCGCCGCGATCGTCACGCTCGTCGGCGCCGTGCTCGGCGGCCTGGCGGGCATGCGCTACCACCGCCGGGTCGACCGCGTCGGCCTCGGCGCCTAGACCGACCCACCGGCGGCACACCACGCCGCCCCGACAGGAAGGAGCCCCACATGGGCATCGGAGACGACATCAAGCACAACGCGGAGGAGTTCGTGGGCAAGGCCAAGGAGGGCGCCGGCAAGGCGACCGACAACGAGGAGCTCGAGGCCGAGGGCAAGGGCGAGCAGCTCGGCGCCAAGGCCAAGAAGGTCGGCGACGACGTCAAGGACGCCTTCACCGACAAGTGACCCCCGCCGGCGACGGCCCGTGTGCGGCAGCGCGCACGGGCCGTCGTGCTGCGCGCGGGCGTCAGCGCAGCTGCGCGAAGGCCTCGACGTTGCGGGTGGGCCCGACCGCGACGACCGTGTCGCCCTCGTGCAGCACCGTCGCGTTGTCGGCGTACTGCCACTCCCCCGCGGCGCTGCGCCAGGCGGCGATCGTGACGCCCCGGCGCTGGCGCAGGTCCGTGTCGCCGAGCGCGACGCCGTGCAGCTCGGTGGGTGCGGCGGCCTTGACGAGGGCGTAGCCGGCCTCGATCTCGAGGTAGTCCTTGGCCGCCCCGCGCACGAGGTGGGCGACGCGACGCCCCATGTCGGACTCGGGGTAGACGACGTGGTGCACGCCGAGCTGCTCGAGGATGCGGCCGTGCTGCTCGTCGGTGGCCTTGGCCCACACCACGGGAACGCCGAGCTGCAGCAGCAGCGACGCGCACAGGATCGACGCCTTCAGGTCGCTGCTGACGGCGACGACCACGCGATCGAACTGGTGGACCGCGAGCTGACGGAGCACCTCGTCCTTGGTGGCGTCGGCCCGGACCACCTGGGTGAGCTGGCCGTTGAGCTCCTGCACGATGGTCTCGTCGGCGTCGATGCCGAGCACCTCGGTGCCTGACGCCATCAGCTCCAGGGCGAGCGAGCGCCCGAACCGACCCAGGCCGATCACGGCGACGGAGTCGGCCTCTGCGATGCGCCGCGCCTTCTCGCCGAACGACAGGAACGATCCCATGATGTGTCCTTTCCGCGCCGTCAGCCGATGACGGGGCGCTCCTTGGGGAGTTCGTAGGCGACGCGGCGCTCGCGCAGCGCGAGGGCCGAGCCGAGCGTGAGCGGGCCGATGCGGCCGAGGAACATGAGCGCCACGAGGATGAGCTGGGCCGCCGGCGGCAGCGTCGCGGTGATGCCGGTGGACAGGCCCACGGTGGCGAACGCCGAGACCGCCTCGAACAGCACGCGATCGAGATCGAGATCGGTCATTGTGAGGATCGCGACGGTCGCGCCCATCACCGCCGCGAGCGCCATGAGCACGACCGAGATCGCCTCGCGGTGCACCGATCGCGACAGCCGCTTGCCGAAGATGTTCACGGCGGTGCCGCCGCGCAGCTCGGTCCAGAGGATGAACAGCAGCACGGCGAAGGTCGTGATCTTGATGCCGCCCGCGGTGCCGGCGGGGCCGCCGCCGATGAACATGAGGATGTCCATGATGAGCCAGGTCTCGTCGTGCATCGCGCCGATGTCGAGCGAGTTGAAGCCCGCGGTGCGTGTCTGCACGGCGTGATAGAAGCCGGCGAGCACACGCGTCGCGGGGTCCTTGTCGCCCAGCGTGCCGGGGTTCTCCCACTCGATCACCGTGATCGCGAGCGAGCCGAGCACGAGGAGCACGATCGTCGCCGGCAGCACGATGCGCGTGTTCATCGACCAGTGCAGGGGCCGGCGCCATTCGCGCGCCAGCTCGCGCAGCACGGGGAAGCCGACGCCGCCGAGGATGATCGCCGCGCACATCGGCAGCGACACCCAGGGGTCGGCGACGAAGCCCATCATGTTGTCGGTGTACAGGGCGAAGCCGGCGTTGTTGAACGACGACACCGAGTGGAAGACGCCGTGCCAAAGAGCCTTGCCCGCGTCGTAGCCGTAGCCGCTGACGAACCGCACGAACAGCAGCGCCGCGACGACCGCCTCGATGGCGATCGAGGTGAGGAAGATGTTGCGGGCCAGCCGCCGCACGTCGGGCACCCCGAAGGCCTTCGCCTCGACGACCGTGTTGATCCGCGCCCGCACCGAGAGCTTGCGGGCCAGCACGAGGCCCACCAGGGCCGCGAAGAGCATGATCCCGAGCCCGCCGACCTGGATGAGCAGCAGGATGACGAGCTTGCCGAACGGCGTCCAGAACACCGCCGTGTCGACCACCGTCAGCCCCGTGACGCACAGCGCTGACGTGGCGGTGAAGAGCGCCTCGACGAAGGTCGCCGGCCGCTGCGTCGACGAGATCGGCAGCCACAGCAGGGTGGTGCCCACCAGCAGCGCCAGCCCGAAGCCGGTGACGATGGCCTGGGCGGGTGCGAGTCCGTGCCGCGCCAGCCCCTGGACCCGCGCGAGGCCCGCGCCCCGGGGCGCTCGATGGATCACGAGGGATGAGACTACGCCGATTGCGCGGCGGCGCAAACGACGCGCGAGGCGTCAGTCGGAGGACTTGAGGATGATGACCTCGGTCGCGGGGGTCGGGTTGACGCCCGCGAGCTCCTTGGCGCGCGCGTAGGCGGCGTCGGTGGCGTCGGCGAACACCTGATCGAGGTGCGCGTCCTGCAGCACGGCGATCGCGCGCTCGGTGGTGCCCTGCGGGCTCGTCACGCGGCGGCGGAGCTCAGCGGGCTCCTCGCCCTCGGCGTCGAGCAGCGCCGTCGCGCCGGCGAACGTGCCGCGGGCCAGCAGCAGGGCCTCGTCGTCGCCGAAGCCCTGGTGGCGGGCGGCCTCGGCCAGCTTCTCGATGAGCAGGAACACGTACGCCGGCCCGGATCCGGAGATCGTCGAGATCGCGTCGATGCCGTCGTCGCCGCGCACCTCGAGCACCTCGCCGACGGTCTCGAACAGGCGCCGGACGATCGCGAGATCCTCCGGGGTGGCGTGCGTGCCGGCGGCGATGCCGGTGACGCCCTTGCCGACGGTCGACGGGGTGTTCGGCATGGCCCGCACGACGGCCGCCCCCGGGAGCCCGGCCTCGTAGGTGGCCAGCGGCACCCCCGCCGCCAGGGTCACGACGATCGCGTCGTCGCGCACGTGCGGGGCGATGTCGTGGAGCAGCTCCGGCATGCGCTGCGGCTTGACGCCCAGCACCACCACGCGCGAGGCGGCGATGGCCTCGGCGTTGCCCTCGGGCCGCTCCTCGAGCGCGATGCTCTCCACGCCGTCGATCCCCGCGAGGGTCGCGGCGCGGGCGGCCGTCCGGTTGGTCACCCGGATGGGGCCGTCCACGGGCACGCCGCTCGCCGCGAGGCCGCGCACGATCGCGCCTCCCATCGATCCGGCACCGATGAACGCGATCGCAGGAAGGGTGTCGCTCATGACCCCATCGTAGGTCGTCGGCCCCGGCGGCCGAAGGGCATCGCCGGGCCGGATCGGATCAGCCGGCGGAGACGGCGTTCAGCTGCGTGATGATCCAGCCCACCCAGAACGACGCGCACGCCGCCCCGGCGATCCCCAGGCCCAGGCCCCACCACGCCGGCTCGCGCTGCTCCCACGTGCGGCGAAGGGCGATGATGGCGAGCACGGAGCCCAGGATCGACACCGGCATGGCCAAGGGCATCAGCCACGACAGCGTCAGGCCGAACACCGACGCGGTCAGCGAGGCCGCGGCCAGCGGGCGGCCGCGGCGACGGGCCGGGGGCGGGGCCGCGGCGGATTCGCGCGCGGGCAGCGGCGGCGGCGCGTCGTGGACGAGGTTCTCGATGAGCTCCACCGCGTCCGTCGCCACGCGTTCGTACGCCCGGCGGCGGGTCTGCACCGCGGGGTCGTCGGCGTCGCGGACGGCGTCGCTCACGACGAGCCGCTCCCGGCGAGGTGCGGCTGCGCCACGGCGGTCGGGCCGGACTCCGCCACCTGGATCTCGGTCACGGGCAGCGTCGAGTCGGCACCGAAAGCCAGCGTGGAGGCCGGGCGGCCCGAGGCGATGAGCTCGGCGGCGAGGCCGGCGATCATCGCGCCGTTGTCGGTGCACAGGCTCAGCGGCGGGATGCGCACGGTCACGCCCTGCGCGGCCGCGCGCTCGAGCGCCACCTCGCGCAGGCGGCGGTTGGCGATCACGCCGCCGCCGAGCAGCAGGCGCGGAACGCCGTGCGCCGCGCACGCGTCGAGCGCCTTGCTCACGAGCACGTCGACCACGGCCTCGCGGAAGCTCACCGCGACGTCGGCGAGCGGGATCTCCTCGCCGGCCGCCTCGCGCTGCTCGATCCAGCGCGCCACGGCGGTCTTCAGGCCCGAGAACGAGAAGTCCCAGCGGTGCTTCTCGCGATCGCTCGCCCGCGACAGCCCGCGCGGGAAGCGGATCGCGGTGGGATCGCCGCCCTGCGCGGCCCGGTCGATCTGCGGACCGCCCGGGTAGGGCAGGCCGAGGATCCGGGCGACCTTGTCGAAGGCCTCCCCCGCCGCGTCGTCGACGGTCTCGCCCAGCAGCTCGACGTCGGTGGTGAGATCGCGCACGAGCAGCAGCGACGTGTGTCCGCCGCTGACGAGCAGCGCGACGGTCGGGTACTCGAGCGGTTCGGAGTCGGCGGTGAGGATGTCGGCGGCGATGTGCCCGACGAGGTGGTTGACCGCGTAGAGCGGCTTGCCGAGCGAGACGGCGAGCGCTTTGGCGGCCCCGACGCCCACCATGAGCGCGCCGGCGAGGCCGGGGCCGCTCGTGACGGCGACGGCGTCGAGATCGGCCAGGCGGATGCCGGCCTCGGCCACGGCGCGCTCGATGGCCGGCTGCAGCGCCTCGAGGTGCGCGCGGGCGGCGACCTCGGGCACGACACCGCCGTAGCGGGCGTGCTCGTCCATGCTGCTGGCGATCGTGTTGCTCAGCAGCGTGCGACCCCGCACGATCCCGATGCCGGTCTCGTCGCAGCTGGTCTCGATGCCGAGCACGAGGGGTTCGACGCGGTTCATGTGCAGGCTCCCGCCTCGGCCGGGATGGCGGCGCGGGCCGCGTCCCAGGCGCGCACGTCGAGCTTCATGATGATCGCGTCCACGCCGTCGGGCTGGTAGTAGTTCGGGCGCACGCCGATCTCGGCGAACCCCTCGGAGGCGTACAGGCGCTGCGCCACGGGGTTGTCCGCCCGCACCTCGAGGAACAGCTCCCGCACGCGGCGCCGGGCGGCCTCGTCGATCACGTGCCGCAGCAGGGTGCGGCCCTGGCCGCGGCCGCGCGCCTCGGCGCTCAGCGCGATCGTCTGGATGTCGCCGTCGCTCGCGCCCGGGAGCGCGCGCAGGCCCGCGTAGCCGACGATGCGGCCGGCCTGCTCCACGACGACGTAGGCGCCGTAGGGGCTGCGCAGCTCCTCGGCCATCATCGCCTCGCTCCAGGCGTCGGTGGGAAACGACGCCCGCTCGATCGCCATGATCGCGGCGAGGTCGTCGATCGTGGCGGGCCGGATCGCGGCGGCGCTCATGCGCTCACCCGCTTGGGCGTGTGGCCCTCGACCACGTCGGGCGAGCGCAGGTACAGCGGCTCGGCCATCGGCTCGACGCGACCCGCCGCGATCATGCGCGCGGCGAGGGCGCCGAGCGCCCCGGCGGAGACGGCGGTGGTGAGCACGGGGACGTAGCCCTCGGTCCGGGCCGGCTCGAGCTCCGGTCCGCGCGTGCGAAGCGGGATGCCGTCGTCGTCGAGGGTGGTGTACGACGACACGGCCCATTCGCGGCGGCGCGCGTCGGTGACGATCGAGAACGTGGGGTCGGCGTCGGCGGGCACCATCGCGTGGCCCGCGGCCGCCTCGTCGTCGGCCCGGCGCAGCAGGTGGGCGAACGCGATCGCGTCGTGGCTGACGACGGGGATCACCGGCAGGCCCCGGCCCTGCGCGAAGGCGCGGGCGGCGGCGATGCCGATGCGCAGGCCGGTGAACGGGCCCGGCCCCATGCCGGCAGCGACGTGCGTGATGTCGCCGGGGGTCGCGCCCGCCTCGGCGAGCGCGCGCACGAGCAGATCGCCGATCACCTCGGCATGCCCGCGGGGGCTCTCGCTCGCGGCCGAACCGCGCACGGAGCCGTCGAGCCCGACCACCGCGACGGCCGAGCCCAGCGACGTATCGACGGCCAGGATCACCCCTCCAGGGTATCCGCGCGCGATCCGGGGATCGCTGAGGGTCAGCCCAGCAGCAGCAGCAGCGGCGAGATCAGGTCGACGAGACGGCTGAACACCAGCAGGGGCGCGAAGGGCAGGCTCACGAGGGCGCCGATCCCGAAGCTGCAGGTGCGGCGGATGCACGTCAGCACGAGACCGGCGGCGAGCAGGACGAGGAGCGTGTGCTCGGAGGAGAGGGGAAACCCCTCCTCGGTCCACAGCGACGCGTACTGGAACACGATCCCGCCCAGCCAGCCGATCGCCACCCCGACCCCGAACCAGATGCCGCCGATCTGCCGGGGCATCCACCCGCGGGGGACGACCTCGGCGGGAGGGAGCCCCGGCAGCAGGGCGGGCTCCGGCTCTGGCTCGGCTTCGGGCTCAGGCTCGGGCTCGGGCTCGGGCTCCGGCTCGGGCTCGGGCTCCGGTGGCGCGGGCAGCGGCGGCTCGGGCGGCACGATCAGCTCGTCCGCGTCGGCGCGCGCGCCCGGACCGGCCCCGGGCGCGCCCGGATCGGGCCAGGTCCCCGAGGTCGCGCTCGCCGTCATGCCGCCACGCTAACGACGCCCGCCCCGCCCGCGCGGGACTTATCCACAGGGCCGGGCGGGCGGTCAGACCCCCGAGAGGACCACGACGCAGGTGCCGAAGATGACGATCGGCATCGCCGCGACGCTGATCAGCACGCCGACGCCGAGGCTCCGGGTGGCGCGGAGGCAGACGAGGACGATGCCGGCGACGAACAGCAGCGCGATGAGGAGGAGACCGAAGAAGCCCGACGGGGTCATCAGGATCGTGATCGCGGCCACCTGCACGAGCACCGCGCCGAGGAGGCCGATCAGCACACCCCACCCGAAGGCGAGACCGCCGACCTGACGCGGCGGCGCCGCCGGGGCGGGGTAGGCGTACGGGTACGGCCCGGCGTACGGCTGCCCCGGCGCCGCGCCCGGGGGCCCGTACGGTGGCATCGCCCCCTGCGGCCCCGGTTGCGCATACGGCTGCGCGTGCGTCGGCGCGGGCGGGATCGGCGGCGCCTGCGGGGCGTCGCCGCCAGGCGGGGTCCACGCCGGCGGGTCGGCGGCGGGCTCGGGCGGCACGACGCGCTCGGGCTCCGAGGGCCCCTCGCCGGGCGGCACGGCGGGCTGGTCAGGCGGGTTGCTCATCCGGGACGGTCCTCTCTGTCGGGGCGGCGGCCGGGGCGGCGCGGAAGCGGCCGGTGCGGATCATCCAGGCGATCCGGGCGAACAGGAGCGGCATCGTCACGAGCAGGAACAGCTGCGGCCGGGTCAGCCCGAGCCACGCGATCTCGTTGCCGCGGACGAACTCCACGAGGAAGCGGAAGACGCCGTAGGCGGCGACGTAGAGCGTGAGGGTCTCGCCGGCGGCGATGGCGCGATGGCGCACCCAGAACCACAGCAGCGCGAAGGCCGCGAGGTGGAAGACGATCTCGTACACGAAGCTCGGGTGCAGCGGCACGCCCGCCACGCTGCCGGTGTACGCGGCGGCGGCCTCGTCGAGCACGATGCCCCAGGGTGCGTGCGTGGGGGTGCCGGGGTTCTCGGTGAGCAGGCAGCCGAACCGGCCCACGCCCATCGCGAGCGCGACGGCGGGCGCGAACAGGTCGCCGGAGCGATCGGGGTAGCGGACGATCCGCTTCGCGACGTGCACGCCGAGCCACGCCCCCACGAGCGCCGAGAGCATCGACGCGTTGCCGTACGACAGCTGCTCCACGAGGCTGAGGTTCTTCGAGGGGTCCAGGTGCTGGGCCCACGTGCCCAGCCGGGCCAGGATCGAGGCGCCCATCAGCGCACCGAGCAGGAGATACCAGACGCGGTAGTCGGTGATCCCGCGGCGCCGCTTCTCGACGACGAAGACGAGGGCGCCGAGCGTCACACCGAGGGCGACGAACGCGGAATGGGTGTCGAGCGGCGGCAGCCAGCCGGCGAGATCCTGCAGCGTGGGGAACACGGCCTCACCCGACCAGCCGGATCCAGAGCATCACCCACAGCGGGATCGCCGCCGCGGCGAGCGCCGCGATGACCGCGAGGTAGAGCAGCACGAGGCGAGTGTCGCCCAGCTTGCACCGCGAGCGGAGCAGTCCGGCGCGGCGCGCGCGGGCGTACCCGGCGATCGCGACGAGGGCGAACGCGAGCACCGCCACCGGTCCGAGCAGGCAGGCGAGCACCGCGACGGTCGTGTAGACGCAGAGCCGAAGCGGATCGAAGGCCGGCTTGGGGTCGCCGACCGTGGCGTCGTACTGGTTCAGGCCGTCGTAGGCGCTCATGTCGCCACCAGCGGCAGGGTCTTGCGCACCGGGCCGAGGCTCGGCTCGAGCCGCCGCGATCCCGTGGCCGTGGACAGGCGCGTGCGCGAGAGCGGCGCCCACGCCTGCACGGCGCAGAACGGGGCGCACTGGTGGGCGTCGGTGGTCTCGTTCACCGTCGCCACGTGCACGCAGCACTGCGTGAGGCGCTCCTCGATCATCGTGTTGATGTCCATGAAGGGCTTGATCGTGATGCGCTTGACGCGCGCGCCGAGCAGCTTGCGCAGCCGGCCGTGCTGGCCGGGCAGCTTCGAGGCGGCGAGGGTGGCGAGGGTGCCGATGCCCAGGTCGCAGGCCTGGCAGATGTCGCGCCAGATGTCGATCATCGACGGGTGCGACAGCGAGGACTGCTCGCTGAGCAGATCGAGCAGGGAGGCCTTGACGACCTCGCGGATCTTCTTGTTGACGTTCGAGTCGGCGATCCGGTTGGCGATGAGGTCGGGCTCGAGCTCGAGGAACTCCTTGAGCCGGTCGTGCCCGATGAGGCCCACGAGCGACTTCCACTCCCCCGCGTCGTCCTGCAGCAGGTAGCCCACCGAGCAGCAGTGCGGGTGGCTGCACGGCAGGGCCGTGAGATCGCGCCACGTCACGAGGTCGTCGGTCTGCGGGCCCAGGCGCGCCAGCACGCCGCCGTGGGTGAGCCGGTCGTCGGGGTCGATGCCGGCCGAGCGACCGGAGCCGAACACGGGCTGGATCGTGACGCCGCCGACGAACGGCGTCTCGAGCGCGCGCCGGATGACCGCGCCGATCTCGCCGTCGTTGACGCCGAGGGCCGCCGTCATCGTGAGGGTTGTGAACACCCCGGCGGCCGAGAGCCGCTCGAGCGCGCGCTCCTTGAACCGGCGGATGTCGGCGCCGCGGTGATAGGCCGACGCCTCCTTCGACTCGCCGTCGTACTGGAGGTAGATCTCCACGCGCTCGCGGTGGCGCTTGAGCACCTCGACGAACGCGTCGTCGTTGGCGATCCGCAGCCCGTTCGAGTTGATCAGGATGCGCACGATCGGGCGGGTCACGAGGTGCTCGAGCAGCTGCTCGAGCCACGGGTACAGCGTCGGCTCGCCGCCCGAGAGCATGAGCACGTCGATCCGGCCGTTCTCGCGTGCGAGCCGGGCATCGACCGAGGCGAGCACCTCGGCCAGCGGCGCGACGGCCGCCTGGGCCGGGCTGGACTCGGCGAAGCAGGTGGGGCAGCGCAGGTTGCAGTGATCGGTGATGTCCTCGAGCAGGATGCACGTGTGCTGCGTCTGCATCTGCGGCAGCCCATCCTCGTACGCCGACGGCACCGGTTTGAAGTTGCCGATCATGTCGGGCTCGTGCACCTTCGTCGGCGCCGTCCACTGCTCGAGGTACGTCAGGATCTCGGCCGACTCGTCGTACAGGGTGCGGATGAGGCCGTGATCGGGGCAGCCGCGCTCGAGCCAGATCCGCCCGTCGCGGTTGGCGAGCCAGCCCGACAGCCGCCGCACCTCGGCGAGCGGCCGATCGGGGTCCTCCTCGTGGCAGCGGGGACAGAACGCGTTGACGTAGCGATGGATGCGGTAGTCCCGCAGCGGCATTCCCGGTCCTGCCTGGCTCCCCGTCATGCGGTCAGGCTATCGGCACGCGCCCCGCGCACCGCGCTTATCCACAGATCAGGGCATGCGGGTGATCGTGACCACGCGGGGCGCGTCGGCGTCGAGCTCCTCGGCCGACCGCGTGACGTCGCAGCCGTCCATGCCGCGGCCGCCGACGGGGCGCTCGATCTCGATGTCCCACCACGTCTCGCGCAGGCCCTCGACCTTGCCGCGGCCCCACTCCATCACCACGACGGAGGCGTCGGCGTCGATGTCGAGGTCGTCGAGCTCCATCGCATCTCCCACGCGGTACGCGTCGGCGTGCACGAGCGGCGCGCCGCCGACGAGCGACGGGTGGGTGCGGGCGATGACGAACGTCGGGCTCTGGATCGGCCCGCGCACGCCCAGCCCGGCCGCGATCCCGCGCGTGAGGGTCGTCTTGCCGGCGCCGAGCGGGCCGGTGAGCACGAGGAGGTCGCCGGCGACGAGGCCGCGCCCGATCCGCTCGCCCAGCGCCTCCATGTCGGCGGCCGAGGCGATGTCGTGCCGCCCCAGCAGCTCATCGGGGATCATCTGTCCCACCTCCGACGGACTCGATTGGGTTCGCTTCGCTCACTCCGTTCGACCCGTCTCCGCTCCGCGGCTTCGCCGCTCCGGTCGACGAGCCCGAGACCCCGCGGCTCGTCGACGGAGCGAAGCGAGCGGAGACGGGTTGAGCGAGCGAAGCGAGTCGAAACCACCCCTACACCTCCGTCCGCACGACGCGGTTGCCGATGCGCGTGACGATCTCGTAGTTGATCGTGTCGGCGGCGGCCGCCCACTCCTCCACGGCGGGTGCCCCGGTCGCGGGATCGCCGAACAGCACCACCTCGTCGCCCACCGCGACGGGCGCGTCGCCCACGTCGACGACGAACTGGTCCATCGCGATCCGTCCGGCCACCGTGAAGCGTCGGCCTCCGATCGTCACCGGCCCGCGCCCCGACGCCTGCCGCGGGATGCCGTCGGCGTAGCCCAGGGGCACGAGCGCGAACGTGGTCTCGCGCTCCGCGCGGTGCAGGTAGCCGTACGAGGCGCCGTGGCCGGCGGCGACGCGCCGCACGGCGGCGACCCGCGTGCGCAGCGTCATCGCCGGGGTCAGCCGCAGGCCGGCGGAGGTGAGGTCGTGCAGGGGCGAGAGCCCGTAGAGCCCGATCCCCACGCGGACGGCGTCGAAGCGGGTCTCGGGCAGCGTGATCGCCGCGGCGGTCGCGGCGAGATGGCGGATCACCGGGCGCACGCCGCGCGCGGCGGCGCGGGCGATGCCGTGCTCGAACACCCGCACCTGCGCGCGGTCGTCGTCGGGCGAGGTGCCGCTGAGGTGGCTGAACAGGCCCTCCACGCGGATCGCGCCGCGCGCCTGGAGGTCGGCGGCGAGGTCGAACAGCGCCTCCCACTCGTCCGGCGCGGCGCCGTTGCGCCCCAGCCCGGTCTCGAGCTTGAGGTGCACGCCGACCTCGCGCCCCGCGGCCGCGACCCGCTGCAGCTGCGCGACGCTCGAGACGCCGAGCTCCACGCCGGCCGCCGCCGCGCGCGCGAAGTCCGCGTCGGGCCCGTGCAGCCAGGCGATGACCGGCGCGTCGATCCCCGCGCCGCGCAGCTCGTGCGCCTCGGCCAGGTCGGCGACGCCGAGCCGCGTCGCCCCGCCCGCGAGCGCCGCGCGGGCGGCCGTGACCGCCCCGTGCCCGTAGCCGTCGGCCTTGACCACCGCGATGAACTCGCGCGTGTGCGCCAGCCGCCGCAGCTCGCGGGTGTTGCGCTCGATCGCGCCGGCGTCGATCACCGCCTCGCGCAGCTCACTCATCGGCGGACTCCGTCGGTTCCGATGCAGGGAGCCGCTCGCCACCGGCTTCCCGCGTCGATGCGTCGTCGCCCTCGAGCACCGCGTACGCCACGGCGAGGCCGCCGTCGTGCGACAGCGACAGGTGCGTGCGCGTGATGCCGCGCGCGGCGAGGGTGGCTGCCGTGGCGCCCGTGAGCACGTAGGCGGGCGCGCGGCGCTCGCCCAGACGCGGCACCTCGATCTCCTGCCAGCTGACGCCGTCGGATCCGCCCAGCGCCTTGATCAGCGCCTCCTTGGCGGCGTAGCGGGCGGCGAGCGAGCGCAGCGGCAGCTCGCGCTCGTGCGCGCTGAACAGCCGCTCGGCCAGGCGCGGCGACCCCTCGATCTGCTTCTGGAAGCGATCGATGTCGACCACGTCCACGCCGATCCCGATGATCACGCGCGGGCCCCGCTCACTCGACCGTGACGGACTTCGCGAGGTTGCGGGGCTGATCCACGTCGAGGCCCTTGGCGTTGGCCAGGCCCATGGCGAAGATGTGCAGCGGCACGACCGCGAGGATCGGCTCGAAGATCGGGCCGGCCAGCGGGATGCGCAGCACCTCGTCAGCGAAAGGCAGCACGGCCACGTCGCCCTCCTCGGCGATCGCGATCACGCGGGCGCCGCGGGCGCGGATCTCCTCGATGTTCGAGACGACCTTGGCGTGCAGCGTCGCGGCGCCGCGGGGCGAGGGCACCATGACGAAGACCGGCTGGCCGGGCTCGATGAGGGCGATCGGGCCGTGCTTGAGCTCGCCGGCGGCGAAGCCCTCGGCGTGGATGTACGACAGCTCCTTGAGCTTGAGCGCGCCCTCGAGCGCGATCGGGAAGCCCACGTGGCGGCCGAGGAACAGCACCGAGCGGGTGTCGGCCATCCAGTGCGCGAGCTGCTCAATGTGCTCCTGCTCGTTCTCGAGGATCCAGCGGATCTTCTCGGGCAGGGCCTCGAGCTCGTGGATGCTGCGCGCCGCCTCGGCCGGCGAGACGGTGCCCCGAATGCGGCCCACGTGCAGCGCCAGCAGGTACAGCGCGGTGATCTGGGCGACGAAGGCCTTGGTCGACGCGACGGCGACCTCCGGACCGGCGTGCGTGTAGACGATCGCGTCGGATTCGCGCGGGATCGTCGCACCCTGGGTGTTGCAGATCGACAGCGTCTTGGCGCCGAGGCGGGCGGCCTCCTTGACGGCCATGAGCGTGTCCATGGTCTCGCCCGACTGGCTGATCGAGACGACGAGCGTCTCGGGGCCGACGATCGGGTCGCGGTAGCGGAACTCGTGCGCCAGCTCGACGTCCACGGGGATCCGGGCCCACTGCTCGATCGCGTACTTGCCGACCTGGCCGGCGTACGAGGCCGTGCCGCAGGCGACGATGATGATGCGCTGCACGCCCGCGAACAGCTCGTCCATGCCGTCGAGCTCGGGGATGACGACCTGGCCGTCCTTGACGCGGCCGAGGATCGTGTTGGCGACGGCCTCGGGCTCCTCGGCGACCTCCTTGGCCATGAAGCTCGACCAGCCGCCCTTCTCGGCGGCGGAGGCGTCCCACATCACCTCGAACGGCGAGGCCTCGACCTCGTTGCCGTCGAAGTCGGTGACGGTGACGGCGTCGGGGGTGATCGCGACGATCTGGTCCTGGCCGATGGCGAGCGCGCGACGGGTGTGCTCCACGAAGGCGGCGACGTCGGAGCCGAGGAAGTTCTCGCCCTCGCCGAGGCCGATCACCAGCGGCGAGTTGCGGCGGGCGCCGACGACGAGGCCGGGCAGGTCCTTGTGCATGGCCAGCAGCGTGAACGCGCCCTGCAGCCGCGAGGCCACGGACCGGAACGCCGCGACGAGGTCGCCGTCGTGCGCGCGGTACTCGCGCCCGAGCAGCACGGCCGCCACCTCGGTGTCGGTCTGGCTGCGGAAGGTGTAGCCCTGGGCGGTGAGCTCGGCGCGCAGCTCGGCGAAGTTCTCGATGATGCCGTTGTGGATCACGGCCAGGCGGTCGTCGTCGGCGAGGTGCGGGTGCGCGTTCTCGTCGGTCGGGCCGCCGTGGGTGGCCCAGCGGGTGTGGCCGATGCCCGTGGTGCCCGCGGGGATGGGCGCCAGATCGAGCTGCTCGCGCAGGCGGGCGAGCTTGCCGGCCTTCTTCGCGGCGTGCAGCTCGCCGTCGGCGTCGATCACCGCGATCCCCGCGGAGTCATACCCGCGGTACTCGAGACGGGCGAGGCCCGCGAGGAGGATGTCCTGGCTCTCGCGAGGACCGACATAGCCGACGATTCCACACATGCGAACGATTCTAGGTTCGCGCGCCTGGGAGCCGGCGCGGGGCGCGGTTGCGGCGCGCGGTGGGTTGCGGCTCGCGCTCTCGACTCCGCTGCGCTCCGCTCGAGCCGTCTCCGCTCGCTTCGCTCGGTCGACGAGCCCGCGGGGTCACACTCGCGATGCGCCGCAAGCACCACGGCTCGAGGTCCCGAGCTCTCGACTCGCTGCGCTCGCTCGAGCCGTCTCCGCTCGCTGCGCTCGGTCGACGAGCCCGCGGGGTCACACTCGTGATGCGCCGCAATCACCACGGCTCGTCGACCGGAGCGGCGCAGCCGCGGAGCGGAGACGGGTCGAGCGGAGCCGCGAAGCGGCGGAGTCGAGACCTTGAGGCCTTAAACCTTCCGCAGGAGCACCGACTCGACGCCGTGGTCGGCGCCCTTGCGCAGCACGAGGGTGGCGCGGTGCTTGGTGGGCAACACGTTCTCGATGAGGTTCGGCATGTTGATGTCGTTCCAGTAGCCGAGCGCGGTCTGCACGGCCTCCTCGTCGCTGAGGTTCGCGAAGACGTTGAAGTACGACGCCGGGTTCGAGAACGCGCCCTCGCGCAGGGCGAGGAAGCGGTTCACGTACCAGTTGGTGATGTGCTCGGTCTCGGCATCGACGTAGATGGAGAAGTCGAAGAAGTCGCTCACCGCCACCTCGTTGGGCGACGGCGGCGGCTGCAGCACGTTGAGCCCCTCGACGATCACGACATCGGGCCGGCGCACCGTCACCTGCGCGTCGGGAACGATGTCGTAGCGCACGTGCGAGTAGAACGGCGCGTGCACGACCTCCTCGCCGCTCTTGACCTTCGTGAGGAACTCCACGAGCGCCCGCCGGTCGTACGACTCGGGGAAGCCCTTGCGCGCCATCAGGCCCCGGCGCTCGAGCTCGGCGTTGGGATAGAGGAAGCCGTCGGTCGTGATCAGCTCCACGCGCGGCGTGGCCGACCAGCGGCTCATGAGCTCGCGCAGCAGGCGCGCGATCGTCGACTTGCCCACGGCGACCGATCCGGCCACGCCCACGACGAAGGGCGTGGTGGTGTCGTCCTCGCGGAGGAAGCCGCTCACGTCGCTGCCGATCGCGCGGTGCGCCTTGGCCCAGATGCTGAGCAGGCGGCTCAGCGGCAGGTACACGTCGCGGACCTCGGTGATGTCGAGGCGGTCGCCGATGCCGCGGATCTGCACGATCTCCTGCTCGGTGAGCGGCTGATCCATGCCGGCCGCGAGCCGCGCCCAATCGGCGCGCGCGATCTCCCGGTACCGGGAGTGCGGGAGGGATCCGTCTGCGGCGCTCATCCGCAACATCGTAGCCGCGCGGCCGGCGCCGGCCGCACGGGCGGTGCACCCCGGTCTCTGCGGATACCGTTGCCGTATGCGTCTGGGCGTCCTCGACATCGGATCGAACACCGTGCATCTGCTCGTGGCCGACGCCCGTCCCGGCGGGCGCCCCCTCGCCACCACGAGCGAGAAGAGCGTGCTGCGCCTCATGCGCTACCTCGACGACCGCGGCGCGATCACCGACGCCGGCGTGACGGCGATCCTGCGGGCCGTGCGCAAGGCCAAGCGCGTCGCGGCGCAGGAGGGTGTGGCCGAGCTCGTCGCCACGGCCACCTCCGCGGTGCGGGAGGCCCGCAACGGCCCCGAGGTGATCGCCCGCATCGAGGATGTGATCGGTCAGCCCCTGCAGGTGCTCGGCGGCGCGGACGAGGCGCGGCTGACGTTCCTGGCCGTGCGCCGCTGGTTCGGGTGGTCGGCCGGGCGGATCCTGCTGTTCGACATCGGTGGCGGCTCGCTCGAGATCGCCGGCGGCAGCGAGGAGCTGCCGCAGGCCGCGGAGTCGGTGCCGTTGGGCGCCGGACGGATGACGATCGGCTTCCTGCCGAAGGATCCGCCGGGAGAACGGGCGCTCGAGCGCCTGCGCGAGCACGCCGCCGAGGTGCTGCGGCCCGTGGCGAAGCGGTTCGCGAAGCTGCCGCGTCCGGATCACGTGGTCGGCTCGTCGAAGACGATCCGTTCGCTCGCCCGGCTGGCGGGGCACCGCCGCCCGGGCTGGTCGGAGATGGAGCGGTGGATGCTGCCGCGCGAGTCGTTGGCGTCGTGGATCCCGGTGCTCGCCCGCATCCCGGCGACCGCGCGTCAGGAGCTGCCGGGCATCACGGCCGACCGCACGTTCCAGATCACGGCCGGGGCCGTGGTGCTGCACGAGGCGATGGCCTCACTCGGCGTCGAGGAACTCGAGGTCAGCCCGTGGGCGCTGCGCGAGGGCGTCATGCTGCGGCGCATCGAGGAGCTCGAGATCCGCGGCTGACGCGTCGACCGATCGGGTTGCCCTTACAGCGCGAGACGCTCCCGGACGACCTCGGCGAGGGCGTCGGCGTGGCGGTGCGCGGTCGCCTCGTCGGCGGCCTCCACCATCACGCGGACGAGCTGCTCCGTGCCCGACGCGCGCAGCAGCACGCGCCCGGTCTCGCCGAGCTCCGCCGTGACGGCCGCCACGGCGTCCTGCACGACGGGGTCGGAGACGCGCTCGCGATCGACGTCCTTCACGTTCACGAGCACCTGCGGGTAGACCGTCATGATCGAGGCGAGCTCGGCCAGCGACTTGCCGGTGCGCGCCATCTCGGCCACGAGGTGCAGGCCTGTCAGCACGCCGTCGCCGGTCGTGGCGAACTCGCTCATGATGACGTGCCCGGACTGCTCGCCGCCGAGGGAATGGCCGCCCTCGGTCATCGCCTCGAGCACGTAGCGGTCGCCGACCGCGGTCTGCACCACGTCGATGCCGCGCTCGCGCATGGCCCGGTGCAGGCCGAGGTTGCTCATCACGGTGGCGACGAGGGTGTCGTTCGCGAGGTGGCCGCGCTCGTGCATCGAGGCGGCGAGGATCGCCATGATCTGGTCGCCGTCGACGACGCGTCCGTTCGCGTCCACGGCGAGGCAGCGATCGGCGTCGCCGTCGTGCGCGATGCCCACGTCGGCGCCCAGCCGCACGACCGCCTCGGCGAGGTGGTCGAGGTGCGTGGATCCGACGCCGTCGTTGATGTTGATGCCGTCGGGATCGGCGCCGATCACCGTCACGCGCGCGCCGGCGTCGCGGAACGCGTCGGGCGAGACGCCGGACGCCGCGCCGTGGGCGCAGTCGAGCACCACGTGGATGCCGTCGAGGCGGTTGGGCAGCGACGCGAGCAGGTGGATCAGGTAGCGGTCCTCGGCGTCGCTGAAGCGGCGGATGCGGCCGACGTCGGCGCCGGTGGGCAGCAGGTCGGGGCCGCCGAGGTTGGCCTCGATGCGGCGCTCGACCACGTCGGGCAGCTTGACCCCGCCGCGCGCGAACACCTTGATCCCGTTGTCGGGAGCCGGGTTGTGCGAGGCCGAGATCATGATCCCGAAGTCGGCCTCGAAGTCGCCGATGAGGAACGCCAGGGCCGGCGTGGGGATGACGCCGGCGTCGTAGACGTCGACGCCCGACGAGGCCAGGCCGGCCGAGACGGCGGCGGCGAGGAACTCACCCGAGATGCGGGGATCCCGGGCGATGACGGCGCGAGCGCGACGGCCCTGGGCGCGTCGCTGCTCGGCGGAACGGCCCTGGCCCAGGACGACGGCGGTCGCCTGGGCCAGGGACAGAGCAAGGTCGGCGGTGAGGGTGCCGTTGGCAAGCCCTCGCACGCCGTCCGTGCCGAAAAGCGGCATCGGAGGAGGCTCCGATTAACGCTTCGAGAACTGCGAGGCCTTGCGGGCCTTCTTGAGACCGGCCTTCTTGCGCTCGATGACGCGGGCGTCACGCGTGAGGAAGCCGGCCTTCTTCAGGGTCGGACGGTTGTTCTCGCGGTCGATCTCGTTCAGCGCACGGGCGATGGCGAGGCGCAGGGCGCCGGCCTGGCCCGAGGGGCCGCCACCCGAGATGCGCGCGATCACGTCGTACGCACCGGTCAGGTTGAGGACCGTGAACGGGTCGGTGATGAGCTGCTGGTGCAGCTTGTTCGGGAAGTAGTCCTCGAACGTGCGGCCGTTGACCGTGATGGTGCCGGAGCCCGGGACCAGGCGCACGCGGGCGATGGCCTCCTTGCGGCGACCCACGGCGGCGCCGGGGACGCTCACGACGGGACGGACGGTCTCGACCGCGGCCTCAGCGGGCGTCTCGGTCGAGTAGTTCTGCGGGAAGTCGGTGGTGTCGTTCGCCACGATGAATCCTTAGCTGCGGATCGGCGCTTACTGCGCGACCTGGTCGAGGGTGTACGTCTTGGGCTGCTGCGCGGCGTGCGGGTGCTCGGCACCGGCGTACACCTTCAGCTTCGAGAGCTGCTGACGACCAAGGGAGTTCTTGGGCAGCATGCCGCGGATCGCCTTCTCGACGGCGCGGACGGGGTTCTTCTCCAGGAGCTCCGCGTAGGAGACCGACTTCAGGCCGCCCGGGTAGCCCGAGTGACGGTAGGCCATCTTCTTCTGCAGCTTCTGACCGGTGAGCGCGACCTTGTCGGCGTTCACGACGATCACGAAGTCGCCCATGTCCATGTGGGGGGCGAAGGTCGCCTTGTGCTTGCCACGCAGGAGAGCGGCGGCGTGCGAGGCCAGGCGGCCGAGGACCACGTCGGTGGCGTCGATCACGAGCCACTCGCGCTGGGCCTCACCGGCCTTCGGGGTGTAAGTGCGCGTCACAGTAGTGCTGCTTTCTTTTCGAACGGAGACGTTCGTGAATCCCACTCCGGGGCCGTTCTCCCGACGATCTCGGGCCAACGTGCCGGTGGAGGGCTCACGTTCGCGGTGCCCGCAGTGGACACCAAAGAGCAATCCTAGCACGGCGCGACACGCCCGGTCACACCGTGCGGATCGACTCCGTCGGCGTCGTGCGGTATCCGGCGGTCACGAGGATCGGCAGATGGTCGCTCGAGCCCTGGGGCAGCGTGACGACCTCGCCGATCGAGAGCCCCTTCGAGGTGACGAAGTCGTAGTGGCCGCGGAAGAAGCGGTAGCGCATGTAGGTGCGCGAGTCGCTGAGGGTGAGGTCGTAGCCGCGGCGGCGGATCCGCTCCCCCAGGCTCTCCTTGAACACCGGGTAGTTGTAGTCGCCCACCATGAGCGTGGGCGTGCCGGGGCCGAGCACCTCGAGCGCCTCGAGCGCCGACTTGATCTGGCTGCGACGGAGGGAGTTCAGCGCGGTGAGGGGCGCGGCGTGGAACGAGGCGATCGTCACCTCTCGGCCGGCGTCGATGTCGTGCAGCTGCACCCCCAGCACGCGCTCGTGCGCGGGCTTGAGCACGATGTCGTGCAGCGACTTCTTCAGGCCCAGCGACACGCTCTCCTTGAGCCGGAACGTGTTCTCGCGGTAGTACACCGCCAGCCCCAGCCGGTTGCGGTCGGTCGCCGCGGCGAGGCGCATGTCGTCGACCCGATCGGGCAGGGCCGACACGTCCGCCTCCTGCAGGCACATCACATCGGGCTCGTAGCGGTCCTCGAGCTCCTCGAGCTCGGTCGCCGCCCGGTGCTTGCGCAGGTTGTACGAGAGCACCTTCATGCGGCCCACGCTACGCCCGGCGCCTTGGCGCCCGGTACGGGTTGACTCCGGGCTCGCTCCGAATCCCTATTCGAGGTCGCGGCGGTTGCGGGTGCGCTCGGCGCGGGCCGCGAGCTGGTCGTCGGCGGGGTAGCCGACGGCGGTGAGCGTGAGCCCGCGCGCCTCGAGCACCTTGAACGCGCTCGTGCGCTCGCGGGCATCGCGCAGCACCTCGAGATCGGCCGGCCGCAGCTTGCCCTCCCCCACCGCCACGCACGCGCCCACGAGCGCGCGCACCATGCTGTGGCAGAACGCGTCGGCCTTGACGTTGGCCACGAGCACGCCGCGCTCGTCGCGCCGCCAGTCGAACTCCAGCAGGGTGCGGATCGTGGTGGCCTCGGGCCGCGGCTTGCAGTAGGCGGCGAAGTCGTGCAGGCCGATCAGGCTGCGGGCCGCCTCGTCCATCGCGCCGACGTCGAGGTCGGCGCGCACGCGGGTGGTGCGGTGGCGCTGCAGCGGGTCGTAGCCGGACCGGTCGTCGGCGATCCGGTACTCGTAGCGGCGCCACGCCGCCGAGAAGCGCGCGTCGAAGCCCGCAGGGGCGGTGCTGACGCGGTGAATCGCGACATCCGAGTACGGGCCGAGCACGCCGGTCGCGCGGCGGGCGATCGCGGCGGCGGGATCGGCGGGGCGCGGCTCGTTGCGGCGGCGGTGGGTCATGCGCGCCCACTGCTCCTCGGTGAGGTCGGCGTGCGCCACCTGACCCGTGGCGTGCACGCCCGCGTCGGTCCGCCCGGCCACGACGAGCAGCACGGGCGATCCGGCGATCCGGCTGAGCGCCGCCTCGAGCGTGCCCTGCACGGTGCGCAGCCGCGGCTGGCGCGCCCAGCCCTTAAACCCCGACCCGTCGTAGGCGAGGTCGAGGCGGATCCGGTGGGCGGGCTTCGCCGGTTCGCGAGGGGATCCCGCGTCGCGAGGATCGATCGCGGCCGATTCCTCCTCGCCGGCCGGGATCGACTCGGCAGCTGGGGTCTCCGCCGGGATCGCCTCGTCAGGCGAGGCCCCGGCCGCGTCGGCGGTCACAGGCGCCCCAGCGCGGCGATGACCACGCGGGCGGAGCGCTCCGCGGCGTCGTCGACGTGCGTCTCGAACTGGCTGGCGTCGGGGGCGCACAGATCGCTCACCCCGCGGGCGACGGCGAAGCGGGCGCCGTGGTTCCCGGCGGTCTGCGCGACCGCGGCGGTCTCCATGTCGATCGACAGCAGCGCGGGGAACAGCTCGCGCAGCCGGTGCGCGAGGTCGACCGTGACGAACTTGTCGCCCGCGCCGGCGGAGCCGACTCGCACCGAGACCCCCTCGGCGCCCGCGGCGAGCGCCGCGCGCAGCCGCTCGTCGGCGGGGTAGCTCGCGGGCATGCCGGGCGTCTGCCCGAGCACGTAGCCGAACGCGCGCGCGTCGGCCTCGACGTTCACGGCGGCCTCGCCCACGATCACGTCGCCCACCGCGACCTCGGCCGCGAGCCCGCCCGCGGTGCCGGCGCTGATGATCGCGACGTCGGGGCCGTAGCGGTGGATCGCGCCGGCCGCGGCGTCGGCGGCGTTCACCATGCCGATTCCCGAGACCACGAGCACGACCGTGCGGCCGTCGATCACGATGCCGCGATGCTCGGCGCGGCCGATGCGCAGCGGCTCGCTGGCCTCGCTCGCGGCGGCCAGGAACGGCTGCGCCTCCTCGGGCATGGCGACCTGGATCACGAACGCTGTCACACCACGAGCGTAGGCGACCGCGCCGGGGCGGATCAGCGCCCGGCGGCCGCCAGGTCGGCCTCGACGGCCGCCGCACACGCGCGCAGCGCCGGCAGGAACGTCAGCAGCTCGTCGCGCTCCTGCTCGCGCGATCGGCCGATCCCCGTGCGCATCGAGATGTTCAGTGCCGCGGCCACGCTGCCGTCCGGCCGCCGCGCCGGCATCGCGAGCGCCTTGAGCCCCGGGTCGAGCTCCTGCACGATCACCGCGTAGCCGTCGGCGCGGGCGCGGCGCACGGCCTCGCGCACGAGATCCGGATCGGTCGTGGTCACCTCGGTGAGGCGCTCCAGGCGCGCCCGGCGCAGGTAGGCGTCGAGCTCGGCGTCGGGCAGCTCGCCCAGCAGCACGCGCCCCATCGCCGTGACGTAGGCCGGCAGGCGCGATCCCACCTGCAGCTCGAGCGAGACGAGCCGGTCGGAGCGGACGCTGGCCACGTAGCGCACGTCGTCGCCGTCGAGCACGCACGCGGCGGTGTGCTCGCCGACCTCGCGCGCGAGCTCCGCGACGCGGGCCTGCAGCAGCTTGGCCTCGGGCTGCGAGGCGAGGAACGCGTAGCCGAGCTGGAGCACCGCGGGGGTGAGCCGGAACACGCGCCCGTCGTCGCTGGCCATGTAGCCGAGCTCGGCCAGGGTCAACGCGAAGCGCCGCGCCGCCGCGCGCGAGACGTCGGCGCGCTGGGCGATCTCCGGCAGCGTCAGCTCGGGGTGGTCGGCGTCGAACGCGCGCAGCACCGCCAGCCCGCGCGCGAGCGACTGGACGAAGGATCGGGAGCCGTCGGCGTCGGGCATGTCAGAGAAAGCTCCGGCCGTCGACGTAGGCCTTGCGCCACCGCTGCACGTGCACGCGGTCGAACAGCCCGCCGCGGGCGAACGGGTCGGCGGCGATGAGGGCCTCGGCCTCCTCGCGGGTGTCGACGTCGACGAGGTAGATGCCGCCGTCGGCGGTCTCGCCGTCGTCGGACAGCTTGGCGCCGCACGCGATCAGCTTCGGCGCCACCGTGGCGAGGTAGTCCAGGTGCGCCGGGCGCAGCTTGGTGCGCAGCGCGACGTGATCGGGCTTGTCGAACGTCTCGATGAGGTAGGGCATCTCGTTCCTTCTGTCGCGGGGCCAGGTCCATCCTGCCGCTCGGGGCCGGCGCCCGCGTACCGCGTGGCGCCGGCCCCGAGCGGGAGCACGGCCGATGTCAGCCGATGAAGCCCCACAGCAGCATCGCGGCGCCGTAGACCAGGCCGATCCAGAACATGCAGACCACGGTGTGGCCCATGATGTCCTTCAGCTTCAGCTTCGAGATCGCCAGCGCGGGGAGGATCCAGAACGGCTGCACGAGGTCGTTCCACGCGTTGCCCAGCTGCACGCTGACGGCCGTGGCGGCCATGTTCGAGCCGAGCTGGTTCGCCGCGTCGATCATGAACGGGCCCTGCAGCACCCAGTGCCCGCCGCCCGAGGGGGCGAAGAAGTTGATCACGAAGCTCGCCACGTAGCCCCAGAACGGCAGGGTCTCGGCCGTCGAGAAGCTCGCGAACCACGCGGCGATGGTCTCGACGAGACCCGAGCCCTCCATGATCGCCATGATGCCGGCGTAGAAGGGGAACTGCAGGATGATGCCCGAGACGGTGCCGATGCCGCCCGCCAGCTTCTCGACGTAGCGCTGCGGGGTGCCGACGAGGATGATGCCGAGGAACAGGATCAGGAAGTTGATGAAGTTCAGGTCGGCGGCGCCGCCGGTGAGCAGGTGCTGGACCGACCAGCCGATGCCGAGCGCACCGATCACGTAGGCGATCACGCGCGAGTGGTTGAGGCGGTTCGCGAACGTGAGCGTGCCGCCGTCGGCCTCGCGCAGCCGGGCGATCTCGTCGCGGTGCGAGATGCGGGGCTGCTCCATCTCGCCGCGGAACCGGTCGCGGTCGATCTCGACGATGTCGGCGCCCGGCTTGGGGTGCAGCCAGGCGTTCAGCAGCGGCAGCGTGATGAGCACCACCACCGCGGTGACGAGCATGATCGGGTGGAACAGCGTCTGCGCGACGGGGATGAGGCCCATGCTGCCCTCGAGCGCGTGGCCCGCGGTCGAGATGGTCAGCGGGATCGTCGCCGACAGGCCCAGGCCGTAGAGAGTGAAGCCCGAGTAGGCCGAGGCGATGATCGTCGGGTAGTGCACGCCGCGCACGCGGTAGGCGAGCTTCTTGGCGATGATGCCGCCGACGACGAGGCCGAAGCCCCAGTTCAGGTACGAGCCGATCGCGCCCACGAGGGTGGCGACGATGACGGCGCCGCGCGGCGTGCGCACCTTGTCGGCGAGGCGGTCCAGCAGGCGGTCGGTGACCGGCGCGACGGCCAGGACGTAGCCCATCGCCAGGATCACGGCCATCTGCGTGGTGAACGCCAGCAGGTTCCAGAAGCCGTCGCCCCACGAGGCGACGATGTCGATCGGGTTGCTGCGCTCGATGACGATCGCGAGCAGCGCCGTCAGCAGCGTCAGCAGGATCGCGAACACGAACGGATCGGGAAGATACTTCCGCATCAGCTGGGTGAAGAACCCGGTCACCTTCGTCATCGTCGACCTCCTGAATCGTCCGGCTTTGGACGCCTGCACGTGCGCTTTGCGCACGCATGCGCTTTATGCGCACAGTGGGGTAGCGTAGCCCACCGCCGGGCCGATTGCGGAATCGGCCCGAGACGAGGAGGCGCGCATGGCGACGACGCGGTGGACCAGGCGACCCGAGGGGTCGACCTGGGGCGATTTCGGGCCCGACGACACCCTCGGCCGCCTCAACCTCATCGGCCCCGAGCAGGTGCGCAAGGGCGTGGCCGAGGTGCGCGACGGCGTGACGTTCTCGCTCTCGCTGCCCCTGGATCTGCCCGGCGGCACGGCGATGAACCCCAACCGCTTCCCGCCGATCGTGCGCCCGAACCTGCGCGCCGGTCACGCGAACTTCAACGTGCCGATGTCGGTGGCCTACCCCGGCGCCTCCGACCTCATGTGCGACGACCTCGTGGTGCTGCACACGCAGTACTCCACGCAGTGGGACGCGTTCGGTCACGAGGGCGCCTTCTTCGACGCCGACGGCGACGGCGTCGCCGAGCCGGTCTACTACAACGGCTGGCGTGCGGGCGCCGACGTGACGGGCCCCGCCTCGCCCGCCGACGCCGGCCTGGGCTCGCTCGGCCGCGTGGACGGCGCCGCCGACGGCTCGGCGTCGACCTCGCACGCCGGCCCCGTCGACATCTCGCACGCCGCCGCGCACGGCATCCAGGGCCGCGCGGTGCTCGTCGATCTCGAGGCGCACCTCGGGCGCGACCGCACGGTCGTCGGCGGCGACGCCCTGCGCCGCATCCTCGACGCCGACGGCATCACCGTCGAGCCGGGCGACATCGTGCTGCTGCACACCGGCTTCGCCGACGCGATCCTCGCCGCCGGCGGCTCGCCCTCCGCCGACGTCATCGGCTCGTGTGCCGTGCTCGACGGCGCCGACCCGGCGCTGCAGGCCTGGATCCGCGACAGCGGCGTCGCGGCGATCGCGGCCGACAACTACGCCGTCGAGGCGTTCCCCGCCACGCGCGCGGGCGACGGCGACCCCGTGCTGCCGCTGCACGAGCTGTGCCTGTTCCGCCTGGGCGTGCACCTCGGCGAGCTGTGGCACCTGACGCCCCTCTCGCGGCACCTGCGGCGGGCCGGGCGATCCCGGCTGCTGCTGACCGCCCCACCCCTGCGGCTGCCCGGCGCAACCGGGTCGCCCGTGACCCCGATTGCGACGGTGTGACATGACCCCCTCCCGCATCCTCATCACCGGCGGAGCCGCCGGGATCGGCCTGGCCATCGCCCGCGAGGCCGCCGCGGCCGGGCACGACGTGGTCGTGATCGACCGCGCCGCGGCGCCCGTGGGCACCTCGATCCAGGCCGATCTGTCCGACCCCGCCTCGACGGCGCGCGCGCTCGAGGAGGCGCTCGCGGGCGGCCCGATCACCCGGATCGTCAACAACGTCGGCGCGGTGTTCCCGCACCCGGTCGAGGAGCAGACGCTCGACGAGGTCGACGCCGCGTTCGCGCTCAACCTGCGCTGTGCGATCCAGTGCACGCAGGCCCTCCTGCCCGGCATGCGCGAGGCCCGGTTCGGGCGGATCGTGAACATGGCCAGCCGCGCCGCGCTGGGCAAGGAGCTGCGCAGCGCCTACGCCGCCACCAAGGCCGGGCTCATCGGCCTGACCCGCGTGTGGGCGCTCGAGCTGGGCGCCGACGGCATCACGGCCAACGCGATCGGTCCCGGCCCCATCGCGACCGAGCTGTTCGAGAAGGCGAACCCGCCGGGGCATCCGCGCACCCAGGCGATCGTCGACGCCGTGCCCGTGCGCCGGGTCGGCACGCCGGAGGACGTCGCGCACGCGGCGGCGTTCTTCCTCGACGAGCGCAGCGGCTTCGTCACCGGCCAGACGCTGTACGTCTGCGGCGGCATGACCGTCGGGGTGGCGCCGCTGTGACCGCTCCCCTGGCCGTCCTGGGCGGCGGATCGATCGGCGTCGCCTTCGCCCTGCAGTTCGCGCTCGCCGGCCGCGCCGTGCGCGTGTACGAGCCGTCGCCCGACCGGCGCACGGCCATCCCCGGCGAGCTGCGCGCCCGCCTGGCCGAGCTGGCCGCGCACGGGCTGCTCGACGACGACCTCGACGCGGTGGCCGGACGCGTGGTGCTGACCTCGGCGGTGGCCGAGGCGGTGGCGGGCGCCGCGATCGCGCAGGAGTGCGCGCCCGAGCGGGCCGAGATCAAGCGGGCCCTGTTCGCCGAGGCCGCCGCGGCGGATCCCGACGCGATCCTCGCGAGCTCGTCGTCGGCGATCGTGCCGAGCGCGATCACGGGCGAGGAGCCGTGGGCCGACCGGCTGATCGTCGCCCACCCGGGCAACCCGCCGTACCTGATCCCCGTCATCGAGCTCGTGCCGGGGCCTCGCACCGCGGCCGGCGTAATCGATCGGGCCGCCGCCGTGTACGAGGCGGTGGGGTTGCGGCCCGTGCGCCTGACGCGCGAGATCGAAGGCTTCGTGTTCAACCGCCTGCAGGGCGCCGTGCTGCGCGAGGCATACTGCCTGCTGCGCGACGGCATCGCGTCGGTCGACGACATCGACGCCGTGATGCGCGAGGGCCTCGGGCGGCGCTGGTCGTTCATGGGGCCGTTCGAGACGAGCGACCTCAACGTGCGCGGCGGGCTCGAGGCCCACGCCGCGCGCATGGCGCCCGCCTACGAGCGCATGGGCGCCGAGCGCGGCCAGCACGATCCCTGGACCCCCGAGCTCGTGGCCGAGGCGCACCGCCAGCGCCGCGAGATCCTGCCGCTCGAGGAGTGGGAGGACCGCGTGCTGTGGCGCGATCGGGAGCTCATGCGGCGCAAGCGCCTGCTCGGCTGAGCCCGCCGTCCGCGTCGCCGGGGCGCGCCGCTATCCTCGGCTCATGCTGATGACCCCGTTCACACCGACGTGGACGCTCTTCCTCCTCGCGATGCTCGGCTTCGGCCTCGCCCTGTGGGCCGTGCTCCGGCGCGCGCCCGACCGCACGCGCCGCCTCGCGCTCGTGGCCGTCGCGGTGGCGAACTGGGCGATGTCGACGTACTTCACGTTCGATCGGATCCTCGACCCGGCGATCCCCGACTTCGTGTTCAGCCAGAACTGGCCGTCCCACTTCTGCACGCTCGTGACGATCCTGCTCGTGCCGGCCATGTGGTTCCGCCCCGATCCGGCGAGCCGGTGGCGGTTCTGGGTGCGGCCGCTGCACACCCTGCTGTTCTTCCCGGGGGCGCTCGCCGGGTTCCTCGTGCTGTTCTCGCCGGCGGCCGAGTACACCGAGCTGCCGGTCTTCCACGAGAACACGCTGTTCTACCTCGTGCACGCGCTCAACGTGGTGCTGCCGTTCGTGCACGCCGCGCTGGGCTACTACCGACCGCGGTACCGCGACGCCCTGCTCTCGCTCGTGTGGTTCGCGATCGTCGCGCTGGGCGTGCTGGCGATCACCCTCTTCGCGCGCGCGTTCGTCGATCCCGCGGCGAACTACATGTACTTCTTCGATCCGATGGGCGCCGGCATCCTCGTCGTCCTCTGGGACCTGATCGGCATCCCGGTGCTGTACGAGCTGCCGCTCGTGCCGATCCTCGCCCCGGTGCTGCTGCTCATGTGCGCGATCCACCACGGCATCGAGGCGCTCGCCCGCCGGGCCTCCCGGCGCCCGCTGGAGGCCGTCCCGGCGTAGCCGCGCGCCGCGGGAGAATGGAGCGTGCCCTCCGTTCTCGATGCCCTCCGATCGCCGCGCCTGCTGGTGCGTGAGGCGCTGGCGGGCCTCGTCGTCGCCCTCGCGCTGATCCCCGAGGCGATCGCGTTCTCCGTGATCGCCGGCGTCGATCCGCGCGTGGGCCTGTACTCGTCGTTCGTGATGGCCGTGGCGATCGCGTTCGTCGGCGGGCGCTCCGCGATGATCTCGGCATCGACGGGCGCGGTCGCTCTCGTCGTGGCCGACGTGGCGCCGACCTACGGGCTCGACTACCTGCTCGCCACGATCATGCTGGCGGGGGTGTTCCAGATCGCGCTCGGCGCCCTCGGCGTGGCCAAGCTGCTGCGCTTCATCCCTCGCAGCGTCATGGTCGGCTTCGTGAATGCCCTGGCGATCATCGTGCTCATGTCGCAGCTGCCACAGCTGATCGGCGTGCCCTGGCTCACCTACCCGCTCGTGGCGCTCGGGGTCGTCGTCATCGTGCTGTTCCCGCGCCTCACGACCGCGGTGCCGGCCCCGCTGATCGGGGTGATCGCGGTCACCGCCGTCGTGCTCATCGCCGGCATCGACGTGCCGACGGTGGGCGACCAGGGCGCGCTCCCCTCGGCGCTGCCCGTGCCGCTCCTGCCGGCCGTGCCGCTGACGGGCGAGACGTTCGCAATCATCGCCCCCTACGCCGCCGGCGTCGCCGTGGTGGGGCTCGTGGAGTCGCTCATGACGGCCAAGCTCGTCGACGACATCACCGACACCCGCTCGTCCAAGACCCGCGAGGCGGCCGGCCAGGGCATCGCGCAGATCCTGTCGTCGCTGTTCGGCGGCATGGGCGGGTGCGCGGTGGTGGGCCAGACGATGATGAACGTGAAGATCTCGGGCGCCCGCACCCGCATCTCGACGTTCCTCGCCGGGGCGTTCCTGCTGCTGCTCGTGATCGTCTTCGGCGACTTCGTCGCCTCGATCCCGATGGCGGCGCTCGTGGCCGTGATGCTCATGGTCTCGTACGCGGCCTTCGACTGGCACTCCGTGCGCCCGTCGACGCTGCGGCGCATGCCGCTGAGCGAGACGACCGTGATGATCGTGACCGTGGCGCTCACGGTGGCGACCGAGAACCTCGCGATCGGCGTGGGCGCCGGCATGCTCACGGCGGCCGTGCTGTTCGTGCGACGCGTGGCGCATTTCACCACGGTGACGCGGCGGCTGTCGGACGACGGATCGACCGCGCACTACGACGTGGTGGGCGAGCTGTTCTTCGCCTCGTCGAACGACCTCACGACGCAGTTCTCGTACGCCGACGATCCCTCGCGCGTGGTCATCGACATGTCGCGCTCGCACGTGTGGGATGCCTCGACCGTCGCGGCCCTCGACGCGATCGTGCACAAGTACGCCCAGCGCGGCACGGCGGTCGAGATCGTCGGCATGAACGAGGCCAGCGGCGACTTCCACACCCGCCTCACGGGCAATCTGCCGTAACCCGGCTCCCGGGGCTCTCGACTCGCTTCGCTCGCTCGAGCCGTCTCGGCTCCCTCCGGTCGCTCGACGAGCCCGGGTGGTTCCGGCGCGGCTACCCGCCATCACGACCGAAGCTCGCACGGGCTCGTCGACCGGAGGCGCGCAGCGCCGGAGCGGAGACGGGCCGAGCGGAGCGCCGCAGGCGCGGAGTCGAGGCCAAGGCCTCAGGCCCCGCTCTCGGCTCCCTCCGCTCGCTCGCCGCGCCCGGGTGGTCACGGCACAACAGCGCAGATCTGCGATTCCGCGCAGCCGATCCCCACCCCGATGCGCCACAACGCAGATCTGCGCCGCGACGCACGCCCGGGAACGACGAAGGTCCCGCACCCTGACGGATGCGGGACCTTCGGTCAGCGGTGCTGAGTTACTTCTTGTCCTCGTCCTCGACGACGGCGTCCTCGGCGGCCTCCTCGGCAGCCGCGCCCTCCTCGGGCGACTCGGCACCGGCGTCGGCGGCGGCCTCCTCGGCCGGAGCCTCCTCGACGACCTCGGTCTCCTCCGCGGGGGTCTCCTCGGCCGGAGCCTCCTCGGCCGCAGCGGCCTTCTTCGAGGAGGACTTCTTGGCGGCCGGGGCGGCCTTCTTCTCGACGGGCTCGAGCACGAGCTCGATCACGGCCATGGGCGCGTTGTCGCCCTTGCGGTTGCCGACCTTCGTGATGCGGGTGTAGCCGCCCTCACGGTCGGCCACCTGCGGCGCGATCTCGGTGAAGAGGACGTGCACGACTTCCTTGTCACCGATGACCGACAGCACGCGACGGCGGGCGTGCAGGTCGCCGCGCTTCGCGAACGTGATGAGGCGCTCGGCGAGCGGACGCAGGCGCTTGGCCTTGGTCTCGGTCGTCTTGATCGACTTGTGCGTGAAGAGCGACGCCGCGAGGTTGGCGAGGATCAGACGCTCGTGGGCGGGGCCGCCGCCGAGGCGGGCACCCTTCGTGGGCTTAGGCATTTCTTGTTACTCCAGGATGTTCGTCAAGTCGAAGAGGATCAGAGGGTCTCGTCGTCGTAGCCGCCGTAGAAGTTGGCGCCGTCGAAACCGGGCACCGAGTCCTTCAGCGACAGACCGAGCGAGACGAGCTTGTCGCGCACCTCGTCGACCGACTTCTGACCGAAGTTGCGGATGTTCATGAGCTGCGTCTCCGAGAGGGCGACGAGCTCGCTCACCGTGTTGATGCCCTCGCGCTTGAGGCAGTTGTACGAACGGACCGACAGGTCGAGGTCCTCGATCGGCATCGACAGCTCGTTCGAGAGCACCTGCTCAACCGGCGCGGGGCCGATCTCGATGCCCTCGGCCTCGACGTTCAGCTCGCGGGCGAGGCCGAACAGCTCGACGAGCGTGCGGCCGGCCGAGGCCACCGCGTCGCGCGGGGCGATCGACGGCTTGGTCTCGACGTCCAGCACGAGCTTGTCGAAGTCGGTGCGCTCACCGGCACGCGTGGCGTCCACGCGGTAGGCGACCTTGAGCACCGGCGAGTAGATCGAGTCGATCGGGATCTGACCGGCCTCGGCGTACTCGTTGCGGTTCTGCACGGCCGAGACGTAGCCGCGACCGCGCTCGATCGTGAGCTCGAGCTCGAACTTGGCGGTGTCGTTCAGCGTGGCGATGACCAGCTCGGGGTTGTGGATCTCGACGCCCGCGGGAGCCGAGATGTCGGCAGCCGTGACCTCGCCGGCGCCGGTCTTGCGCAGGTAAGCCGTGATGGGCTCGTCGCGCTCGCTCGACACCACGAGCTGCTTGATGTTGAGGATGATCTCGGTGACATCTTCCTTGACACCGGGGATCGTGCTGAACTCGTGCAGCACACCGTCGATGCGGATGCTGGTGACGGCCGCACCCGGGATCGACGAGAGGAGGCTGCGACGCAGCGAGTTGCCGATCGTGTAACCGAAGCCCGGCTCCAGCGGCTCGATGATGAACCGGCTGCGGAACTCCGAGATCTTCTCCTCGGTGAGAGTCGGACGCTGTGCGATGAGCACTATGTGTTCCTTTCGATCAAGTGCCCGCTATATGACACTTGGTTGTTCGAGGTCTTGAGTTTTACTCGTGCGAGCCGAGCCCGCGGTGGAACGACGAAGGCCCCGGGGCGGCCGGCACGAGGCCGGCGGCACCCCGGGGTGACGCGTCAGACGCGGCGGCGCTTCGGCGGACGGCAGCCGTTGTGCGCCTGCGGCGTCACGTCCGAGATCGAGCCGACCTCGAGGCCGGCGGCCTGCAGCGAGCGGATCGCGGTCTCGCGACCCGAGCCCGGGCCCTTCACGAAGACATCGACCTTCTTGACGCCGTGCTCCTGCGCCTGGCGGGCGGCCGACTCCGCGGCCATGCCGGCGGCGTACGGCGTCGACTTGCGCGAGCCCTTGAAGCCCACGCCACCCGACGAGGCCCAGCTGATGACAGCGCCCGACGGGTCGGTGATCGAGACGATCGTGTTGTTGAACGTCGACTTGATGTGGGCCTGGCCCAGCGCGATGTTCTTCTTCTCCTTGCGGCGCGGCTTGCGCGCAGCAGTCTTGGGGGTAGCCATTATTTAGTCTCCTGAACCAATCCGCGCTTAGCGGGCCTTCTTCTTACCGGCGACGGTGCGCTTCGGACCCTTGCGGGTACGCGCGTTCGTCTTGGTGCGCTGACCGCGCACCGGAAGGCCGCGACGGTGGCGGAGACCCTCGTACGAGCCGATCTCGACCTTGCGGCGGATGTCGGCGGCGACCTCGCGGCGCAGATCACCCTCGACCTTGTAGTTGGCCTCGATGTAGTCGCGGAGCGCGACGAGCTGGTCGTCGCTGAGGTCCTTGACGCGGATGTTCTCGTCGATGCCGGTGGCAGCGAGGATCTCGTTCGAGCGGGTACGGCCCACGCCGTAGATGTACGTGAGTGCGATCACCACGCGCTTGTCGCGCGGGATGTCGACGCCGGCAAGACGTGCCATGCGGTTCTCCTGTGTGTTGGTGGAGGTGTGGAGCAGGATCGGTGCCCGGGCCTCCGCCCCGAGGTGTCCCCCACGTGTGGGTTCTGATCCTGCCGTGATGTGTGAAGTTGTAAGCCTGCGGATCCGCCGAAGCGGAAGACGTCAGCCCTGGCGCTGCTTGTGGCGCGGGTTCGACTTGCAGATGACCATCACGCGGCCGTTGCGGCGGATGACCTTGCAGTGGTCGCAGATGGGCTTGACGGAGGGGTTGACCTTCATGGCGCGTTCCTTATCGCTGTCTTCACCGGGCCGCTCGCGCGGGGGTGTTACTTCTCGGCCGGCTGAACTCAGCGGTAGCGGTAGACGATGCGGCCGCGGGTGAGGTCGTAGGGGCTGAGCTCCACGACCACGCGGTCCTCGGGGATGATGCGGATGTAGTTCTGCCGCATCTTTCCCGAGATCGTGGCGAGCACCTTGTGACCGTTCGTCAGCTCGACGCGGAACATCGCGTTGGGCAGCGCCTCGGACACCGTGCCTTCGATCTCGATGACACCGTCTTTAGCCATAAACTCGCTTACGCTGGGCAGACCGGCCGGTCTGCGGTGGATGGGGTGGTGGTGCCCTATGACACGCCGAAAATAGGCGCAAGGCACCAAAGATCTATGGTAGACCACCCGCCGCCGTTCGGCAAACGGGCGTGTCGCCTCACTGCAGCTGGTCGACGATGTTGGCCTGCGGGTCGCCCGAGAGCGAGACGAACTCGTCGTTCAGCAGCACCGTGGGCGTGCCGATGCCCTGCGCGTTCGGGGCCACGGGGGTCTCGGGCGTCATCTTGGTGACGTAGTCCTTGTACTCCCCGGCCGCGATGCAGTCGGCCGCGCCGCCGGCGCCCGCCTGGGACGCGTAGTCCGCCAGCTCGTCGTCGGTCAGGCCCGTGCTGCCCTCGGCGGGCTGGTTGCGGAACAGCAGGTCGATGAACGGGTACACGGCGTCGGGGTTCTCGTCCGCGACGCAGTACACGGCGCTCGCCGACCGCGTGGAGTACTCCGTGCCCTGCGAGTACCGGTCGAGGATCGAGATGGGGTGCACCTTGAGGGTGACCTCGCCGTCGGCGACGAGGTCGGAGACCGTCTCGCTGTACCCCTCGTGGTACCGCTGGCAGACCGGGCAGAACAGATCGATGTACTCCTCGACGACGTTCTCGCCGTCGCCGAAGGTGATCGCGCCGGTCGCCTCGTCGACGACGGCGCTGGCCGGCGACTCCGCGCCGGCGAGGGCCTGGCGGTTCATCTGCACGACGAGCACCGCGATCACGGCGATGGCGACGACCACGGCCGCCGAGATCCAGATCGCGAGCCAGTTGGTCTTGCGCGCAGCGGCCATGGGGTCCTCCGAGGAAGGGTCAGTTGATCGGGGCGGGCGTCACGCCGAACGGCGCGAGCCCCTCGGCGCCACCGTCGGGGGCGGTGAGCACCCAGATACCACCAGCATGCACCGCAACGCTGTGCTCCCAGTGTGCGCCGTCCGAGCCGTCCTCGGTCGTCACCGTCCAGTCATCGTCCTCGACGAACACGGCCTCCGAGCCCGAGGTCATCATCGGCTCGACGCAGATCGTCAGCCCCGGCTTGACCTTGGCGCCCGGCTGCGCGGTGCGGTAGTGGAACAGCGTGGGCGGCTCGTGCATCTTGCGCCCGATGCCGTGGCCCACGTAGTCGCGCAGGATGCCCGCGGGGGCGCCGCTGAACGACAGCGGGTTGTCCTCGATGTAGTCCTGGATCACCGCGCCGACGCCGGCAAGGTGACTCGCGCTCGCGAGCGCCGCGATCCCCGCCCACATCGATCCGCGGGTGACGTCGCTCAGCTCCTGCCGGCGCGCAACGACCTCGGGGTCGCCGCCGGGCAGCACGATCGTGATCGCGGAGTCGCCGTTCCATCCCTCGGGCGTCTCGGCGCCGCAGTCGATCGAGACGATGTCGCCCGGCTCGAGCACGCGCTCCCCCGGGATGCCGTGGACGACCTCGTCGTTCACCGACACGCAGATCGTGTGGGCGTAGCCCGGCACGAGCTGGAAGTTGGAGTGCGCGCCCCGCTCGACGATCGCGGCCTCGGCGATGCGGTCGAGCTCGAGCGTGGTCATGCCCGGCCGGATCGCGGCGCGGACGGCCTCGAGGGCGGCGTGGGTGATGAGGCCGGCCTCGACCATCCCGCGCAGCTGCTCGGGGGTCTTGTACGCGCTGCGGCGGAAGACCACGGCGTCAGGCGCTGACGCGCGCGATGCCGCGGGCCTCGAGGGCCGCGAAGATGCGCGCGGTGATCTCGTCGAGCGAGCCCACACCGTCGATGCGGTCGACGATCCCGCGATCCTCGTAGAGGTCGATGATCGGCGCGGTCTCGGACTCGTAGATGTCGAGGCGCTTGGCGATCGCCTCTTCCGTGTCGTCGGAGCGGCCCTCCTGCTCGGCGCGGAGCGTGAGGCGCTGCAGGCTCTCGGCGCGCGGCACGTCGAGCAGGATCACGGCGTCGAGCTTCTCGCCGCGACCGGCGAGGAACTCGTCGAGGTGCCCCACCTGGGCGGCGTTGCGCGGGTAGCCGTCGAGCAGGAAGCCGGCCTGGGCGTCGTCCTGCGACAGGCGGTCGCGCACGATCTCGCTCGTGACGGCGTCGGGCACGAGCTCGCCGGCGTCGGTGATCGCCTTGACCTTGAGGCCCAGCTCCGTGCCGCCCTTGATGTTGGCGCGGAAGATGTCGCCCGTCGAGACGACGGGGATCGAGAGGGCCTCGGCGATGCGGACGCCCTGGGTGCCCTTGCCCGAGCCCTGGGGGCCGACGATGAGAAGACGTGCGGTCATCGGAGGAGCCCTTCGTAGTGGCGCTGCTGCAGCTGCGCATCGATCTGCTTCACCGTCTCGAGACCGACGCCCACGATGATGAGGATCGAGGCCCCGCCGAAGGGGAAGTTCTGGTTCGCCTGCACGGTGGCGAGGGCGATGAGCGGGATCAGCGCGATCAGGCCCAGGTAGATCGAACCGGGGAACGTGATGCGCGTGAGCACGTAGTCGAGGTACTCGGCCGTGGGGCGACCCGCGCGGATGCCGGGGATGAAGCCGCCGTACTTCTTCATGTTGTCGGCGACGTCGACCGGGTTGAAGGTGATCGCCACGTAGAAGTACGTGAAGCCGATGATCAGCAGGAAGTACACGAGCATGTACAGCCAGTGGTCGCCCGTCGTGAAGTACGTGTTGATCCACGTGACCCACTCCGGCACGTTGCCCTCGGCGTCGGGCGTCGCGTTGAACTGCGCGACGAGGGCGGGCAGGTACAGCAGCGACGAGGCGAAGATGACGGGCACGACGCCGGCCATGTTCACCTTGATCGGGATGTAGGTGTTCGTGCCGCCGTAGGTGCGCCGGCCCACCATGCGCTTGGCGTACTGCACGGGGATGCGCCGCTGGGACTGCTCGACGAAGACGACGAGCGCGACAATCACGATGCCGATCGCGAGCACGAGCAGGAAGACCTCGAAGCCGCGGGCCTGCCAGATGGCGCCCATCGCGCCGGGGAACGTGGCGGCGATCGAGGTGAAGATCAGCAGCGACATGCCGTTGCCGATGCCGCGCTCGGTGACGAGCTCGGCGAACCACATGATCAGGCCGGTGCCGGCGGTCATGCAGATGATGATGAGCAGCTGCGCCCACCACACGTCGTTCACGAGCAGCTGGTTGCACTCCGCGATGCCCGTGACGCCGAACAGCTGACCGCTGCGGGCGACGGTGACGAGGGTGGTCGACTGCAGCAGCGCCAGCGCGATCGTGATGTAGCGCGTGTACTGCGTGAGCTTGGCCTGCCCCGACTGGCCCTCCTTGTAGAGGGTCTCGAAGTGCGGGATGACCACGCGCAGGAGCTGCACGATGATCGTCGCGGTGATGTACGGCATCACACCGAGCGCGAAGATCGACAGCTGCAGCAGCGCACCGCCGGAGAACAGGTTCACGAGCGAGAGGAGACCCTCGGCGCCGGCCGTCTGATCGAGGCAGCTCTGGACGTTCGGGAAGTTCACGAACGGAGCAGGCACGTGCGCGCCCAGGCGGTAGATCACGATGATCGCGAGCGTGAAGCCGATCTTCCGACGCAGATCCGGCGTGCGGAAGATCCGCGCGATGGCACTGAACAAGGAAATGCCTTCCTGAAAACTGGTGGCTGCCGCCCGCGGCGGAGCCTGGTCAAGCCTAACGCAAGAGGGGCCGGGGGCCTTCCGGCTCCCGACCCCTCTGCGTGCGTTACTTGACGCTGCCGCCGGCGGCGACGATCTTCTGCTCAGCCGAGCCGGAGACCTTGTCGACCTCGACGTTCAGCGCCACGGCGATGTCGCCGTTGCCCAGAACCTTGACCTTCTCGTTCTTGCGGACCGCGCCCTTGGCCACCAGGTCGGCGACGGTCACGTCGCCACCCTGCGGGTAGAGCTCGGCGAGCTTCTCCAGGTTCACGACCTGGTACTCCACGCGGAACGGGTTCTTGAAGCCGCGCAGCTTGGGCGTGCGCATGTGCAGCGGCATCTGGCCACCCTCGAAGCCGGTCTTCACGGTGTTGCGGGCCTTGGTGCCCTTCGTGCCGCGACCGGCCGTCTTGCCCTTCGAGGCCTCACCGCGACCCTTGCGGGTCTTCGCGGTGTTGGCGCCCGGGACCGGACGGAGGTGGTGGACCTTCAGAACGCCGGGGCGCTCCTCGTTGTTCTCGGCCATCAGTCGATCTCCTCAACCTTGACGAGGTGAGCGACGGTGCGGACGTAGCCGCGCGTCTGCTGGTCGTCGGGACGGACGACCGAGTCGCCGATCCGCTTGAGACCGAGCGAACGCAGCGTGTCACGCTGGTTCTGCTTCTCGCTCACCTTGGACTTGATCTGCGTCACCTTGAGACGCGCAGCCATCAGGCACCTACCTTCGCGGCAGCGGCGGCCTCGGCCTCCGCACGAACCAGACGAGCCGGCGCGACCTGGTCGAAGTCGAGGCCACGGCGCGCGGCGACCGCACGCGGCTCCTCGAGCTGCTTCAGGGCCGCGACGGTCGCGTGCACGATGTTGATCGTGTTCGACGAGCCGAGCGACTTCGACAGCACGTCGTGGATGCCGGCGCACTCGAGCACGGCACGCACCGGGCCACCGGCGATCACACCGGTACCCGCAGCGGCCGGACGGAGCAGCACGACACCGGCGGCGGCCTCACCCTGCACCGGGTGCGGGATGGTGCTGGCCACGCGGGGCACGCGGAAGAAGTTGCGCTTGGCGTCCTCGACACCCTTCGAGATGGCCAGGGGCACCTCGCGGGCCTTGCCGTAGCCGACGCCCACGACGCCGTTGCCATCGCCCACGACCACGAGGGCCGTGAAGCTGAAGCGACGACCGCCCTTGACGACCTTCGACACGCGGTTGATGGTCACCACGCGCTCGAGGAACTGGCTGTCGGCGCCGCGGCCACCGCGGTCGTTGTCACGACGGCGGTTGTCGCGGCCACCGCGGCCACCGCGACGGTCGTCGCGCGGCTCGGTGCCGGCGGCCTGCTCGGCCACGGCCGGAGCGGCTGCTTCGGTGGTCACTTCGGTCTCCTTGTTGTCACTCACAGGTTCAGCCCTCCTTCGCGGGCGCCATCGGCAATCGCGGCGACGCGACCGGCGTAGCGGTTGCCGCCGCGGTCGAACACCGCGTCGGTGACGCCGGCGGCCTTCGCGCGCTCGGCGAGGAGCTCGCCGACCTTGCGGGCCTTGGCGGTCTTGTCACCTTCGAGCGAGCGCAGCTCGGTCTCGAGGGTGGAGGCGCTGGCCAGGGTGTGACCCTTGCTGTCGTCGACGAGCTGCACGAAAACGTGGCGCGCCGAACGGGTCACGACCAGACGGGGGCGAACAGGCGTGCCCACGACCTTCTTGCGAAGGCGAACGTGGCGGCGCTTGCGAGCGACGGACTTCGACTTCACAGCCATGATTACTTACCAGCCTTTCCGGCCTTGCGACGCACGACCTCGCCGGCGTAGCGCACACCCTTGCCCTTGTAAGGCTCGGGCTTGCGGATCTTGCGGATGTTGGCGGCGACCTCGCCCACGGCCTGCTTGTCGATGCCGCTCACGGTGAGCTTGTTGTTGCCCTCGACCGTGAACGTGATGCCTGCCGGCGGCTCGACGGTGACCGGGTGCGAGAAGCCCAGAGCGAACTCGACGGCCGAGCCCTTCTGCGCCACGCGGTAACCGGTTCCGACGACCTCGAGGCCCTTGGTGTAGCCCTCGGTCACGCCGATGATGTTGTTGTTGATGAGAGTGCGGGTCAGACCGTGCAGCGAACGCGACTCGCGCTCGTCGTCGGGGCGGGTGACGAGAACCTGGTTCTCCTCGACCTTGACCTCGATCGGCTTGGCCACGGTGAGCGAGAGCTCGCCCTTGGGGCCCTTGACGGCGACCTGCTGCCCGTCGACGGTCACAGTGACGCCGGCGGGGATGTCGATGGGAAGACGTCCAATACGCGACATTAGGTGATCACCACACGTAGGCGAGGACTTCCCCACCCACGCCCTTCTGCTCGGCCTGGCGGTCCGTGAGGAGGCCCGACGAGGTGGACAGGATGGCGACGCCGAGGCCGCCGAGCACCTTGGGGAGCTCGTTCGACTTGGCGTACACGCGGAGGCCGGGCTTCGAGACACGCTTGATGCCGGCGATCGAACGCTCACGGTTGGGACCGTACTTGAGCGTCAGCGTGAGGTTCTTGCCGACGCGGGCGTCGGTCTCCTCCCACGCCGCGATGTAACCCTCCTGCTTGAGGATGTCCGCGATGTGCGTCTTGAGCTTGCTCGACGGCAGGGTCACGGAGTCGTGGTGCGCCGAGTTCGCGTTGCGCAGCCGGGTCAGCATGTCTGCGACCGGGTCTGTCATGGTCATATGAGTTGTCCTTTGTTCATGAGGTTTCGGCTGCCGTTACACGACAGACGACCTTCCACGACCGGATTGAGCAATATTCGATTGTCCGTGGGAATGCCGGGCCCGACAAAATCGAGCCCGGCATTCACAGCGGTTTACCCGAGACCGAGGCCTCAGGCAGCCTGCGTGGCCTTGTTCACGAAGGGGAAGCCGAGGTGGCGGATCAGCGCCCGGCCCTCGTCGTCCGTCTTCGCGGTGGTCACGATGGTGATGTCGAAGCCGCGGACGCGATCGATCTTGTCCTGGTCGATCTCGTGGAAGATCGACTGCTCCTGCACACCGAAGGTGTAGTTGCCGTTCCCGTCGAACTGCGCGTCCGACAGACCGCGGAAGTCGCGGATGCGGGGCAGGGCGAGCGAGATGAGGCGGTCCAGGAACTCCCACGCGCGGTCACCGCGGAGGGTGACGTGCGCGCCGATGGCCTGGCCCTCGCGCAGCTTGAACTGCGCGATCGACTTGCGGGCCTTGGTCACGAAGGGCTTCTGGCCGGTGATGGCCTCGAGGTCCTTGATGGCGCCCTCGATCACCTTGCTGTCGCGAGCTGCCTCGCCGACACCGGTGTTCACGACGACCTTGACCAGGCCGGGAACCTGCATGACGTTGGCGTAGCCGAACTCGTCCTGCAGCTTCTGACGGATCTCCTCGCGGTAGACCCGCTTCAGGCGCGGCTGGATCTTGCCAGCCTGCGCGGCGGTGTCCGTGCTCATCAGATGTCCTTACCCGACTTCTTCGCGTAGCGAACGCGAACCGTCTTCTTCACGCCGTCCTTGACCTGCTCCTCGAGACGGAAGCCCACGCGGGTCGGCTTCTTGGTCTCGGGGTCCACCAGCGCGACGTTCGACACGTGGATCGGGGCCTCGAAGGTCTCGATGCCGCCGGTCTTGGTGCCGCGCTGAGTCTGGCCGACTCGGTTGTGCTTGGTGATGAAGTTCACGCCCTCGACGACGACGCGGTTGCCGCCGTCGATGACCTCGAGAACCTTGCCCTGCTTGCCGCGGTCGCCGCCGCGGTCCTGCTTGGCGCCGGTGATGACCTGAACGAGGTCACCCTTCTTGATGTTCGCCATGGCTTACAGCACCTCCGGGGCGAGCGAGACGATCTTCATGAACTTGCGGTCACGAAGCTCGCGGCCGACCGGGCCGAAGATGCGGGTGCCGCGGGGCTCCCCGTCGTTCTTCAGGATCACGGCGGCGTTCTCGTCGAACTTGATGTACGAGCCGTCTGCACGGCGCGTCTGCTTCACGGTGCGGACGACGACGGCCTTGACCACGTCGCCCTTCTTCACGTTGCCGCCCGGGATCGCGTCCTTGACCGTCGCGACGATGGTGTCGCCCACGCCGGCGTAGCGGCGGTTGGAGCCACCGAGCACGCGGATGGTGAGCAGCTCCTTCGCGCCGGTGTTGTCGGCGACCTTGAGGCGGGATTCAGTCTGAATCATGGATTACTTCGCCTTCTCGAGGATCTCGACCAGGCGCCAGTTCTTCGTGGCGCTCAGCGGACGGGTCTCGTGGATCAGAACGAGGTCGCCGATGCCGGCGGTGTTCTGCTCGTCGTGCGCCTTGAGCTTCTTCGAACGACGGATGACCTTGCCGTAGAGGGGGTGCTTCACGCGGTCCTCGACCTCGACGACGATCGTCTTGTCCATCTTGTCGCTCACGACGTAGCCGCGGGCCGACTTGCGGTAACCGCGGGCCTCGGCGTCGCGCACGTCGTGCTCGGCGCCGGCCTGCTTCTCGGTGGCCATTACTCAGCCTCTCCCTCGGCGACAGCCGGCTCTTCGGCCTTCTTCGCCTTGCTCTTCTTGGGCTTCGCCTCGACCGGAGCGGGCGTGGCACGGATGCCGAGCTCGCGCTCACGGATGACGGTGTAGAGCCGCGCGATGTCGCGCTTCACGGCGCGGATGCGGCCGTGGCTCTCGAGCTGGCCGGTGGCCGACTGGAAGCGCAGGTTGAACAGCTCCTCCTTGGCCTTGCGCAGCTCCTCGACGAGGCGCTGGTCCTCGAACGTGTCGAGCTCGGTGACAGCGAGCTCCTTGGTGCCGATCGCCATTACGCGTCGCCCTCCTCGCGCTTGATGATGCGTGCCTTGAGCGGCAGCTTGTGAATGGCACGGGTCATGGCCTCGCGAGCGAGCTGCTCGTTGACGCCGGCGACCTCGAAGAGGACGCGACCCGGCTTGACGTTGGCGACCCACCACTCCGGCGAACCCTTACCGGAACCCATTCGGGTCTCGGCCGGCTTCTTCGTGAGCGGACGGTCGGGGTAGATGTTGATCCACACCTTGCCGCCACGCTTGATGTGACGCGTCATGGCGATACGAGCTGCCTCGATCTGACGGTTCGTCACGTAAGCGGGGGTGAGGGCCTGGATGCCGAACTCACCGAAGGAGACCTGCGTCCCACCCGTGGCCGCGCCATCCCGCTTGGGGTGGTGCTGCTTGCGGTACTTGACCTTGCGAGGGATGAGCATTACGCCGTCGCTCCTTCCGCGACCTTCGGGGCAGCGTCGTCACGACGCGGGCCACGGCGGCCGCCACGGTCGCGAGCGGGCTTCATGTTGGCCTGCTCGCGAGCGAGTTCCTTGTTGGTGAGATCACCCTTGTAGATCCAGACCTTCACGCCGATGCGGCCGAAGGTGGTCTTGGCCTCGTAGAAGCCGTAGTCGATGTTCGCGCGCAGCGTGTGCAGCGGCACACGACCCTCGCGGTAGAACTCCGAACGGCTCATCTCCGCGCCGCCGAGGCGGCCCGAGACCTGGATCCGGATGCCCTTGGCGCCGGCGCGCTGGGCGCCCTGGAGGCCCTTGCGCATCGCGCGGCGGAATGCCACGCGGGCGCTGAGCTGCTCCGCGATGCCCTGGGCGACGAGCTGGGCGTCGGCCTCGGGGTTCTTGACCTCGAGGATGTTGAGCTGGATCTGCTTCTTGGTGAGCTTCTCGAGCTCGCTGCGCAGACGCTCGGCCTCCGCACCACGACGACCGATGACGATGCCCGGGCGTGCGGTGTGGATGTCGATGCGGACGCGGTCACGCGTGCGCTCGATCTCGATGCGGCTCACGCCCGAGCGGTCGAGCGTCTCCTGCAGGTACTTGCGGATCCGAACGTCCTCGGCCACGTAGTCCGCGTAGCGCTGACCCGGCTTCGTCGAGTCAGAGAACCAGCGCGAGACGTGGTCCGTGGTGATGCCGAGGCGGAAGCCGTAGGGGCTGACCTTCTGTCCCATTACTTGCTCGCCTTCTTCTCAGCACCGGCGGCAGCGGTCTCCGCGACCTCCGGCGTCGAAAGCACGACCGTGATGTGGCTCGTGCGCTTCTTGATCTGGAACGCGCGGCCCTGGGCGCGGGGCTGGAAACGCTTGAGCGTCGTCCCCTCGTCCACGAAGGCGTTCTTCACGAACAGATCGCGCTGATCCAGGTACTCACCGTCGCGGTCGGCCTTCACCTGCGCGTTGGCCATCGCGGACTCAACGAGCTTGAAGATCGGCTCCGAAGCGGCCTGCGGCGCGAACTTCAGGATGGCAAGGGCCTCTTCGGCCTGCTTGCCCTTGATAAGGGCCACGACACGACGAGCCTTCTGAGGGGTCACGCGGATGTGTCGCACGCGTGCGATGGACTCCACCATTTCTCTCTCCTCTTGCGTCCCCGCGTCAGCGGCGACGGCCCTTCTTGTCGTCCTTCTCGTGGCCGCGGAAGGTGCGGGTGGGCGAGAACTCGCCCAGCTTGTGGCCGACCATGGCCTCGGTCACGAACACGGGGATGTGCTTGCGACCGTCGTGCACGGCGATGGTGTGTCCCAGCATGGCGGGGACGATCATCGAACGGCGCGACCAGGTCTTGATGACGTTCTTGGTACCCGCCTCGTTCTGCGAGACAACCTTGCGAAGCAGGTGCTCGTCGACGAAGGGGCCCTTCTTCAGACTGCGTGGCATCTTCTTGACTCCTACTTACGCTTCTTGCCGGCGGTACGGCGACGAACGATGAGCTTGTCGCTTTCCTTGTTGGCGTGACGGGTACGGCCCTCAGGCTGACCCCACGGGGTGACGGGGTTGCGTCCACCCGAGGTCTTGCCCTCACCACCACCATGGGGGTGGTCGACCGGGTTCATGGCGACACCGCGGACAGTCGGGCGCACGCCGAGCCAGCGCTTGCGGCCCGCCTTGCCCCAGTTGATGTTCGACTGCTCGGCGTTGCCGACCTCGCCGATCGTGGCGCGGCAGCGGGCGTCGACGTTGCGGACCTCGCCCGACGGCAGACGGAGCTGCGCGTAGGGGCCGTCCTTGGCGACGAGACGCACCGAGGCGCCGGCCGAGCGAGCCAGCTTCGCACCGCCGCCGGGACGGAGCTCGATCGCGTGGATCACCGTACCGGTCGGGATGTTGCGCAGGGGCAGGTTGTTGCCCGGCTTGATGTCGGCGTTCGGGCCCGACTCGACGACGTCGCCCTGCTGCAGCTTGTTCGGCGCGAGGATGTAGCGCTTCGTGCCGTCCACGTAGTGCAGGAGCGCGATGCGCGCCGTGCGGTTGGGGTCGTACTCGATGTGAGCGACCTTGGCGTTGACGCCGTCCTTGTCGTTGCGACGGAAGTCGATGACGCGGTACTGGCGCTTGTGGCCACCGCCGATGTGGCGGGTGGTGATGCGGCCCTGGTTGTTGCGACCACCGGTCTTCGACAGCGGGCGCAGCAGCGACTTCTCGGGCGTCGACCGGGTGATCTCGGCGAAGTCAGCCACCGACGAGCCGCGACGGCCAGGCGTCGTGGGCTTGTAGTTGCGAATAGCCATATTCGTTCTCTCTAGTCCTTCCCGGCGATCAGGCGACGGCCGTGAAGATGTCGATGGTGCCCGACTTGAGCGTGACGATCGCGCGCTTGGTGTCCTTGCGCTTGCCGATGCCGAAGCGGGTGCGGCGCGCCTTGCCGACGCGGTTGATCGTGTTCACCGAAGCGACCTCGACGCCGAAGATCTTCTCGATCGCCAGCTTGATCTCGGTCTTGTTCGAGCGCGGGTCCACCAGGAAGGTGTACTTGCCCTCGTCGATGAGCCCGTAGCTCTTCTCCGAGACGACCGGCTTCAGGATGATGTCGCGCGGGTCCTTGTTGACGGTCATGCCGAGACCTCCTTGGCGCCGACCGTCTTGAACGCGACGAACGTGTCGACGGCGGCCTTGGTGAAGACGATGTCGTCCGAGACGAGCACGTCGTAGGCGTTGAGCTGGTCCGGGGTGAGGACGTGAACGTTCGCGAGGTTGCGAACGCTCAGCCAGCCGTAGTCGTCGGTGCGGTCGAGCACGACGAGGACCTTCTTCGACGGAGCGACCTGGGCGAGGTACGCCGCGGCAGCCTTGGTCGAGGGAGCGTCGGTGCCGAAGGACTCGACGACGTGCAGGCGGCCACCGCGCAGACGGTCGCTGAGCGCGCCCGCGAGGGCGGCGGCGATCATCTTCTTGGGGGTGCGCTGCGAGTAGTCGCGCGGCTTCGGGCCGTGGACGATGCCACCGCCGCGGTGCTCGGGCTGGCGGATCGAGCCCTGGCGCGAACGGCCGGTGCCCTTCTGCTTGAACGGCTTGGCGCCGGTACCCGAGACCTCGCCGCGACGCTTGGTCGAGTGCGTGCCCTGGCGAGCCGCCGCGAGCTGCGCGACGACGACCTGGTGGATGAGCGGGATGTTCGTCTTGACGTCGAACACCGAGGCGGGCAGCTCGACCGAGCCGGCCTTCTTGCCGTCGGTGCCCTGGACGTCCAGAGCGAGAGTCGAGTCAGTCATCTAACTCAGGCCCCCTTCACAGCGTTGCGGACGTACACGGTGCGGCCGCGCGCGCCGGGGACGGCGCCCTTGACGAGCAGCAGACCCTTCTCGGCGTCGACGGCGTGAACCGTGAGGTTGAGGACGGTCACGCGCTCCGAGCCCATGCGGCCGGCCATGCGCATGCCCTTGAACACGCGGCTCGGGGTCGACGAGGCGCCGATCGAACCGGGCTTGCGGTGGTTGCGGTGCGCACCGTGCGAGGCGCCGACGCCAGCGAAGTTGTGGCGCTTCATGACACCCGCGGTGCCCTTGCCCTTGCTCGTGCCGACGACGTCGACGAGCTGGCCGGCCTCGAAGGTGCCATCGACCGTGAGCTCCTGACCGAGCGTGTACTCGGCGGCGTCCGCGGTGCGGATCTCGGCGATGTGACGACGCGGGGTGACGCCGGCGGCCTCGAAGTGGGCCGTGAGCGGCTTGTTCACCTTGCGCGGGTCGATCGCGCCCGCGGCGATCTGGATGGCCTTGTAGCCGTCCTTCTCGGGCGTGCGGATCTGGGTGACGACGTTCGGCTGGATCTCGATCACCGTGACGGGGATGAGCTTGCCGTTCTCGTTCCACACCTGGGTCATGCCGAGCTTCTTGCCCAGGAGACCCTTGGAAGTCTTCGTGTTGATGTCAGCCATGTCGAACCTCAGAGCTTGATCTCGATGTTGACGTCGGCCGGCAGGTCCAGACGCATGAGCGAGTCGACCGCCTTCGGGGTCGGGTCGACGATGTCGATGAGGCGCTTGTGCGTGCGCATCTCGAAGTGCTCGCGGCTGTCCTTGTACTTGTGGGGCGAACGGATCACGACGACCACGTTCTTCTCGGTCGGAAGGGGCACGGGGCCCACGACCTGGGCGCCCGCGCGCGTGACCGTGTCGACGATCTTGCGCGCCGAGGAGTCGATGACCTCGTGGTCATACGACTTCAGGCGAATGCGGATCTTCTGTCCCGCCATAGTCTGCTCACTCTCTTTACGCGTCGTACCTCAGGGGCATTGGACGCACGTACCCTCCGGATACCCTTCGGGCCTCTGTTCACATGTCAGACCCGAACACGCGCGACAATGCCTCGCGAGTTGGGGTGTGTGATTGATTCCCTGCCCGCGGCCCAGAACCCTGCATCCTGGATCCGAGGATCCGGTGCCGTCTGTGCACTGTCGTGACAGTGATCCCGCTGCGCGAACGCACGCAGGAATGTGGAACCTGTCTATTCTGCCATCCGGTCCGCACTTGCTGCAACCCGGGCGTGTCGCGCCGGCTTCCGCGTCGTTCCGCGGTTCCCGCCGGGGGCGTCAGTGGTCTCCCAGGAACGCCGAGGCCCCCGGGAGCGGGTGCTTCCGGGGGCCTCGGGGGATCGATCAGATCACTGGTTGCCGATCTTGTCGTCCAGGTTCGCGCGGACCTCGTCGACCTTCGAGTCGACCGAGTCGGGCAGGACCTTCTTGGCGAAGTCCGAGACGCCGTCGAGGACCTTGTCGCTCACACCCTCGGCCTGCTCGCTGTTCAGGGCGTCCTGAACCTTGTCCTTGTTCTGCTCGAAGAGCTCCTTGCCCTTGTTCACGAGATCGTCGAGACCCATGGTTCCCCCTACGGAGTTCGTGCGCGCTCCCCCTCGGAGCGCGCCTGCGGCTCAGTCTGGCATCGGACGCGGGCGGGGCGCCAGAGGATCGTCATGAGCGTTCACGGATCGCGACCGGCTAGCGTGGTACACGCCTCGACCCGAAGGAGTACGGATGAAGATCTCGGTCATCGGATGCGGTTACCTCGGTGCCGTCCACGCCGCCGCCATGGCGTCGCTCGGGCACGAGGTGGTGGGCATCGACGTGGACGCGGCGAAGATCGAGTCGCTCTCCGCGGGCGTGCCGCCGTTCTTCGAGCCGGGGCTGCCCGAGATCCTCAAGGCCGGCATCGACTCGGGTCGCCTGCGCTTCTCCACCGACTTCGCCGACGCCGCCGACGCGCGCGTGCACTTCATCGGCGTCGGCACCCCGCAGCGCAAGGACGGCCAGGGCGCCGACCTCACTTACGTCAACGCCTCGATCGCGTCGCTGAAGCCGCACCTGGCGGCCGGATCGCTCATCGCCGGCAAGTCGACGGTGCCCGTGGGCACGGCGGCGCGCCTGGCCGAGGAGGTCCGCGAGACCGGCGCGCACCTGGCCTGGAACCCGGAGTTCCTGCGCGAGGGCTTCGCGGTGCAGGACACCGTCGACCCCGACCGCCTGGTCTACGGCGTGGCCGACGAGACCCACGACGAGGACGTCGCCACGCTCGACGAGGTCTACGCGTCGATCATCGCGAAGGGCACCCCGCGCCTGGTGATGAACCACGCGACCGCCGAGCTCGTGAAGATCTCGGCGAACTCGTTCCTGGCCACGAAGATCAGCTTCATCAACGCCATGGCCGAGATCGCCGAGGTCGCCGGCGCCGACGTGACGCAGCTGGCCGACGCGATCGGCCTCGATGCCCGCATCGGCCGCCGCTTCCTCAACGCCGGCGTCGGCTTCGGCGGCGGCTGCCTGCCCAAGGACATCCGCGCGTTCGCGGCCCGCGCCGAGGAGCTCGGCAAGGGTGAGTCGCTCGCGTTCCTGAAGGAGGTCGACCAGATCAACCTCCGCCGCCGCCAGCGCATGGTCGACATGGTGGTGGACTCGTTCGACGGCCAGCCGTTCGGCCGCCGCGTGGCTGTGCTCGGCCTCGCGTTCAAGCCCGACAGCGACGACGTGCGCGACTCCCCCGCCCTCGACGTGGCGGTGGGCCTGCACGGCCGCGGCGCCGAGGTGGTCTCATACGACCCCGAGGCGATGGCCAATGCCAAGCGCCTGCACCCGCAGCTGTCGTACGCCGCCAGCATCGACGAGGCGCTCGAGGGCGCCGAGGCCGTGGTGATCGTCACCGAGTGGAAGCAGTTCCGCGAGCTCGACCCGGCCGCGACCGCCGCGAAGGTCGCGCGCCCGTTCGTGTTCGACGGCCGCAACATCCTCGACCCCACCGTCTGGCGCGAGGCGGGCTGGACCTACCGCGGCATGGGCCGCATCTGATCGAACGACGAAGGGGGCGCGGCTTCGGCCGCGCCCCCTTCGTCGTTCCCCGGGTCAGTGGGCGGTGTCGCCCGGATCGACCACGGCTCGGACGGTGCGGAAGAGGATGACGATGTCCTGCGTGAACGACCAGTTCTCCACGTAGTAGAGGTCGAGGCGCAGCGCGTCCTCCCAGTCCAGCGAGGATCGCCCGCTCACCTGCCACAGGCCGCTCATGCCCGGCTTGACGAGCAGGCGGCGCTTGGCGTCGTCGTCGTAGAGCGCGACCTCGGCGGGGCGCTGCGGGCGCGGGCCGACGAGGCTCATGTCGCCCTTGAAGACGTTGACGAGCTGGGGCAGCTCGTCGAGCGAGTAGCGCCGCAGGATGCGGCCGACCTTGGTGATGCGCGGGTCGTCGGTCACCTTGTGCAGGGGCTTGTCGCTCGTGCCCTGCGCGTCGAGCAGCGACGCGAGCTGGTCGTCGGCGTTGACGATCATGGAGCGGAACTTGATCATCCCGAACAGGCGGCCGCGGCGGCCCACGCGCTCCTGCTGGTAGAAGAACGGGCCGCGCCCCTCCGAGCGGATGGCGATCATCACGCCGAGGAAGACCGGCGACAGCAGGATCAGCAGCAGGCCTGAACCGATGATGTCGAACGTGCGCTTGGCCACGCGGCGACCACCGTCGAGCCGCGGGTACGAGATCTGCACGAGCGGCAGGCCCGCGACGGGGCGCGAGTGAATGCGCGGACCGGCGATCTCGGTCATCGCCGGCGCCACGATCACGTCGACATCGCGATCGGCCATCGCCCATCCGAGCCGGCGCATCTCCGCCGGCGGCAGGTCGTCGGCCGACGCGAAGATCACGCTGTCGATGCGCTCTGCGTCAATGATTTTGCCGAGCTCGTCGTAGCTGCCGAGCACCTCGATGTCGTCGTCGGGGTCGATATCGTCGCCGCGCTCGGTGACGATCCCCTTGATGAGCAGGCCCGTGCCCTCGGTGCCGTGTACGGTGCGGACGATGTGCTCGGCCTTGCGCTGCTCCCCGACCACCACCACACGGTGGACGAAGTCGCCCTGCGCCTGCTGCCGGCGCAGCCAGCGCCGCCACACCCAGCGCGAGAACATGAGCAGGATCGCGCCGACGGGGATGGCGACGATCAGGATGCTGCGAGCCAGATCGATGCGCAGGAAGAACGCGATCGCGATGATCGTGGCGAACAGCGTGCCCGACGCCCGCGCCACGCGCTGATACTCGGCGACGCCGTGGCCGACCACCCGCTCGTCGCGCGAGTCGAAGATCTCGAGGCAGAGCCACCACACGGCGCCGATGACGATCAGCCCGGCCCAGTAAGGAATCTCCGGACCGGTCGGCCATTCGATCAGTCGTTCGTCGCCCGGCGCCCACAGCACGTCATAGACGACGAGGACCGCGGCGATGACGGCGAGATCGCTCAGCAGCAGCAGCGCGGCATAGCGACGCGTCCACGGAATGCGCGAAGGGCGTGAGGAATCTGAGGAGGACATACCGGCGAAATCCTATCCGCACGGTGAGAGTTTCCTGGAACCCTTCGCTGCCGGGCCCTACCGTGGGGAGACGGCGAACTCGCGCTCGGCCTCGTACCGCGCGATCACGCGCTCGTCTCGCATCGCGACCATGGCCCGCAGCGTGAGCGCGATCAGAACGCCGATCGTGGACCCGATCGAGTTCGCGACGACGTCCGAGACGGTCGAGTACCGTTCGTCGAGCACCTGCGACTGCGCGAACTCGATGCCCGCGGAGAGTGCGGGCCCAAGGATCAGCGTCAGCAGCGTCCATCGCATCGGGATCGCGAGGCCGAGCAGCACGCCGACGGGCAGGAACAGCGCGATGTTGGCCCCGAACTCGATCACTGCGTAGTCCACGAACTCCGGGACGCCGCGCTCGTGCAGCTCCTCGATCACGCGGTCGAGCAGGCCGCGAACCGGCCGGTCGATCGGCGTGGGCCAGAACACGACGACCGCGAGAAAGACCCCGTAGATGACCGCGAGGGTCCCTACCATGGCGTGGCGCACGCCCGACGTGGACGGCAGTCGCCGAGACACGTCAGAGCCCGCCGCAGGAGGCGTCGATCGTGACGGGCGTCTCGCCGACTGTGGGCGCGTGACGCACCGCCAGCGGGCCCAGCTCGCCCTCGGGCAGGGTGCTGGTGAAGCTCACCGTGCGCGTCTCGCCCATCGGCAGCGCCACCGACACGCTCTGCACGGGGTGGCCCTTCTCCGCGCCGGCGCGATCCCAGCCGTCGAAGTCGCCCGCCGCGGGCTCGAAGCCGGTGATCGTCGACCCCGGAGGAGCGAAGTACATGACGTCGAGGATCATCGTCGTCCGCGGCAGGCCGAGGCTGTTGTTCCGCCAGCCGAGCGTGTAGCCGTTGAGGTTCGGGTCGGTGATGGTGTTCCGCATCGTCAACGTCGTCGTCATCGTGCGGGCCGCGGTGTCGCAGGTAACCGCGACATCCTGCGAGTAGAAGTACTCGAGCTTGCTGTACGCCGCGTCGTTCACGTAGACACCGACCTGAGTCTCGGCCTCGTTGTCGCTCGACAGGGCGCCGTCGATCCCGAGCTCGAGCGACACGGCCTGCTCCTCCTCGCGGGGGAACCACGCGTAGATGCGCTGCTCCTCCACGCCCCATTGCAGCGCCTTGAGCATCGCCATGGGATCCCAGTCCCCAGAGGTCACCTTCTCGAACACGCGGTCAGCGACGTCTGCGAAGTACGCATCCGCAGAAGCGCCGTCGAGACCGAACCGCTCATACGTCTCGAAGAGCAGCATCGACACGGCGTTGTCCGCATTAATCTCGGAACCGTCCGCGAGGGTGACCGGGCCCGTTACCGTCAGCATGCGCGCGAGGGCCGGTGGGTCGATCGAGATGACGCCATCCAGAGGCTCACCCGACGCGTTCTGCCAAAGGGAGTTGAAGAGATGAGCCGTGGTCGGGAAGTCCGGCGTGCGGCTGTAATTCTGCGAGAAGCGGGCGAAGTCCCACTCATACAGATCCAACGTCTCCTGGGGCATGTCGGCGTATTGCACGCCGGAGATGCCCATGTTGAACGCCTGCGCGCTGACCCAGTCGTCTCGCTTCTCGACGTCTCCCGCTTCGACTTGCATCACATTGAAGGTGGCCGGATTGCCGCCGGTGGCACGGATCTCCGCGTTGTTCTGGAAGATCACCATGTATTCGCGGGGCTCGTCCTTGCCGAGCATCTGCAACAGCGTCGGCAGGTACTTCTCAAGCATCTCCAGCGCGGGAGCTGCCTGATCGACGACCTCGATGAGCTCACGTAGCGCGTCGGACACAACCGGGTGGAGCGCGTCGAGCTCGATCGGTTCGATCTTGGCCTTGGCAGCGCCGAAGGCGGCGGTGATAGCGGGGAGGTCGCTCTGGGCTTGCTCGAAAGGATCGAGGTTGATCCCGCCCCCCTCGAGCTTCAGCTTGCTCGGATCGATCGTTTCCAGCAGCCGCACGCCCACGGGCACCGCGTCACGCACGAGGATGTGCGTCGCCTGTGTAGCGCTCTTGACCGCGGCGATGTTCTGACCCACGAACGGCACGCCTGCAGCGAAGTCCCAGAGCGGTCCTGCGACCGTCTTGTCCGCGCGCGCGGTGAGCTCGAGGGTCTCCTGCGCGACGCGCTGAACGCCCTCGGTGTCACCGGCCGAAACCAACGACGTGATCTGCCCGACTTTGGACTTCGCTGCCATCAAATCGTCGCGGACGGACAGTGCTTCGCGGGCGAACACCGCGCCCACGATGCCGACCACGAGCACCAGCGCGAATACACCAGCTGTCACCCATGGCCAGATTCGGCGCCGCGCAAAGCGCGCGTGGTCACCGGCACGCCGGGCGCGGTAGCGGAAGCGGGGGCGGGAGGAGGACATCGTCCTGATCGTAGTCGGCGCTGACTGAGAACAGAGGGCGGCGCGGCGAGCGTAGCGTCGCTGCGCCCCATATGCTGATCAGTCGGGTCGATCGACCGCCATATCGAGGAGAGTTGCCGTTGTCCCTTCGCGTCTTCGTTGCTGCGCACAAGCCGTACGACATGCCGGATGACGGCGTCTACGAGCCGATCCACGTCGGCCACGCAAATGCGACTGTCAAGACCGGTTTCACTGCCGATGACACTGGAGACAACATCTCCGCCCGCAACGCCTCGTACTGCGAGCTGACGGGCCTCTACTGGTTCTGGCGCAATACGAACCACGATGCGTACGGACTCGCTCACTACCGCCGATACTTCGCGGGTTCCGGGTGGCGAGGCGTCGCCACCGGCGAGGAGATGCGGGATTGGCTGAACGCGGCCGATGTGATCGTCCCGCGACGCCGGAACTACGTCATCGAGACCGTCCGTTCGCAGTACACGCGAGCGCACCACGGGTCTGATCTCGACGCCGCCAGGACCGCGATCGCAGAGCTCAGCCCGGATTACCTGCTCGCGTTCGATCGGGTGATGGCCCGACGCACGCTGTCGCTGTACAACATGTTCCTCATGCGTCGCGAGCTGCTCGATGACTACGCGAAGTGGGTCTTTACCATCCTCGAGCGCGCGAGCCGGGACATCGATGTCTCGTCCTACGGCCCGCAGCAGAAGCGCGTCTTCGGATACCTGGGCGAGCGTCTCTTCAACGTGTGGCTCGAGAAGAACGCGGACCGGCTGAAGGTGCAGCGACGCCGCATCGTGGCACTAGAAGGCGAAAACCTGGTCAAGAAGGCTTGGGGCCTCATCAATCGACGTTTCGGACGGGGGCGCGCACATTGAGCGGAGCGCCTCCTGTGGCTCAGGAGTACTAGGCCGCCCCGAAGAAGTCACGGACGGCGGCGATGACGCGGTCCTGTTCCTCATCGGTCATGCCTGTGGAACTCGGCAGCGACACGCCTCGCTCGAACAGCGCGCGTCCGACATGGCCCCCGATATGGGCCGGCTCGCCATACGCCGGCTGCATGTGGAGCGGCCTCCACAGCGCCCGCGCCCCGATACCGGCCGAGTCGAGCGCTTCGAGCAAGCGGTCCCGTTCCATCTCGTCGGCGGTCAGCACCGAGTACAGCCAGTATGTCGAGTCGAACCCCTCGACTCGCGGCGGCACGACCAACGGCAGGTCGGAGAATGCCTGGTCGTAACGTGCAGCGAATCGTCGCTTGGCCGCGACGAAGTCATCGATGCGCGCCAGCTGCGCATTGCCGAGTGCGGCCGCGAGGTTCGTCAGACGATAGTTGTAGCCGACGACATCGTGTAGGTAGCCAACTCCTGGAACCTTGGCTTGAGTGGTGAGGTGCCGAACAGCCGCTGCGAGCTCGGCGTCATCGGTGACCACCATTCCGCCGCCACCGGTCGTTGCGATCTTGTTGCCGTTGAACGAGAAGCAACCAATCGTTCCGACCGTTCCCGTATGGCGTCCGGCGAGTACGCCACTCGACCACCGCGCCCCGAGACTCTCGGCAGCGTCTTCAACCACCGGGATGCCGTATCTTGCGCACACTTCGAGGATCGGTGCGGCGTCGGCCGGCTGGCCGAGAACATGCACGATCTCCACTGCGGCCGGCTGGGGCTCACCGGCGGCGGCGCGCCGCTCGATCTCCTCGACAACCAGCTGGGGGTCCATGTTCCAGGTCCGCCACTCCGAGTCCACGAATACCGGTTGAGCGCCGAGATAGGCGATGGGATTGCCGGAGCCCGCGAACGTGAAGTCGGCACAGATGACGTCGCGCTCGCGCGTGACGCCCACTACCTGGAGTGCGACATGAAGCGCAGCGGTACCGCTCGCGCAAGCGACCGCATACTTCGCGCCGACATACCGTGCAAACGTCTCCTCGAAGGAGCTTACGTCTGGTCCGACCGAGGACACGAAGCCCGACTCCAGCGCACGATTGACGTGCTGAGCCTCGAGCTCTGAGAGGTTGGGAACAGAAAGCGGGATGTAGCTCACGTGTGGTACCTCAGCGCAGTCTCGGCGTCGACGCGGCCCTCGAGCCAATCAGCGGTCTGCTTCAGCCCTTCCTCAAGACCCACGGCGGGTTCCCACCCGAGCTTTTCCTTCGCTCGCTGAGGGTCGGAGAGCAGGATCTCGACTTCGGAGTTCGCGGGACGGATGCGCGCCTCGTCGGTCTCGATGGTGGCGTTAGATCCGGTGACCGCCTTGCAGAGGTCAACCAGCTCGCCAATCGACACGGTGCGGCCGGTGCCGAGCTGAATGACCTCGCCGTTCCCGACCTGCGCTACGGCAGCGCGAAGGAACCCTTCGGCTGTATCCGTTGCGAACGTAAAGTCGCGTTGCGGGGACAGCGCGCCAAGGCGGATGTTCTGCACACCGGCAAGCATCTGCGAGAGCACCGTGGGGATGACAGCGCGCGCGGACTGGCGCGGGCCAAAGGTATTGAACGGACGCAGAGTGACGACCGGCAGGTCGAACGAGCGGGCGTACGACTCCGCCATCTTGTCCGCCGCGATCTTCGAGGCTGAATATGGCGACTGCCCCTTGAGAGCGTGGTCCTCCCGAATGGGCACACTATCGGGTGTCCCGTACACCTCCGACGTGGACGTGTGAACCATGCGAGACACACCCGCCGCTCGAGCAGCCTCCAGCACATTCAGCGTCCCGATCACGTTCGTCTCCACGTAGGAGCGAGGCGCGACATACGAGTACGGGATGGCAATCAGGGCTGCCAGATGCAGCACGATGTCGTGCCCGGCGATCGCCGTGCGCATGTGCTCCGCATCCCTGACGTCCCCAAGCACGGTGCGCACCTGACCGTCCCGCTCAGCTGCTGCAAACGTCTTCGACTCATCCAGCCAACCACGGGAACCGAACGAGTTGTATACGCACAGCGCCGTGACGTCTGCACCACGCGCAATGAGCGCGTCCACGACGTGTGAACCGATGAAACCATCGGATCCTGTGACGAAGACCTTCCGGCCCCTGAGTTCAGTGTCGAGGTCCATCACGTTCAATGCTCTCCTTTGGCGCGTGCGAGATCGGCCGGAGTGCCGACATCGATCCATTCAGAAGTAAGAGGCCAGGCCTGGACACGACGGTCGCTGTCCAGGCAAATCTGTGCGAGCTCCGGCATTGTGCTCGGCTCGCCGACGGGCAGCTCGCGAACGAGCTCGGGATCGATGCAGTACACCGCAGCGTTGACTTCGACAGCCACTTCCGGTTTCTCAACGATCGACGTGATGAGTCGTGCCTCATCCATCTCGATCACACCGAACGGCACAGTGTGCTGGTAAAGCTTGGTGCCGATCGTCATCTTCGCCTTGCTCTGCGCATGCTCTTCAAGCAGCGCGCGGGCACTGAACTCCACCATGATGTCGCTGTTCAAGACGATGATCGGGTCCGCGCCAGGCTCCGTAAGGTGGGGCGGAAGCAACGTCAACGAGCCGGCGGTTCCAAGGGGGAGTTCGGGCGTCTCATGTAGGTACTCGATGCGACATCCGAGAGCGGTTCCATCGCCCAGGTGCTCGATGATCTGGTCTGCCATATGGTTGACGCTGACGAAGATGTTGCGAACACCATCGCCCACCAAACCGAGAATGACCCACTCGATGATTGCCCGCCCCGCGACCATCATGAGCGGCTTCGGCCGATGCTTCGTCAGCTCGCCCAGGCGGGTGCCTTTTCCGCCCGCCATGATCACCGCGTAATTCGGCAGGACTCTCCCGCCGACGATGTCGGAGAGTGTGTGGATCGCACGCAGCCTTCCCGACTCGTCGATCTCGGGCACTGCGCTGATACGCAGCGACTTCATGAGATCGAGCACGCTCGCACGCGATGTTCCGCTGGGAACGGTGTGCGGGTTGCGCACAGCGAATCTCTCGGCAGGGTCCTCGAGTGCCGCACCGCCGAGCAAGGCGCGACGCACGTCGCCGTCCGTGAGAACCGCGACCAAACGGCCGTCGTCGTCGACAAGACACGAAAGCCCGCCCGCCCCGCGATCAATGGCACCGAGAGCGTCGATCAGCGTCGCGGTGCTCGCGGAAAGCACCGCCTGCAGGTTCTCATTCAGCATCTGATCACCGATCTATGAATTTCTTGCTCATGGGCAGCTCTCTGGCGCGCAGGATGACGTCACGGATTTTGGCCGCAGCGTCACCATTCCCGTAAGGGTTGGCGCGGGCGCGAGCCCGCGCCCGAACGACATCTGAGAGTGCCTCTGCCAGCGCGGCGGCTACCGATGGCCCATCCCCACTTGCATGGACAACAGTATCCGCTCGCAAGCGGCCTGCTTGACGCCGCCCGATGTCGACAGCCGGCACACCCGCGCTCGCCGCCTCAATAACGCCCGACGAGGAGTTGCCAACCACCACGTCGACCGCGGCGAGCACCGACGGGTAGCGCGCTCCCAGCGAACTGATGCGCGTGATTCGACCGTCGCGTGCAGCCATCTCGTCGATCACACCGAGAATCACGTCTCGTCCCGCATCCATGCCCGGATCGGTCACGATAACGCTCGGACACGAAGCGACGGCTGCAGAAAGGCTCACGCGCACAGCTTCGGCAAGATCGACAAACTCGTCCGCTGTCGGCGGGTGAAACGTGAAGAGCGCAAGGGGCCGCGCGACCTCGTGTCCGAGCAGGTTCTCGAGCGCTCGATCGTTCATCGGGATCGCGTTGACAATGCGATCGAGTCCTGGCGCACCCGTGAGGAACACACGGTCATCCGGCTCGCCGAGCTGCTTTACCCGCTGGGCCGCGTCCTCGGACGCTACACAGTGAATGTCAGCAAGTTTCGTGATTGCGTGGCGGACGCGCTCATCGAGCGCCCCTTCCGTGACCTCACCACCGTGTACATGGATGATCCGCAGACCGGCCAGATATGCGGCCGTGGCGACCGCTAGCAGCTCCCAGCGATCGCCGAGCACGACCACGCGATCGAGCGACAGCCGCTCGATCTGCCGTTGCATTCCCTGGAGGAGCACGGCGGACTGCTCAACCATGACGGTTGCATCCACCTGCTCGACCGTGTCGGCAAGCGCAACGACCCTCACATCAATGCCGAGAGCGTTGAGGTTGGTCGATAGTTCAGCTTCCGTGAATGCCACGCCGCAGAGCACAACGACATCGTCTGAAGCGCACGCGCGGATGACCGGCTCCAGTGGCCCAAGATCTGCCCGCGTGCCGACGAATATCGCCGTCGTCATTACACCTCGCCAACAAGGTCTGCTGCGCGCACTGCGCTACCCGGTGCCACGTCGCCCTGGAGCGTGCGCCCCACGATGTCGATGCTCGGCGAGATGCCGTCCTCCGGGCGGAGCGCCACGAGGTCGCCGACGGACACGATCTCACCAGCGCGCAAGGGCCGTGCAGCATGCCAGGACCGACGCACGAGTGGCGCGTTCTCCTCCTCAGCTGGCATCCGACGCTTCACTCCATCGCCGAGCATCGCAGGCACCGCCTTGAGCTGCGCAACATAGGAACGCAGCTCCTCAGGCTCGAGGCTCGCGGCGTGGTCCGGACCCTCCATTGCGCGGTCCATTGTGAAGTGCTTCTCGAAAAGTCGCGCTCCGAGAGCCGCGGCAACGAGGGCCGACTCCGCACCCGGAGTGTGATCCGACCAGCCGACCGGTACGCCGGTCTTCGCAGCAAGCACGGGGATGGCCTGCAGATTGCACTGTTCCACGGGGGCCGGATAAGCCGACACGCAGTGGAACATCGCGAGAAACGGGGCCGCCGAACACGCATCAGCGGCCGCGAGGACCTCTGCTTCGGTCCCCATGCCCGTTGAGACAAGCAGGTCGATACCCATCGCCGCGAGCTCTCGGAGGTACGGGAGGTTGGTGAGCTCCCCGGACGACACCTTCATCGCGTGAACCCCGAGGCTGGCCAGCAAGCGCGCACTGTCGAGGTCAAACGGCGTACTGAGGAATCCGATGCCCACGTCCTCTGCGTGGTCGCGAAGCTCGATCCAGACCTTCTCCGGCAGCGCGAGCGCCGCGAGAAGGTCGCTCTGGCTCTTGGCTCCGCGTTCGCGCTGGTACGGGGTGGCCTCGGTATTCGGCGCGACGAGCTTCGACGGGTCGAACGTCTGGAACTTGACGAAGTCAGCACCAGAAGCCCTCGCGACTTCGATGAGTTCGTGGGCGATGGCGGGATCGCCGTTGTGGTTGACTCCCGCCTCGGCGATCACCACCACACGGTCGCCACCGTTCACGGCTTCTCTGAGACTGCTCATTCGCTCCCTTTCGGCTCCTAGCCCACAATTCGGGCAGGAACGCCGACTGCCGTCGCTCCCGCCGGGATGTCCTTCACCACGACTGCCCCCGCGCCGACCACTGCGCCGGCGCCGACCACGACGCCCGGGAGTACACGCGCACCCGATCCAATGAACGCCCCCTCGCCGACACGCGCGGCGCCGAGAAGCACCGCGCCCGGTGCGATGTGGGCACCATCGCCCACCACCGCCTCGTGCTCAATGATCGCTCCCGTATTGACGATCACCGCTTCCCCAACCGAGGCAGACGGCCCAACGTGCGCGTGGTGATGGACGACGGTACCGACGCGGAGCTCACCGGCGACAGTCGCGGTCAACGCAACAATCGCCTCCGCGAGACGACTGGGCGCGAACGCGCGATGCAAGCGCAGACGCGTCACGTTGTCCCCGATTGCAACCACGATCGGGTAGGCGCCAAACCGGCTCGACCCGGCGAACTCCGCTTCATCAATAATCGGCGGGTCTGCACCTTCGGCAGCCGATCTCGATACGAACGCTGCTACGACCCCACCCCGGGATGCAATCACGTCCGACACGCTGCGGGCATGCCCACCTGCGCCGAGAAGCACGTAGCCGCGCGGATTCGCGCCAGGATGGTCGGACACTGGAAGATAGTACCGAACCGGAACATTCGCTCACTTGAAAGGGGCCGTCGTGCGCATCTTCATCGCTGGGCATGGTTCGATCGCTCAGCGACACATGAAGAATCTCGCCGCGTTGGCGCCGAGCACCGAGTTCGTGGTTCAGCAATCTCGTCATGGGCGCGCCGTCGCACTTCCTCCCAACGCGAAGGTCGTCGCCTCGCCTGAAGAAGCGACGGCACGTGGAATCGACGCCGCCGTCATCGCGACCGCATCGGCCGAGCATGCCGACGCACTTAGGCACCTGATCCCGGCATCAGTGCCACTCTACGTCGAGAAACCCGTGCTGACCTCAGAAATCGATGCGGCTGAGATCTCGCAACTCATGCGCGAGGTGGGGTACGACGCTCCGTCGTTGGTGGGGTGCAACCTGCGCTATCTCCCCTCCCTGATCAAGACTCGCGAACTGATCACCAGCGGTGCCGTGGGTCGGATCGTTCGTGCGCATTTGGAGGCGGGTCAGTGGCTGCCGGATTGGCGCCCCGAGCGCGATTACCGGGCCAGTTATAGCGCCTCGTCCGAAGCAGGCGGCGGGGTGGTGCTGGATCTCATCCATGAGTTGGATGTCGCCCGCTGGATGCTCGGTGAGTTCGACCGCGTTCAGGCTGACCTCGCGCAGAGGTCGTCCCTGGAGATCGACTCGGAGGACACCGCAGGCATACTGCTGTCGCAACGAGGCGGCGCCCTCGCAGTCGTCGCGCTTGACTACGTGAGCCGACGCCCCGTCCGCCGATACTGCTTCACCGGCGAGGAGGGCACAATCGTTTGGGATATGCCTTCGAAGCAACTCGTCATCACCCGCGCAACCGGGATTGAGCAAATTCGGCTCGATGATGACGCATTCGACGTGTCAACGACCTACATGCGAGCGATGTCAGAGTTCCTCCGCGCGATAGACTCCGGGCTGCAAACTTCTCAGCCTCTCTCCGAAGGCTTGAGCACTCTCGCGCTCGCGCTCCGCGCGAAGAAGGCAGCACTGTGAGCACTATCGCAACAATCTGCGCCCGCGGCGGTTCGAAGGGCGTGCCCGGCAAGAACTCGCGACTCATGCTTGGGCGCCCCCTCATTGCGTACACCATCGAGCAGGCGTTGAGCGCCACGGGTATCGACGGCGTGTTCGTATCAACCGACTCTCCATCGATCGCCGCCATCGCGGAGCGTGAGGGGGCAACTGTGCTGAGCCTCCGCCCGGCGCACCTCGCGACCGACACCGCGCCGAAGATCCCCGTGATCGAGAATCTCGTCGAGACCGTCGAGGCGACCGGAATCGTCGTCGACCGCATAGTGGACCTCGACCCGACATCACCGCTGCGTTCCGTAACCGACATCGATCGAGCTCTCGAGCTCCTCGATCGAGACACTGACGTCGTCATCACCGGATATGTGTCCGATAAGAACCCCTACTTCAACATGGTCGAGGACAAGGGCGAGGGACGCTTCGGCCTGGTGGTGTCACCGGCGAATCCGATCGTCGGCCGCCAGGCCGCGCCGCGCGTGTACGCCATGAACGCCTCGATCTACTGCTGGTGGCGCCATACGCTTCCGCGTGGGCTGTGGACAGGAAACGTCCGGCTGCACGAAATGCCGCGCGAAAGGTCGATCGACATCGATCATGAGATGGATTGGCTACTCGTGGAGCGGCTTCTCCACGAGCGACAGAAAGATGGACTTCGATGACCCAGCAGGCAGTCACGCTTCTCACCGGTGGGGCCGGCATCCTGGGCTCACGCATGGCCGCCCGCCTGATTGCCGAGGGACACGTCCTCGTTGTCGTCGACCGAAATCAGGAGGCCCTGGAGAAGCTCGCGGCGGATCTTGGGCCGAGCGAGTCGTTCCGCGGCCTCGCGGCCGACGTCGCGTCACGCACCGATATGGAAGCGGTTCGCGACGAAATCGAAGCAGAACTCGGCGCTGTCTCCACGCTCATCAATGCTGCTGCAGGCAAGAGCGAGAATTTTTTCGAGCCCTTCGAGGAATTCCCGATCGGTGATTGGGACGAGGTAATGCGGATCAACCTGACGAGCGCGATGGTTTGCTCCCAGGTATTCGGCAAGGGCATGGCAGAACGCGGCGCGGGCAACATCGTCAACATCCTGTCGATCTACGGCATTGTGGCTCCGGACCAGCGGATCTACGAGGGCTCAGAGTATCTCGGCCGCGCCATCAACACTCCCGCGGTGTACAGCGCCTCCAAGGCTGGCCTCTGGGGGCTCACGAAGTATCTCGCAGCGTACTGGGGGCATCGCAACGTTCGCGTCAACGCCGTGACTCCAGGCGGGGTGTTCAGCGGACAGAATGAAACCTTCGTGGAGCGCTACTCGGCGCGAGTGCCGCTGGGCCGCATGGCCGAGCCGTTCGAGATCGCCGATGCAGTGGCTTTCCTCGCGTCCGACCGCTCGGCGTACATCAGCGGGCAGAACATCGTTGTGGATGGCGGCCTGAGCACCTGGTGACTGGCGCCGTCGCAGCTTTCAGCGTCGAACCAGCCCAGCGAGCGCCGCACTCGCGGTATCGAAATCTACCCGACTAAACACTTCGACCGCCGGTCGCGTCGACGACAGGTCGCCGTCGAGAATCTCATCGATCGACCGCGCATCGATACCCAGCCGCTCGTACATGTGAAAGTATGCCTTCGTTGCGACCGGATCAGCATAGAAAACGACCGTGCGCCCAAGGTGGAGAGCCTCGAAGGCCAGTGTCGACAAAGGCGTGATGAGCACGTCATCGGCTGTCAAGCTCGTGAGAAAGTCGCCCGGCAAATCGCGGTTAAGTTCCACACGCGCGAAGGCAGGATCCGTCTCGTACGGGTAGTTGTCTCGCGGATGGACACGCAGGGCGAATCGCTTCGTACCGCGCCATTCCCCAGCCAGCCGACGGGTGATGCGCAACTGCGCCTCGTGCTCTTCCGATCGCCCATGCGCTTCCCACGCGCCGGTGACGAAGTAGGCGGTGCCCCTGTTGCCACGGTCGCCGGCGTCGCCCGCCCGCTCGGCAGATGAGGATCCATCGAGCCATACGGGCCCGACGACATGGATCGCCTGATCCGAAAGTCCGCGGCCCCTTAGGAACTGGCGGTTGAGCTCCCCGATCGTCAGCACCGCGTCTGCCCAATAAGTTGCAACGATCCGCCTCGGAACAAGGCGCCGAAGTGCGCCGAACCGAAGCTTGTCAGAGATCCCCACGACCACTTCGGGATCGAAAACGACCCCGCGTATGTACGCCGCATGCGGAACACGAGTGAGCCACGCCGCCAGACGATGCTTCATCATCGAGAACCCGGAGAACACCATGATCGGCCGGCGCCGCACCAGTCGCCATGAGAAGCTCACCAAGCTGCGCAGCTTGTCCGGGACGCTGATTCCGGTCGCGTAAGAGTAGGGCACCGCGACCACACGTGCGCCGGCGACCGCCGCGGGAAGGTTCATCGTCGCCAGGACCGATTTCGGCGCATCGACCAGGATCTCGTCAGCGTCCAATGGCGTCCGCTCGAGAATCAAGAGGATCTCCTCGATCTCCTCACGGATCTCGGCGCTGAGCCAGATCGTGCGCTTCACCATTCCGTGCTACCGCTTCCCGTGGGCTTAATCATCACATCACCGCTATTCCGCACCACAGCGCCTTCCGCGGCCGCGTCCCTATGCTCTACTCCTCGATAACTCACCCAGAGAAGTAGGAGAAGTCCGAGAGACGCATACGTGAGGTAGTTGTTCGCAAGGTTGGCTATCACGACGGCGACGATCAGCGTGGCGGCTGTCGTGTCTCTGTTTCGAGCGGCGCGTACAACTGCCATGACGATCAACGCCGCAAAAAGCAGGATTCCCACGGCGCCACGGTCGAAGAACACCTGGATGAATCCGTTATGCGAGTGAATGGCAGTCGTCAGCTTCGCGAGATCGGGCTCCACACCGGCGCCTGCCCCCAGAACCGGATGGCTCATCGCCTGTGCGAGAGTCTCGGCCCAGAGGTTTACGCGCCCGGTGAGGTTCGAGGAGCGCCCCAGGAGGCCGAGCAGTCGGTCTAGGAATCCGACGGGGGTCAAAGCGAGCATTCCTGCCGCCGCTCCGATGATGGCCACCGCTCCGAGACCCACTGCCCACCGCCAGCCTTGCATGAGCAGGAGAGCGAGTGACGCTATCAGCAAGGTGATCATCGACGCGGCCGAGTTCGAGTACCAGACCATGAACCCGTTGAAGGCGACAACAAGCAGCAGCCACCAAGACCTCTTGGTAAACGCAGCAGCCAACGCCAAAATGGCAGCGACGGCGGCGCTAAACCCCAAGTCGCTGTTCCAAGCGAAGAGGCCGATCGGTTGAAACGTGAGCCCCTCCGTGGGGTGCGACACCCAGACGGCGCCCACCTGAGGGGCAGCGATGACGAGCAAGAGGGAGCCCAAGGATGTGGCTGTGAACGTCCACATGAGCACCATGCCGATATCGAGGGACCGACCGAGCAGGGCCATTGCGGCTCCTAGAAGCGCGATCGCCCCCAGCCCGGCCACGGTGGTGAGCGTGGAGATCCGATCCTCGGACCACACGAGGCCGACCAGGCTCCATGCGACGAATCCAACAACCAAGTAGTTGCGAAAAACGAAGCGAACGAGGTTGCGGAACATCGCGCCGACCAGCACGAGCGTGAGCAAGAGAGTAATCACTCGTAACGGCACATAGCCGGTAGGCGGCGCTACTGAGCGGAGGAGACCGGCTCCGACGCCCGCAGTGGCCAGTACCGCCGCAACTGCGACCCCCGCACGCCAGTTCTTCACCAGCTCATCCTAGCGACGGCGGTGTCGTGGCCCTTGTACCACTAGGCCGACGCGACGCGGTTACCCGCGCGGCGCAATATGAGCCACAGCACCGCACCTACGAGAGCTGCGACACCCACGACCACGAAACTCCAAAATGGCTGGGGGATAAGCACCACGGCCTGCAGAGCCACCACACAAGTCACGCCGAGCACAGCGCTCGCCCGGCCGAGTCGCGCGGGCTCAAGCCCACCTACCCGCGCAAGCCCAAAGCTTGCGACTGCTTGGAAGAGGTAAAACACCGGCCACACCAAGGTATAGCCGATCAGCGAGTACTCCGAGGGGAACGCAATCCCGCACAGGACGCCCGTCGACACAGCGAGGGCGGCGGCGAGGGGCGTCGACAAGGCCAGCGGCCAGGTACGACCGCTGATGAAGGTGAGATGGATGTTCGCCAGATAGGCAACATGGAACGCCCCGGCCATCGCGACGATCGCTGACGCACGAACCGGCAGATCGTCCGCGACAGCGGGGCCGCCCACGAGGGGCACAACGAAGGGCGCCAACACGACGTAGCCGCTGACGAGCACCAACGCGACGGCGGCCACCATCACGCTCGACCTGGCGAGCATGTCGGCGCGCTCGTCAGCCGGCGCCTGCATCACCATGGGCGCCCATGCGTTGTTGACGGCGTTCAGCACGGTGACCACCGCTGATCCGAGCATCACCGCAACCTGCATCTGCCCAGCCTCGGCAACGCCGCCCAGACGGATCACGGCGGCCATCATCACGGTCAAAAGTGCTGGCACAGCGAGGCTATGCGGCACAGCGGGCAGGCCGACACGTATGGCCCGCCATGTGCTCCGCCAAGAAAGGGCGGGGGCCGCATGCCTGACCGAAACCGCGACGGCGACGGCCGCTGCGATGAGATACCCGACTGCTAACCCGATCGAGTATCGCGCCGCCGATGGTGTGCCAACGAGAACCAGCGTCAGTCCGACCACAGGTGGGAGCATCGCCGCCAGCATCGCGATGCTCACGAATGCGGCAACTCGCCCCGCGGCGCGTAGAACGGCCTGGCCGAGAGTTACGATCGCGAGGCCACCTCCTGCGACCACGCCCATGGCGACCACCAGCTGGTTTACTCCAGGGAACATCGCCGGCCCCCATGAGCCCGCCGTGCCAGCTACCGCGGCCGCCGCAACCACCACCAGGATCGACCCGATGGCGACGTAGCCCGTTGCACGGTTGAATCCTCCGTCGGCGAGAAGCGCATCGCGCGTTACCATCATGGGCAACCCGAGAGCGAGCGCTACTGACGCAAGCTGGTACACGCTGATCGAAACGGCCACCCCGCCGTACTCGTGGGCACCAAGTACTCGCGTGACGAGCGGCGTCACGAGCAACAGGATCAGAATCGGTGCCACCGTGGCGACTGTGTATAGAGCACCATGGCCCAGCAAGCCTCGACCGAGTCGAGACTTTAAGGGGTTCGTCACCTTACGAGCGTACAAGGGGTCGCTTCACTTCGCCGCCGATGCCGACCGTCGGCTAGTGTGACGCAGTGCGCGATGCGGCTCCTCACCTTCTCTACCTCGACCTGGTCCGCGCATTGGCGGCGCAGGCAGTGGTGCTCGGTCACGCTGCAGTTCTCGCATTTCCCGAGCTAATCGGCGCCGAAAAATTCCACATTCAGTCATACGCCGTCGTGATCTTCCTTGCGCTGTCTGGTTTCTTGATCGCTCGCTCGGTCCGCTCACGCATTGCCCGCGGGACGTTCGCACTCTCAGGCTATGTTTACGATCGGGCAGCTCGAATATTTGTTCCGCTGCTTCCACTCATCCCCTGCATCGTCATCATCGATCACATCGTCCTAGGCTCTCCTCCGACGAGCAGATTCGTCACGGACATGGATGACGGACCACTCGCGATCGTCTCTAATGCGTTGATGCTCCAGGACAACTGGCTGATCCAGGTGACGGATCGATTGTTCGACGCCGACCTTTCTCGTCGAGCCCTCGGGAGCGCGGCCCCCTGGTGGACAGTGGCGATCGAATGGTGGATCTACATTGCCTTCGGGTGCATCGCTGCACTCATGATCCGTCGGACGCAGCGCATCGCGGCGGCCTCCATCTTCGGCGGCTTCGCCCTTGTGAGTGTGTTGGGGACGAGCCTCGGAGGCAACATGCTCATCGTCGCCTGGGTGATCGGCGCTGCCCTCGCCTGGTGGTCGCCCGACTTCTCTGCTTCGACGTGGCGCTGGATCGCAGGCGCGTCGATCCTGCTTGTGGTCGCCTACCTGCTCGTTCTCCCGGACGGCACCTACACCCTCCCCGTGGTCGCGCTCACGGCAGTCGCCGTGGTCGCATCGTTCCGTTCATCGTCGTGGCAGATTCTCCAGCGCATCGCAGGCCCGATTCGATGGCTTGCCGACTATTCGTACTCGCTCTATCTCATTCACTTCTCGGTGCTCGTCTGGGTGGTGAGCGCTTCACCCGGCACCCCGGGTTGGGCGCACGTGGCGATTGGCGTGGTCGCATCGAACGTTGTCGCCATCGGCTGCTGGCTGGCATTCGAACGTCATCACAAGGCCATTCGCGCTAAGTTTCCTCGCTGACTTATCTCCTCCCCCAGGTAGCAATTACGGGGCCCGGCAGAGCACCCCGTTACTACCCGTGGAGCCGCGAATCCCGCGTGGAAGAATCGGCCGCATGAAGGGCATCATCCTTGCGGGCGGTTCCGGCACCCGCCTGCATCCGGTGACGCGCGGCGTCTCCAAGCAGCTGGTGCCCGTCTACGACAAGCCCATGGTGTACTACCCCCTGTCGACGCTGATGCTGGCCGACATCCGAGACATCCTGGTGATCACAACGCCCCACGATGCGGCGGCGTTCGAGCGGCTGCTGGGCGATGGGTCGCAGTTCGGGGTGAACATCACCTTTGCGCAGCAGTCGTCGCCGGATGGGCTGGCGCAGGCGTTCACGATCGGTGCGGACTTCATCGGGGACGACAAGGTCGCTCTCGTGCTCGGCGACAACCTGCTCTACGGCCCCGGGCTCGGCACGCAGCTGGGACGGTACGCGAGCATCGACGGGGGCGCGATCTTCGCGTACTGGGTGGCCCAGCCTCAGGCGTACGGCGTGGTCGAGTTCGACGCGGACGGGATGGCTGTGTCTCTGGAAGAGAAGCCCGCCTCTCCGAAGAGCAACTACGCCGTGCCCGGGCTGTACTTCTACGACAACCACGTGGTGGAGATCGCGCGGGGTCTCAGGCCATCGGCCCGAGGCGAGCTGGAGATCACCGACGTCAACCGTGCGTACCTCGAGCAGGGGAAGCTGCAGGTGGAGGTCCTTCCTCGCGGCACCGCGTGGCTGGACACGGGCACGTTCGATGACATGACCGACGCGGCCGACTACGTGCGCACGATCGAGCGGCGCACCGGTTTGAAGATCGGAGCGCCCGAGGAGGTCGCGTGGCGACAGGGCTTCCTCTCCGACGACGAGTTGCGAGTGCGGGCGGAATCGCTGGTGAAATCCGGATACGGCTCGTACCTGCTGGCGCTTCTGGAACGCGGCTGATGGGCAAGCTGCTGGTCACCGGTGGTGCCGGGTTCATCGGGTCGAACTTCGTCCACCACGTGGTCGAGCACACCGATCACACGGTGACGGTGTTGGACAAGCTCACCTACGCGGGCAACGAGGCCTCGCTGGCTGCGCTGCCGCAGGACCGGGTGAAGCTGGTTGTGGGCGACATCGCCGACGCGGAGCTGGTCGATTCCCTGTTCGCCGACGCGGACGCGGTCGTGCACTACGCGGCGGAGTCCCACAACGACAACTCGCTGAACGATCCGCGCCCGTTCCTGGACACGAACATCATCGGCACGTACACGCTGCTGGAGGCCGCGCGCCGGCACGGCACCCGGTTCCACCACATCTCCACCGACGAGGTGTACGGCGATCTGGAGCTGGATGACCCGGCCCGGTTCACCGAGAGCACGCCGTACAACCCGTCGTCGCCGTATTCGTCCACGAAGGCCGGGTCGGATCTGCTGGTGCGGGCGTGGGTGCGGTCGTTCGGGGTGCAGGCGACGATCTCCAACTGCTCCAACAACTACGGCCCCTACCAGCATGTGGAGAAGTTCATCCCCCGGCAGATCACGAACGTGATCCGCGGGATCCGCCCCAAGCTGTACGGGACGGGCGAGAACGTGCGCGACTGGATCCACGCCGATGACCACTCCTCCGCCGTGCTGACGATCCTCGAGAAGGGGCAGATCGGGCAGACGTACCTGATCGGTGCCGACGGGGAGCAGAACAACAAGGATGTCGTCGAGCTGATCCTCGAGCTCATGGGCCAGCCGCGCGACGCGTACGATCGCGTCACCGACCGGCCCGGTCACGACCTGCGCTACGCGATCGACTCCACCAAGCTGCGCACGGAACTGGGCTGGCAGCCCCGCTTCCAGGACTTCCGCGCCGGCCTCACTGACACGATCGCCTGGTACCGGGAGCACGAGGACTGGTGGGCACCGGTCAAGGACGGCGTCGAGGCGTTCTACGCGTCGAAGGGGCAGTGACGGTGACCGAGTTCGGCAAGCAGCTGGGCGCCCGCACCACCCCGATCGAGGGGCTGCTCGTGTTCGACCTGCCCGTCCACGGTGATTCCCGCGGCTGGTTCAAGGAGAACTGGCAGCGCGAGAAGATGACCGCGCTCGGGCTGCCCGACTTCGGGCCCGTGCAGAACAACATCTCGTTCAACGCCTCCGCCGGCACCACCCGCGGCATCCACGCCGAGCCGTGGGACAAGTGGGTCTCCGTCGCCACCGGCCGCATCTTCGGCGCCTGGGTCGACCTGCGCGAAGGCCCCGGGTTCGGGACCGTGTTCACCACCGAGGTCGACCCCGCCACCGCGGTGTTCGTTCCCCGCGGCGTCGGCAACGCGTTCCAGGCCCTCGACGACGGCACCGCCTACACGTACCTCGTCAACGACCACTGGTCGCCCACCGCGGAGTACTCCTTCCTCAACCTCGCCGACGAGACCGCCGCGATCGCCTGGCCGATCCCGCTCGAGCGGGCCGAGCTGTCCGACAAGGACCGCGCCCACCCGCGCCTGGCCGATGCCACCCCCGTCCCGGCGCGCAAGACCCTCGTCCTCGGCGCCAACGGGCAGCTGGGCCTGGCCCTGCGCGCCGCGCTCGGCGACACCGCCGAATACGCCGGCCGCGCCGACCTCGACCTCACCAGCCCCGACCTGCCCGCCGCACGCCACTGGCGCGACTACGGCGTCATCATCAACGCCGCCGCCCACACCGCCGTCGACGCCGCCGAAACCCCCGAAGGCCGCACCGCCGCCTGGGCCGCCAATGTCACCGGCGTGGCCGCCCTGGCCCGCATCGCCCGCGAGAACGACATCACCCTCGTCCACGTCTCCAGCGACTACGTCTTCGACGGCACCTCCACCCGCCCCTACCGCGAAGACGACCCGATCAACCCCCTCGGCGTCTACGGGCAGACCAAGGCCGCCGGCGACGCGATCGTGACCACCGTGCCCCACCACTACATCGTCCGCACCTCCTGGGTCATCGGCGAGGGCAACAACTTCGTGCGCACCATGGCCTCCCTCGCCGGGCGCGGCATCGACCCCACCGTCGTCGACGACCAGACCGGGCGCCTCACCTTCACCACCGACATCGCCGGCGCCATCCGCCACCTGCTCGACACGAACGCCCCCTACGGCACCTACAACGTCACCGGCAGCGGACAACCCCGCACCTGGGCACAGATCGCCGCACGCGTCTACGAGCTCACCGGCCACGACCCCGCCCGCGTCACCCCCGTCACCACCGCCGACTACTACGCCGGCAAGACCGGCATCGCACCCCGCCCCGCCTACAGCGTGCTCGACCTGTCGAAGATCGAGGCCAGCGGCTACACCCCCGCCGACCACGAGGAATCCCTCAAGGCCTACCTCGCCGGCTGAGAGCTGGAAACGACGAAGGGCGCCCTCCAACGCGGAGGGCGCCCTTTCGCGTGTCCACGGTGCCCGCAAACGCGAAGCGGGGCCGCACCCGAAGGTGCGACCCCGCTTGCGGTGTAAGCAGTACTTACTTGATGATCTTCGTCACCGTGCCGGCGCCGACGGTGCGGCCACCCTCACGGATCGCGAAGCCGAGGCCCTCCTCCATGGCGATCGGCTGGATCAGCTCGACCGTCATGTCGGTGGTGTCACCCGGCATGACCATCTCGGTGCCCTCGGGCAGCGTGATGACGCCCGTGACGTCCGTGGTGCGGAAGTAGAACTGCGGGCGGTAGTTCGTGTAGAAGGGGTTGTGACGGCCACCCTCGTCCTTCGAGAGGATGTACGCGGTGCCCTCGAAGTTGGTGTGCGGCGTCACCGAACCCGGCTTCACGACGACCTGGCCGCGCTCCACGTCCTCGCGCTTGAGGCCACGGAGGAGCAGACCACAGTTCTCGCCGGCCCAGGCCTCGTCGAGCTGCTTGTGGAACATCTCGATACCCGTGACCGTGGTCTTCTGCGTCGGGCGGATGCCGACGATCTCGACCTCGGAGTTGATGGCGAGGGTGCCACGCTCGGCGCGACCCGTGACGACGGTGCCACGACCGGTGATCGTGAAGACGTCCTCGATCGGCATGAGGAAGGGCTTGTCGCGGTCACGCACCGGGTCCGGCACCGACTCGTCGACGGCGTCCATGAGGTCGAGGACCGACTGGACCCACTTCTCGTCGCCCTCGAGAGCCTTCAGGCCCGAGACGCGGACGACCGGAGCGTCGTCGCCGGGGAAGCCCTGCGACGAGAGCAGCTCGCGAACCTCGAGCTCGACGAGCTCCAGGATCTCCTCGTCGTCGACCATGTCCGACTTGTTCAGCGCGACGAGCAGGTAGGGAACGCCGACCTGCTTGGCGAGCAGAACGTGCTCACGGGTCTGAGCCATCGGGCCGTCGGTGGCGGCCACGACCAGGATCGCGCCGTCCATCTGGGCGGCACCCGTGATCATGTTCTTGATGTAGTCAGCGTGGCCCGGGGCGTCCACGTGAGCGTAGTGACGCTTCGGGGTCTCGTACTCGACGTGCGAGATGTTGATCGTGATACCGCGCTGACGCTCCTCGGGGGCCGAGTCGATCGAGCTGAAGTCGCGGACGACGTTGACATCCGACGGGTACTTGTCCGCGAGCACCTTCGAGATCGCGGCGGTGAGCGTCGTCTTGCCGTGGTCGACGTGACCGATCGTTCCGATGTTCACGTGCGGCTTGGTCCGCTCGAACTTGGCCTTAGCCACTGGGTCCTCCTCAGGACTTATTCGTTGTCACAGCGCCGGGCACCGGTTTGCGACCGGCCTGCAACGGGGATGGTTCTCAGTGTAATAGAGAGTTCTGTATGAAGTTTTGGGGTGGCCGGGCCGCTGCAGTCAGCGACCCGGCCAAGCCATTCAGGCCAGGGTGATTACTCGCCCTTGCCCTTCTGGATGATCTCGTCGGCAACCGCCTTGGGAACCTCGGCGTAGCTGTCGAACTCCATCGAGTACACGGCGCGGCCCGAGGTCTTCGAGCGCAGGTCGCCGATGTAGCCGAACATGCTCGAGAGCGGGACGAGGGCCTTGACGACCTTCACGCCCTGAGCGTCCTCCATCGACTGCACCTGACCGCGACGCGAGTTCAGGTCGCCGATGACATCGCCCATGTACTCCTCGGGAGTACGGACCTCGACGGCCATGAGCGGCTCGAGGAGGACGGGGTTCGCCTTGCGGACGGCCTCCTTGAAGCCCATCGAACCGGCGATCTTGAACGCCATCTCCGACGAGTCGACGTCGTGCGAGGCACCGTCCATGAGGGTCGCCTTCACGCCCACCATGGGGTAGCCGGCGAGCACGCCGACGTTCATGGCGTCCTGGAAGCCCTGGTTGGTCGGCTCGATGTACTCGCGCGGGATGCGGCCACCGGTGACCTCGTTGACGAACTCGTAGGTCTTGTCGGCGGTCACCTCGAGCGGCTCCAGCTTGAACTGGATCTTCGCGAACTGACCCGAACCACCGGTCTGCTTCTTGTGGGTGTAGTCGTGACGCTCGACGGTCTTGCGGATCGTCTCGCGGTACGCGACCTGGGGCTTGCCCACGTTGGCCTCGACCTTGAACTCGCGGCGCATGCGGTCCACGAGGATGTCGAGGTGCAGCTCGCCCATGCCCTTGACGGTGGTCTGACCGGTCTCGGCGTTGTTCTCGACGCGGAACGTCGGGTCCTCTTCCGCGAGCTTCTGGATCGCGAGACCCAGCTTCTCCTGGTCGGCCTTGGTCTTGGGCTCGATGGCGACCTCGATCACCGGCTCCGGGAACGTCATCGACTCGAGGACGACCTGGTTGTCGGAATCGCAGAGGGTGTCACCCGTGGTGGTGTCCTTGAGGCCGATCACCGCGTAGATGTGGCCGGCGGTGACGCCCTCGACCGGGTTCTCCTTGTTGGCGTGCATCTGGAAGATCTTCCCGATGCGCTCCTTCTTGCCCTTGGTCGAGTTGACGACCTGCGCGCCCGACTCGAGGTGACCCGAGTACACGCGGATGTAGGTCAGACGACCGAAGAACGGGTGCGAGACGACCTTGAACGCGAGGGCCGCGAAGGGCTCGTTCGCGTCGGCGTGACGCTCGATGACCTTCTCCTCGTCCTTCGGGTCGTGCGCCTCGATGGCGGGCACGTCGAGGGGCGACGGGAGGTAGTCGACGACCGCGTCGAGCATGGGCTGCACGCCGCGGTTCTTGAAGGCCGAGCCACAGAGGACCGGGTAGGCCTCGCCGGCGATCGTGAGCTTGCGGATGGCGCCCTTGATCTCGGCGATCGTGAGCTCCTCACCGCCGAAGTACTTCTCGAGCAGCTCGTCGTCGGTCTCGGCGACGGCCTCGAGCAGCTTCGCGCGGTACTCGGCGGCCTTGTCGGCGAGCTCGGCGGGGATCTCGGTGACGTCGTACTTGGCGCCCATGGTCACGTCGCCCTTGGCGTCGCCGGGCCACACCTTGGCGTTCATCTCGACCAGGTCGATCACGCCGACGAAGTCGTTCTCCGAGCCGATCGGCAGCTGGATGACCAGCGGGGTCGCCTTCAGGCGGTTGATGATCGTGTCGACCGTGAAGTAGAAGTCGGCGCCCAGCTTGTCCATCTTGTTGACGAAGCAGATGCGGGGCACGTTGTACTTGTCGGCCTGGCGCCACACCGTCTCGGACTGCGGCTCCACACCCTCCTTGCCGTCGAAGACGGCGACGGCGCCGTCGAGCACGCGAAGCGAGCGCTCGACCTCGACCGTGAAGTCCACGTGGCCGGGGGTGTCGATGATGTTGATCTGGTTCTTGTCCCAGAAGCACGTCACAGCAGCGGACGTGATCGTGATGCCACGCTCCTGCTCCTGCTCCATCCAGTCGGTCGTCGCGCCACCGTCGTGGGTCTCGCCGATCTTGTGGTTGACGCCCGTGTAGAACAGGATGCGCTCGGTCGTCGTCGTCTTGCCGGCATCGATGTGCGCCATGATGCCGATGTTGCGGACCTTCTTGAGGTCGGTGAGCACTTCCTGTGCCACGGGCGTTTCCTTACGTTGTCGCAGGTGAATCTGAGAGCCGGTCCCGGATGACCGTGGTTCCGATCATCCGGAACCGGCATGAATGGCTGGTTACCAGCGGTAGTGCGCGAAGGCCTTGTTCGACTCGGCCATCTTGTGCGTGTCCTCACGACGCTTCACAGCGGCGCCGAGGCCGTTCGAGGCGTCGAGGATCTCGTTCATGAGGCGCTCGGTCATCGTCTTCTCACGACGGCCCTTCGCGTAGCTCACGAGCCAGCGCAGCGCGAGGGTGTTCGCGCGGTGCGGCTTGACCTCGACCGGCACCTGGTAGGTCGAGCCACCGACGCGGCGGCTGCGGACCTCGAGGGTCGGGCGGACGTTGTCGAGCGCCTTCTTCAGCGTGGCGACGGCGTCCTGGCCGTTCTTCGCCTCGACGCCGCGGAGGGCGTTGTAGACGATGGCCTCGGCGATCGACTTCTTGCCGTCGACGAGGATCTTGTTCACCAGCTGGGTGACGATCGGAGCGCCGTAAACCGGGTCGTTGACGACGGGGCGCTTCGGAGCGGGTCCCTTACGAGGCATTGGTCTCAGCCCTTCTTCGCGCCGTAGCGGCTGCGCGCCTGCTGACGGTTCTTGACGGCCTGGGTGTCCAGGGCACCGCGGACGATCTTGTAGCGGACACCGGGGAGGTCCTTCACACGACCACCGCGGACCAGCACGAGCGAGTGCTCCTGCAGGTTGTGGCCCTCGCCCGGGATGTAGGCGGTGACCTCGGTGCCGTTGCGGAGCTTCACACGGGCGACCTTGCGCATGGCCGAGTTCGGCTTCTTGGGCGTGGTCGTGTAGACGCGGGTGCAGACACCCGCCTGCTGCGGGTTCGCCTTGAGCGCGGGAGCCTTGGTCTTGGTGACCTTCGGCTTGCGGCCCTTGCGAACCAACTGCTGAATGGTTGGCACGTTCTCTCCTGTTTCAGTGCTGCACGGTGACAGCGCGTGAGGTTTCACGCAGACCCACCTCCGGTCGCCCGGATGATGTGGTGGTGGGTATGCCGTGGGGGTGGACTGTTCGCAGCCCGGGTCCCTAGAGTGCTGACTCCGCCCGTCTCGCCGTTACCGAGGCACGACACGAGGGCGTGCAGAAACACGCACGAGACCATGTTACGCGGGATGACGTGGTAAGGGCAAACGGGGGTGTTTGGGGTGGGGGCTCGGGCGGGGTGGTGGTCCGGGGCGCGCTTCATGCGGGGTGGTGCTTCGTGCCGGGTGATGCTTCGTGCCGGGTGCCGGTCTGGGGGCGCGTTGTGCGGATCGCCGGCCCAGGTGGCGCTTCGAGCGGATGCCGGCCCGGGGGCGCGGTGTGCGGATCGCGATGGGACGATGGACACATGCGGAAGATCCTCGCCGGTGCGCTCACGATCCTCGGTCTCGCGACCCTCGCCGGGTGCGCGACCGCGCCGACGGCCCCGGTCGAGCTCCCCGACGACGCCTACGGCACGTGGCAGAGCCCCGTGGAAGGCGCCTATCTCGAGATCCGCGACGACGGCACGTTCGGCGGCAACGACGGCTGCAACGGCTTCGGCGGCGAGTACACCGTCGGCGACGCAGCGCTGGAGCTGGAGCCCGGCTTCACCACGCAGATGTTCTGCGAGGGCGTGGACGACTGGCTCAAGAAGACCGCGACGATCGAGGTGGCCGGCGACACGTTGATCGCCTACGACGACGCCGGGACGGAGCTGGGGCAGCTGACGCGGGAGTGACCGCGGTTTTCGGGTGTCCGAGGGTCCGTTGTTCGGCGGGTTCGGCGGGTTCGCCGGTTCGGTGCTTGCCAGGCCCGGCGGGTTATCCACAGGTCGAACAAATGTTCGAAGAATGTCGGTGGTCCGCGCCAGAATGGGGGCATGACCACCACCGCGCAGCTCCTCGATCAGGCCGAGCGCCTGGTCCGCGACGCGCGCGCCTCGCTCGATGCCCCGGGCCTGGCGCCCGCGGAGCTCACGGGGCTGCTGCAGGTGCTCGGTCGCGTTCGGCGCGAGGTCGATGCCGCCACGGCGGTGGTGGCGAGCGAGGTGTCGCGCCAGTCGCGCCGTGAGCTCGGCCGCGACGCGCTCGCTCGCCGGCAGGGCTTCCGCTCCCCCGTGGCGATGATCGCAACGGTCACCGGGTCGTCGGCCGGCGATGCGGTCCGGCTCGTGCAGGTGGGCGACGCGATCGCCCCGCGCGCGAGCCTCGCCGGCGAGGCGATGCCGGCCCGCCATCCGCACGTCGCCGAGGCGGTCAGCGCCGGTCGGCTGGGCACCTCGGCCGCGGCGGCGATCGTGTCGCTGCTGGATCGCATGACGCCGCGGGCCGGGCAGGAACGGTGCCTGCAGATGGAGCGTGTCCTGGCCGAGCGCCTGTCGGGCGCGACGCCCGACGAGGCCCGGCGCCTGCTGATCGAGGCCGAGGCGGCGCTCGATCCGGGCGGCGCGGAGACCCGCCACGACGTCGCCCGGGCGGCCCGGGAGCTGCGCACCAGCCAGGACGCCGAGGGGATGACCGTGCTCCGCGCGCGGCTCGACGCCGAGACGGCCGCGCCGATTCTCGCCGTCCTCGACGCCGAGGTCACGCGCGTGATCCGCTCGAACGAGCGCGAGGAGGACGAGGCGCGGAAGGATCCGCGCACCGTGCCACAGATCCAGGCCGACGCGCTCGCCGCCCTCGCCGCGCACGCGCTCGGGTGCGATCGGGTGCCGACCGGCGCCACGACGACCGTGGTCGTGCGGATGGATCTGCCCTCGCTGCTGGCCGCCACCGGCCGCGCCGGCGGCGAGGTCGTCGGGCGCAGCGCCCGCGGCGAGGCGCTGATCCGGATCGACGGGGTCGACCAGCCCGTGCCGGCCTCCGCCATCCGCCGGATGGCCTCCGACGCCGAGGTGATCCCGATGCTCCTGGCCCGCGACGGGCAGGTGCTCGATCTCGGGCGGCGGGAGCGGCTGTTCACGAAGAGCCAGAAGCTCGCCCTGGCCGAACGCGACGGCGGCTGCGCCTTCTGCGGGGCACCGCCGGGGCATACCGTGGTCCACCACATCCGCTGGTGGTCGCGCGGCGGCCCGACCAATCTCGACAACGGGGTGCTGCTGTGCACCGCCTGCCATCACCGCATCCACGACGACGGGTGGGAGATCGAGGTGCACGGGCAGCACGTCAGGTTCATCCCACCGCCCTGGCTCGATCCCGCCCGCGTGCCGCGCGCGGCCGCGAGGGAGCGGGTGCGGGTCGCGGCGTAAGCCGGGTTGGGTCGGGCGATGCGGGGGGGGGTGCCACGTGAGCGGGTTTGGGCGCGCGACCCGCGGTGGGCCGCCGCGTGAGCGGATCTGGGCACGCGACCCAGCCGGTCGGCGCGAGCGGGTTTGTGCTCGCGATGCGCGGCCGGTCGGCGCGAGCGGGTTTGTGCTCGCGATGCGCGGCCGGTCGGCGCGAGCGGGTTTGGGCGGGCGGCCTCGGCAGGGCGTGCCGTGAGCGGGCACTGGGCGCGCGCCCCCAGTCGGTCACCACGTGAGCGGATTGGGGCGCGACCCCGGGCGCTCGCCGCGGGCGGGTTGGCGCGATCCGCGGCGGGTCGGCGCGATCGGGTTGGCGCGGCATGCGCGTTCGCGCTGCGCCGGCCGGGGCAAGCGGTGGCGCGGCGCTCGCCGTCGCGGGGGTCAAGCGGTGGCGGGGCGCGCTTGGCGGCGGCGGCGCGCGGTCACACGGTCGCGCGGCGCGCGGGGTCGGGCCGCGGTATGGCCGGGTGGCTGCGGCGGGGCCGGGTGGCTGCGGCGGGGCCGGGCTCAGCGCGCCGCGGCGGCCGGGTCAGGCGGTGGCGCGGGCGCGGCGGCGGCTGATTGCGAGGAAGGGGATCGCGAGGGCGAACAGCGCCGATGCGGCGGCGAGGGTCGCCGTCGGGTCGACGCCGCTCTCGGCCAGGCAGTCGACGCCCGCCGTGCAGGTCGGTGCCGCGGCGGCCGGGGCGGCCTCGACGGCGGCGGGCTCCGCCGGCACCTTGGCCGGCTGCTCGTCGACGGCGGGCTGCTGCGCGGCGACCGGCCAGACAGTGATCGGCACCTCGACCGTGTCGGACACGTTGAAGCCCGCATCGCGCACCGACAGGCGCAGGGTGTACTCCCCCGCCTCGGCCGGGACGGTCCAGCTCCACGCTCCGGCCGCATCGACGGGCACCTGCTGCGACTGCTCGCCGTAGGCCACCGTGAGCGTGGTCGACGGGTGGGCCGTGCCCGTGATCGTCGATCCGGTGCCCAGCACCGACAGGTCGGCCGGGCCGGTGACGCGCGGCTCGGCCAGGTCGAGGCGCAGGCTGTAGCCGCCGGTCTGGGCCAGCGCGTTGCCGATGTCGGCCACCCAGGTGAGCGTGCCGTTGCTGCCGCTCACGACGCCCAGCGCCGCGTCGCCCGAGAAGACCGCGCCGCCCGAGTCGCCGTTGAGCGTGGCGAAGTTCGTCGAGAACCCGTGCACGACCGTCGCGCCCTGCGGGCCGTTGATCGTGGCCCAGCCGAGCCCGCCCACGACGGCGCCCGAGACGAGGCCCGACGTGCGGCCGCTCGCCGAGACCGGCATGCCCGGCTCGGCCGCGCCGATGCGCGCGATGGGCGTGCTCGAGGCGGCGAGGTCATCGGAGCTCGCGGTGCTCCAGTCGGTCACCGCCGGGAGCAGGGTGAGCGGCGAGTCGTCGGCGACATCGATCGCCGCGATGTCGACGCTGTCGAGCGTCGTCGCGCCGGCCGGGTTGCCGGGCTGGCCGAACTGGGCGAAGCCGAGCGTGCCCAGCGGCGTCCAGGCGATGCCGCCCGCACCGCCGGCGGGCGGGTCCATCGACGGGAGCGTGAGCTCGGCCTCGAGGTCGCTGCGCCCCTCGGCGCAGTGACCGGCCGTGAGCACGGCGTCGCCGCCGTCGGGCGTCCAGGCCGTGAAGCCGATCGAGCAGGCGACCGTCGTGGTCGCGTCGAGCCGGAACTGGTAGCCGGCGCCGCCGACGACGTCGTCCGTCGCCTGGGTCGTGAAGGGCGCGCCGATGTCCTCGACGACGACGCGCTCGGCGAAGCGCTCCGCGAAGGCGACCGTGGCGTCGGCGAGGTCGGCCGCCGTCACGTAGAGCGCGAGCGCGCCGGACTCCTGCGGCACCACCGCATGCACGGCGGGGTCCATGGTCAGCAGCTGCTGCGCGAGCGCGTCGAGATCGGCCGGCGCGGCCGGAGCCTCGGTGGGCTGCGGCTCGGCGGTCGGTGCCGGGGTGGGTTCCGCCGTGGGCTCGGGCGACGCCGTGGGCTCGGGGGCTGCCGTGGGTTCGGGCGATGCCGTGGGCTCGGGGGTTGCGGTGGGCTCGGGGATCGCGGCCGATGTCTGGTCAGGCGCGACCGCGGACTCGGGCGCGGTCGTGGGCTCCGGCGCGGGCTCGAGGGCGACGGCGGGCGCGGCCACGGTCGCGAGAAGCAGCGTGCTGAGCGCCGCCACGGCGGTCGCGGTCGATCGGCGAAGCGTCATCCTGTCCCTCTGTTCACACCCGTCACATCAGCCCCATCGGCCCGGTCAGCCTACGGGATGCGGATGACGCGGCGGTAGCCGAGTGTTTCCGCGCCTCAGAACGAGGTGAGCAGAAGCGCGGCCAGGCCGGCCGCCGAGCCGACCACCACCACCGCGATCACCGTGACGACCGTCGCGGCCTGGCGGCGCCGCTGCGCCCGCGCCTCGCGGTGCAGCTGCGCGGTGTCGACCACGCGCAGCTCGGTCTCGCGCTCCCAGCGGGGCGCCTGTAGTCGGGCGGGCAGGCCGTCGATCAGCCGCGGCCGCGGCGTGCTCGAGCCGTCACTCTCACCCTCGCCCGCCGGCGACGGCAGCGGGGCGATCCGCGGTGCGCCGCCCGTGGGCCACCGCTCGTCGCCGGTCTGCTCGAACGTCGCGGTCTGCGTGTTCGAGATCACGCGGGTCTTGGTCGGCAGGATCGCGCGGGCCGGCGGGTCCGGGTCGACGATCGGCTCGGGCGGGTGGATCGCCAGCTGGGTCGCGTCGTCGACGGGACCGTCGTTGTGCGGGTTCTCGGCACGGGCGGCGAGGCGCGCCGCCAGGTCGCGCGCCGCGCGCTCCTCGGCGCTCTGGGGCCGGGAGACGATGCGGGTCGAGTCCTCGAGCTCGTTCGCCCGGCGCAGGTCCTCGGCCCGGCGCTCCGCGCGCGTGGCGGGCCGGGTCACGAGCCGCGTGGACTCGTCCGGCTCGATGCGCGTGTCGGCGCGGTCAACCGGGGCGGTGGCCGCCGAGTGCCCGGGGTTCGCGTCGCCAGTCGACGGCGCCGCGGTCTCTTTGCCGGTCGCTCGGGAGACAGGATCGGCCCGGTCGGCCGGCGCGGGGGCGCGGTCGACGATGCGGGTTGCCTCGTCGAGCGACTCCTCCGGCGCAGCACCGGGGCGCGCGGCCGGCGCCGGTGAGCCACCGAGCGACGGAGTCAGCGTTGCATCGCTGGCCGGCTGGGCGCCCTCGGCCACCGACTCGGCCGGCGCGGGGGCGCGGTCGACGATCCGCGTCGCCTCGTCCCACGCGCTTGCCGGTCCGGCGTCGTACCCGGTGCTTGCGTCGCCGGTCGGCTCCGGGGCACGGTCGACGATGCGGGTTGCCTCGTCGAGCGACTCCTCCGGCGCAGCGCCGGGACGCGCAGCCGACGCCGGTGAGCCACCGAGCGACGAGGTCAGCGCTGCATCGCTGGCCGGCTGGGCGCCCTCGGCCACCGACTCGGCCGGCGCGGGGGCGCGGTCGACGATCCGCGTCGCCTCGTCCAGCGGCTCCGCCGGCGACGGGCCGGGCCGCTCGACGATCCGGGTCTCCTCGTCCGGCGACTCGGCCGAACCGGAACGCTCGACGATCCGCGTCTGCTCGTCCGGCGCATCCGCCTCGGCCGGCGGCTCGGGCTGCGCGCCGCCCGTGATGCGGAGCACCTCGTCGAGGGACTCGTTGGCGCGGGCGACGATGCGGGTGACGTCGTCGAGCTCGCCGCGGTCGTCGTCGCGTTCGGTCACGATGCCCCTCCCCGCGTGCCGTCCACGAATGAGCGCAGCGAGACCGCGGCCCGCAGCCGCGCCCACCACGACCGCTCCGCGCCGAGCGCCTTGCGCTCCTCGCGCACGACCTCCCAGAAGCGATCGGCCTCGTCGTGATCCACCTCGCTGCGCGCGAACACCGCGCGGTCGGCCACCGCCGCCAGCTCGGGCGCGTTCGGCGTGGCGTAGAGCCGCGCGAGCTCCGAGCGCGTGCGGGCGCCGGGCGCGGCGAACCCGTGGTCGATCGCCGTGTCGACGTACTCGCTCCAGCCGCCCTCGATCCGCTGCACCGGCTCCTCGGCGCCGCTGCGGGCCGAGCGGCGCAGGGCCTTCGCGATGAGGACCACGAGGAACGGCCCCAGCACGAGCAGCGCGGCGAGCAGGCCGATCCCGATGCCGCGCACGACGACCCAGGCCAGCTCGGCCACCGGATCGTCCTCGCGGTCGTCGGTCTGCTGCGTCTTCTGCTGGATCGGGTCGGGCGGCTGCACCTCGCTCGCGTCGTCGGGGCGGACGATCGTCGGCACCTTCGGGTCCTGCAGCTTCTGCTCGTCGGTGTCGAGCTGCTCCTCCCACTGCGGCGTGGTGTCGACCGCCGCCCACTGGCCGGAGGCGCCCTGCACCTCCAGCCACACGCTGAGGTCCGATCCCAGGCACACGCCGCCCTCGCACACCGGCAGCCCGGGCTCGGCCTGCAGCCGCGTGCCCACGACGACGCGCGTGGGGAAGCCGAGCTGCTGGGCCACGAGCGAGGCCGCCACGGCGAACTGCTCGTCGTCGCCCGCGGCCGCGGCCGTCGACGTGGCCAGCGAGGCCTCGGAGTCGAGCAGGTCGCGGAACAGCTCGTCGATCCGGGCGAGCGAGTGGCCGGACTGGCTCGGGCGGAAGGTGTACTCGTCGCCGAGGTCCTGCACCCACAGGGGCTGCTCGCCCTCGTCGTCCAGCCGCAGCGCGTGGCTGAGGTAACCGCGCTCGCGCAGCAGCTTGATCGCGTTCTCCAGGCCCGCGCCGTCGGGGGTGATGCCGTTGGTCTCGACCCACTGGATCACCGAGTCGGGGATCGGCACCGTGGCCGGCTCGCGCGGCGAGGTCAGCTGGGCGAGCGGTGCCCACACCTCGTCGGCGACCACGGTGTACGACGTGCCGGGCTCGAGGCCGGCGGTCTCGACCGCGCCGTCGGCGACGTCGCTGTAGTACAGGCCGTCGGCGAGCGACGCGGCGCGGCTGCCGTCGAACTGGATGCGCGCGACCTCGCCGAACGTGGGCAGCCAGATGCCGCCGAGCTCGCCGATCTGGATCGTCGCGCCGCCGCCGGCGTCGCCCGCGCCGCTCCACGCGGGGACGCGCACGAACAGGTCGTCGGCCCGGTCGGAGCCCACCTCGAGCGCGCGATAGGTCTCGCCGTCGTACGCGGTGAGGGCCGCGATGCGGATGCGCTCCGGCTGCGCGGCGCCCGTGACGCGGAACAGCTCGCGCTGATAGGCCTCATCGGCGAACGTGGCGCGGTACTCCGACAGCGGGCTCACGGCCTCGCGCAGCGCGAGGTCCGGGCCGGTCACCGAGCGCGGCACCAGGCGGTCGCGACCGTCGACGAGGGCCGGGGCCGCGGCGCCTGCGGCGATGACGGCGGCCGCCACGAGGCCCACCGTGACCGATCCGCGCGCGACGGCGCTCCAGGGCGAGCGGCGCCGCAGCCGCACGCCGGTGCGGGCCGAGGCCTGGGCCAGCGCCCGGCGCCGCGCGGAGCGGGTGCGCCACACCAGCCAGGCGATCGACAGCAGCAGCACGATCGTCCCCACCGCGAGCTCGCGGGGCGCGGGGATCGTCAGCCCACCCAGGTACCAGGGCTCGCTCGCCACGGTGTGTCCGAACAGCAGGCCGAAGCTCGCGACGGCGATCGCGACGCCGACGGCGAGCCCCGCCCGCCCGGCGAGCGCGGCCATCGCGGCGAGGAGCGGACCGGCCACGAACACGATCACGGCGGGCATGAGCAGGTTGCGGTACGACGCGACCGGCAGCTCGACGGTGAGGAGGTCCTTCCAGCCCGTGACCGCGCCGGTGGCGACGTCGACGAACACGCCGGGGAACGGCGCGCCCGACGACCAGCGCCCGGGCACCGCGAACGCGACGCCGAGCACCAACACCGCGGCGACCGCGCCCAGGGCCGTGAGCCATCCCGCCCACCGCCACACCCGCGCGGCGACGGCGAGGCCGAGCGCCACCGCGAATCCGACGGCGACGATCACGACGAAGCGACCGTCGCGGTAGATGGGCCACGCCGCGAACCCGGCGACGACCGTCATGGCGGCGACGTAGCCCAGGGCGATGAGGGTGGGGGTGCCCGTGAGCTCGCGCAGGCGCGCCGCGACCGACCCGGCGCCGCCGCCCCACGAGGCGGGGGCCTGTGCCGCGGCGCTCACGACTGCGCTCCCCGGATCAGCAGGCCCGCGAGGTCCTGGATCGCCGCGATCGTCACGGTCGTCAGGCCCGTCACGGCCTGCACCCGCGGGCGGGCGTGCTCGTCGCAGAGGATCGCGACGACGGCCGTGTCGCCCGGGAAGGCGAGCGCGGCCCGCTGGATGCGGCGCAGCGGCATGACCGATCCGACGATCAGGAAGGCCAGCGAGACGGTCTCGTCGTCCTCGGCCACGATGTCGCCGATCTGCTCGATCGGCGTCGCGCGCGGGCGCGGGTCGACGCCCGAGAACCCGTCGAGCATCGTCCGCGGCGAGGGCGACGGGATGCGCTCGACCAGCTGCATGCCGCGCGGCACCACCGGCGGCAGCTCCACGCCCGTGACGATCTCGAGGTCGCGCCCGTCGTGCAGCACGCGCACGCCGAGCGACGCGGCGGCGCTCACGGCGAGCTCGAACTCCTCCTCGTCGAGGTAGTCGCCGGGGTCGACGCTGAGGATCACCGCGGTGCGGGAGCGCAGGGTCTCCTCGTACTGGCGCACCATGAGGCGGCCGGTCTTGGCGGTGGACTTCCAGTGGACGTGCCGGCGGCTGTCGCCGGGGACGTACTCGCGGATCGCGTGGAACGAGATGTCCGAGTCGACGATCCGCCGCGACGGCTGCCCCTCGAGGTCGCGGATGAGGCCGGCGCTCGTGGTCGGCACGGTCTCGACGCGCGGGTGCACGTACAGCTGGTGGCGGTCCTCCCACGCGCGCTCGCGGCGGAACAGGCCGACGGGGTCGGAGCGCACCTCCACGGGCGGCCCCACCTGGATGATGCCGCGCCGGGGCGTGGGGATCTCGAGGCTGCGCGTGGCCTCGTGGCCGGCGCGCAGGAACGGCACCTCGACCTCGATCAGCCCCTCGCCGACCGGCAGCTCGATGCGCCCCGGCAGGCTCGCGCGGGCGCCGTCGTTGCGGATGACGACCTCCGCTGTCGCCGATCCGCCCGCCACCACGCGATCCCGATCCACCCGGAGCGTGACGTCGTGGGCGCGGGCGCCGAACAGGAACGGCACCGTGACGGCGATGAGCGCGACGCCCGCCAGCCCCGCGACGAGCCATTCGACCCAGCCGAGCGTCCAGCCGACGAGCGTGCCGGCGACGGCCGCGACGAGCACGAGCCATCCGGCCGGAGTGATCGTCTCGAGGCCCCACTGCCACGCCCGCCGCAGCACCTCGCCGGCGCGACGCATCTCGACGGCCGACCACGACACCGCCGTGACGATCGCGTTCGAGCCGCGTCGCGTCGTCCCGCCCACCGTGCGGGTGCGCCCGACCGTGCGCGTGCTCGTGCGCGTGGACGTGCGGCCCCACGTCGCCGACCGTCGGGTCGTCGAGGAGGGCGCGCGGGTGCGGGACTCGGTCATGGAGCGGGCCGTGCGATCAGTTGGCGGGCTGGTCGACCGGCGGCGCGACGCTCAGCAGCACCTGGCCGATCACCGCGTCGGCGGTGACGCCGTCGAACTCGGCCTCGGGCTGCAGGATGAGGCGGTGCGAGAGCACGGGCACGGCGAGGGCCTTCACGTCGTCGGGGATCGCGAAGGTGCGGCCCTGCGACGCGGCGCGCGTGCGCACGGCGCGGGTGAGCGCGAGCGCGCCGCGGATGCTCACGCCCAGACGCACCTGCTCGGCCGTGCGGGTGGCCTCGACCACGCGGGCGATGTAGTCGAGCACGAGCGGGTCGACGTACACGGTCCGCGCGAGCGCGGCCATGCCCACCATCGCGTTCGGCGCGATGATCGGCGAGAGATCGGCGGTGGCGGTGGCCGCTCCCCCGATGATCCGCACGGTGGCCGCATGGTCGGGGTAGCCCAGCGACGTCTTCATGAGGAAGCGGTCCAGCTGCGCCTCGGGCAGGCGGTAGGTGCCCGCCTGCTCCACCGGGTTCTGCGTGGCGATCACGAGGAACGGCGATCCCACGGGACGGGTGACGCCGTCGACGGTGACCTTCGCCTCCTCCATCACCTCGAGCAGCGCCGACTGCGTCTTGGGCGAGGCGCGGTTGATCTCGTCGGCGAGCACGATGTTCGCGAACACCGGGCCGGGGTGGAACTCGAACTCGCCGGTCTTCTGGTCGTACACCGTCATGCCGGTGATGTCGCCCGGCAGCAGGTCGGGGGTGAACTGGATGCGCGTGTTCGTGCCGCTCACGGTCTGGCCCAGCGCCCGCGCGAGCGACGTCTTGCCCGTGCCGGGTACGTCCTCGAGCAGCACGTGGCCGTCGCTGAGCATGGCCGTGAGCACGAGCTCGACCACGTGGCGCTTGCCGAGCACCGAGCGCTCGACGTTGTCGGCGAGCTGCGTGAAGGTCTGCGCGAACCAGGTCGCCTGCTCCTGCGTGATCGTCATGCCTGTCCTTCGTCTCGGTGCGTGGGGGTCGTGGGTGGGCTCGGTGCGGCGGCGGGGGCGCCCAGCGTGGTGCCGCCGTCGGTCGGCGGCGCCAGGGCGGATCCCCCGTCGGCGGGCGGCTCGCTCGGGGCGGGCTCCTCCGGCATCACGCAGGTCTCGGTCGCCGGGTCCCAGGTGCCGCCCTGGTCCTCGCACTGCTCGATGCGCGGGTCGACGGGCTCGATGCACACGCCGTTGTCATAGTCCCACTCGCCGCCGCGGCCGACGCAGGCGTCGACCTCCGCGCCGGGCGAGCACTGCGCGAGCAGGCGGATCTGGCCCGTGCCCCGCAGGCCGTACGCGTCGTTGGCCGCGTCCGGGTACGAGATCGACAGCCGCGCCTCGACCGACGTGGCGCCGTCGGGCACCGTCTGGCCCGACCCCACCTGGAACGGGATGCCGTGCCACGTCGCGAAGTAGCGGACCTGATCCCAGTTCACGTTCATGGCCGCGCCGCCCTGGGGCAGCACGCCGCTGTCGCGCAGCGCCATGTCGAGCGGGAGCCCGCCGACGCAGCGGTTGATCGACACGGTCGCGCTGAGCTGATACGGCGCCGAGCCGGGAGCCGGCGTCATCGTGGCCGGCTCGCTGGTCGTGCCCCACTCGCGGTGCTGGTAGCGCACCTGGATGCCGGGGTCGCGGTTGTAGACGCTGCTCGGGTATCCGCTGACGACGACGTCGTTGTTGTTGGGCACGCGCTCGCCGCCGTCGTCCCAGCCCGTGATCGGCCAGCGGGCGGTGGCCGACGACGACCACTCGCCGTCGACCTGCGGCGTGCCGCCGACGCGGAAGGTGAAACCCTGGGGCGGGGTCGTCGGCTGCAGCGCCCGGACGCCGGTCTGGGTCACCGAGACCGTGCCGTAGGTGCGCCCCTCGAACACCGATGCGACGCACATCGTCACGTCGTACGTCTGGCCGTCGGCGAGGCCGGGGAAGTCCGCGTGGGCCGACTGCGACGTCGGACGGCACTGCTGGCCGCCGAGCGCGAAGCCGTAGTACGTGGACGCCCGCGCACCGCCCGAGCGTGCCGTGCCGTCGACGTGGATGGTCGCCTGGCCGCCGCCCTGATTGCTCGACGTCGCGTTCGTGATCCCTGCTCCGACCGGCGCCCCAATGCCGTGCGGGGCGATCGTGATCGACTCGCCCGACTCGACGCCCGCGAGGCCCGGCGGGATCGCCCAGCGCGAGATCGGCGTGATGACCACCTCGGTCGGCTGGTTGGAGCCGACCAGGTAGCCGCCGATCGTCACGGTCGAGCCGCCGACGCCGACCTCCTGCACCGCGCCCGTTGCCGAGTTGCGCAGCTGCAGCTTGGCCGTCTCGTTGGCGGCGATGCCGGTCACCGTGATGTCGGCGCGCAGTCCGGCGCCGTCGCTCGTGACGGTCGGCGTGAACGAGGCCCCGCCCGGTCGCTGCGGCGGGTCGTAGGCCCACGCGGTGGTCTGCACCGATCCGCGCGACGGGCCGGTGGAGTTGAACGCCGTCACCGTGTACACGCGCGGCTCGCCGTTGGGCGCGCTGATCACCGGGCAGGCGCCGTCGGCGCTGCAGGTGGCGACCTCGCGGCCCTCGTACGTCACGTGGAAGCCCTGCAGCGACGGGTAGGCCGAGCGCGAGGCGCCCGGGTCCACGCGCAGCATGACCTGCTCGTCGTCGTAGCCGATCTGGCTCACGCCGCCCGGCTGCGAGGGGATGCCGTGCAGGTCGAGCAGCACGGTGCCCATCGCGTCGCCGCCCGAGACGCGGCCCTGCGCGTCGCGCACCTCGAACCGCGCGCGGCACGTGGCGCCCGGCGTGTCGGCGCCCCACGACGCCCGCACGTGCGTGTCGGAGGCGGCCTGGAACGTCACGCCCGGGCACGCCTGCGAGGCCTGGACCGACACGAGCCGCAGCGGCGTGCCGGGCAGCGGGTTGGTCTCGCCCGCGATGCCCACCACGAGGATGTCGCACGAGTTGCCCTCGGTGGTGCGGCACAGCTGCGAGGCGGTGCCGCCGCGCGGCAGCTGGGCCGGGGCGTCGCCCACCGTGAACGTCAGCGAGGCCGGCTCGACGTCCTGGTGGCTCGTCGTGTAGACCGTCGCGCGCTCCTGGGTGCCCGGTCGCGCGCTGTCGGTGGCCGTGACCGTGACGGTGTCGCCGCTCGCGGAGGCCTGCACCGCCGATCCCGAGAACTCGAACGCCATCGACACCGGATCGCCCACGCGACCGCCGGGCCAGGTGACCATCTGCTGCAGGTCGAAGGTCTTCGTCTCGCCCGGCGAGACCGTGACCGACGCGGCCTGCAGGTCGGGCTGCGGCGCGACGGGGATGACGCGGATCGGCGTGGTCAGCACCGTCCACTCCTCGTCGCCCTCCAGGCGCACCTGCACGCTGCAGCCGTCGCTCCACGGCGCGCCCGCGCCGGCGGTGTACGTGGCGACCGTGCCGTCGATCGTGCAGGTCGCGGCGGGGCGCGCGCCCGAGGGTTTGGCCTCCGCGCCGACCTGCAGCACCTCGCCGCGCGGGACGACCACGCGATCGGCGAGGTCGTACTCGACGGAGGACTCCTCCTCCACCTCGATCAGCGGCGCGTCCGCCCGCTCGGTGAGCACGGGGCGATCGCCGGGCACCCGCAGGAAGCCGAAGCTCGCGACCTCCTCGCCGCTCGCGCCGACGCCGGAGACCTGGAACGGGATGATCCGCGGCTCGGCGGGCAGCTCGCCCGACAGCTCGTCGCCGCTGACCTCGACGCCCTCCTGCTGCCCCCACAGCGACAGCTGGAGATCGTCGACGTCGCCGCCGCTCCACGACACCGATCCGTCGATCACGTCGACGCCGCGCTCGAAGGTCTCGCGCGTCTCGGCCGTGAGGCGCGTGTCGGCGACGATCGGGTAGTCCGGCACCTCCTCGCGCGCCACGTACACGACGATGCGCCCGCGCGCGGAGTTGCCGCTGGAGGTCTGCACGTCGTACAGGTACGAGATCGTGCCCAGCTCCTCGCCCGGCTCGATCCGCACCTGGGCGCCCTCGACGTCGAGGCGCTCGGAGAGCTCGACGTAGCGCGGGTTCTCGCCGCCGTCCTCGAGCGTGGCGGGCACGTCCGGCACGACGTCGGTGAGCTCGAGGTCGCCGCCGAGCGGATCGATGTCGTTGGCCAGCGGCTCGACGTTGACGAACGCGTCGGCCGCGCCCTGCACCTGCACGTAGTCGGTGTAGAGCACGGGGCGCGGGTCGGCCTCGGTGGAGCTCACGCCCACGCGCACGCCGCCGATGCCGGTCTCGCCGTGCCCGTCGACCACCTGGTACGTGAACGACACCTGGCCGAACGAGCCCGGCGCGCTGGTGTAGATGATCGAGTCGCCGTCGGCCGAGATCGCCGCCGATCCCACATCGGGCTGGGTGACGATCTGGTCGAGGTCGACGGTGTCGCCGTCCGGGTCGGCGCCGAAGGTCTCCAGCGGGATCTCCACCGCCTGGCCCGCGAGCACGCGGCCCTCCAGACGCGGCGGGGTCGGCGCCCGGTTCTCGCGATCGCCGACCACCCGGATCGTCACGGCGGCCGTGTCGGCCAGCGACGGCGCGCCCGCGGCGTACGCGGCGTAGTCGACGCGGTACTCGCCCGGCTCGCTCGGCGCGAGGTAGCGCAGCACCGAGCCCGATGCGAAGGCGAGGGCGGCGTCGGTGGACGAGTCGATCGACGACGGATCGAGCATGAGCGATCGGCCCGCCGCGGCCACGTCGTTGTCGAGCACCGGGATGTCGACCTGCGAGCCGACGCGCACGGTGATCGCGTCATCGACCGCCACGGGCGACAGGTCGGAGGCGGGCGGCAGCAGGAAGACCGCGACCTCGCCGGCGACCTGTGCGCCGGTGTCGCGCGTGCCGTCGCCCACGGTGTAGCGCACGTGCCCCAGCAGGCCGGGCTCGCCGTCGGCCGTCGTGCCGGTCAGGCGCAGCGCGCTCTGGCCCACCGCGTCGACGTGCAGCGTGGAGCCCTCGGCCGGCGTGGCCTGCGGGTCGCTGAGCATGAGCACGCGGCGGGTGGGGTTGCTCACGGCCTCCATCACGTCGAGCGTGATGTCCTCGCCCTGGTGCACGAACGCCGTGATGGGCGCGCTCGTCAGCTGCGCGGGCGCGTCGGCGTCGAGCAGGGTCAGGCGGGCGGTCGCCTCGGAGGTGCTCTGGCCGTCGGAGACGGTGTAGCGCACGAGGTACACGCCGGGCTCGTCGGCGGTGAAGTCGAAGGCCGTGCCGAACGACGACGGGGCGGCGGTCGCGTCGGCGTCGTCGAGCACGCGCACCGACTCGACCGACAGGCGCCCGGCCGTGCCGGAGACGTGCGGCTCGACGTCGACCGTGATCGTGCCGACGGAGTCGAGCACCGCGAACGACTCGGCCTTCAGCTGCGGGCTCGGATCGACCGTGACCGCGAGCGACGCCGTGGACCGCGCGCCGTGGGTGTCGGCGACGGTGACCCGCAGGTCGACCGTCGTCGTGCCCGCCGATGAGTCGCTGTGCTGGTAGACCACCTCACCCTGGGGCGTGGCGGCGACCGATCCGTTGCCCGAGGGGTTCTCGACGTCGAGCAGGATCACCGGGTCGCCCTCCGGGTCGACCCAGCCGTCCAGCACCGGCACGGTGATGGTGCCGCCGGGCGCCACCTCGGGGCTCGGCCACTCGGCCAGGCAGCCGGCGACCGCGCACCACGCCGGCGGTCTGTTGCCCTCGGCCACCGTGAGCGTCACCTCCGCGGGCTCCGAGGCGCGTCCGCCCTCCTGCGTGCCGTCGACCACCTGATAGCGGAAGGTGGCCGATCCCGTCGCCCCGGGCGCGACGTCCACCGCGATCCGCCCGCCGCCGTCCGTGATCGACACGCGCCCGAACTCCTCGGGCAGGCCCGAGACCGAGCCATCCATGATCGTGAGCACGTCCTGGTTCGGATCGTGGTCGTTCAGCATGACCGGCAGGCTCACGAGCGTGCCGGCGCGCACGCCGAACGCGTCGTCCTCGGCGACCGGCGGGCGCGGATCGGTGACGACCTCGGCCTGCTCCTGGGTCTCGACGGTCTCCTCCTCGAGATCGTCCTCCGGCTCCCAGTCCTGGCTCGAGGGCACGAGCGCGCCGTCGGGCATCGTCCACACCCAGCCGGAGCGCGTCTCGTTGAGGATCATGCGCGAGCCCGACGACGTGAACACGCCGTCGCGCTCCTCGGCCAGCTCGAGCCCGCCGTAGTCGAGCGAGATCTCGGTGCCGCCGCCGGTGCCGTCGGCGCGGGCGCGCCACAGCGTGCCGCCCGCGATGTCGAGCCACGCGCCGTAGATCTCGCCGTTGAACACCACCGGCCGCACCGGCGCCCCGCCCGGCGCCTCGAACACGCGCTCGGGCTCGCCGCCCACGGGCAGCGCGATCAGCCCGGCGTCGTCGGCGACGTAGGCGACATCGCCCTCCACCTGCGCCTGGCCCACGACGACCTCGCCGTCGAGCCCCGGCCGCAGGGCGTCCGACTCGCCGCGGCGCCAGACCTCGCCCGACTCCCCGTCGACGAGCACCCAGTCGTCGCCGGCGGTCGTGAGCGACAGCGCCTCGCCGCCGAGCCCCTCGGGCGCATCGTCCTCGCCGAGCAGGCGCTCGCCCGGCACGTCGTAGCGCACGACCGACGAGGTCGACGAGCTGTAGCCGTAGAGGTGCCCCGCGGCGTCGATCGTGATCGCATCGGCGGTCCACTCGGGGCCGTCGTCGGCCTGCTGGCCCTCCGGCTCCCCGTCCCCGTCGGGGCTCTCGGTGGGCTCCGGCGTCTCGCTCTCGTCCTCGCGGAACGGATCGATCGCCACCGCGGTCGTTCCGAGGGTGCCCGCGAAGACGGCGCCGGTGTCGGTGCGGTACGCCACGAAGTCGCCGGCCGTGATCACGTCGACGGTGCCGGCCGGGGTGCGCTCGGCCGAGGCCTGCGCCTCCTCGGTGTAGTCGATCGGCATCGCCGCGTCGATCGGCAGCACGCGCGAGTCGCTCTCGGCGAAGAGGTACGCGCCGTTCTCGGACTGCGCGATGCCCGACGGGTTCAGCACGGTCCGCACCGTGTCGAGCTCGCCGAGGGCGGTGTTCACCCGCGCGTACCGCACGCGCTCGCCCGTCTGCAGCGCCCACACGGCGGGCTCCGTCTCGGGGGTGCGCTGGGCGTCGAGGCCCGGCCACACCACGGCCAGCACGGTCACGGTCGCGACGACCACGCCGCCCGCGATGCCCGCCCAGAGCCCCCGCCGCATCTCAGATCACCGTGCCGATCAGCCACGCCGCCGCGGCGCCGACGGCGATCAGCCCCGCGCCGCCCGCCACGTACCACGGCCACACCACGCGGCGCCGGCGCGGCATCGTCGTGACGGTGCCGTCCTCGTCGCGGTGCAGCGGCGCGTTGGGCTGGTACTTGCGGGTGGTCGGGTACGCCACCGACGGCCGCTGCGCCCACCGGGCCGCGGTGTCGTCGAGGTCGAGCCGCGACGAGGGCCGGTACGACTCCACGCGCACCTCGACCGGGGTCGGCACGAGTCCGGCGGCCGCCTGCACGGCGCGGATGTCCTCGGCGAACTGCAGCGCGCTCTGCTGGCGCCGCGACGGCTCGCGGTTCATGGCCCGCTGCAGCACCGCCTCGAGCGCGGGCGGCACGTCGCCGCGGCCGATCGGCGTGTAGGCGGCGCGCGCGATGCGGCGGGTGAGGTGCTCGCGCGAGTTCTCGGCGCGGTCCGATCGCTCGAACGGGCTGCGGCCGGCCAGCAGCGAGTAGATCGTGGCGGCGATGCCCCACACCTCGCTCGCGACGGTGCCGGCGCTCTGCTCGAGCACGACCTCGGGCGCCGACCACGGCACCGACAGCGCCATGCTCGCGCGCGCGGCCCCGGCGATCGATGCCGAGATGCCGAAGTCGGCGAGCACCGGGGTGCCGTAGCCGGTCACGAGGATGTTGCTGGGCTTGATGTCGCGGTGGATCACGCCCGAGCGGTGGGCGGTCTCGAGCGCGCTGGCCATCTTCACGGCCACCTCGAGCACCTCGTGCACGGGGATCCGCTCCTGGCGGTACCGCTTCGCGTAGGAGGCGGGGCAGTACTCCATCGAGATGTACGGGCGACCGTCGGGGGCGAGACCCGCGTCGTAGATCGTGACGATCGACGGATGCGTCGCCAGCCGCGCGAGCACGTCGATCTCGGCGTTGAACATGCGCACGAGCTCGGGGGTGTGCAGCGAGTCGGGGAGGACCTTCACCGCCACCTCGCGGCGCGGCATGTCCTGCCCGTAGAGGTAGACGTCGGCGAAGCCGCCCGACCCGAGGGGTCGCACGTAGTTGAGTCCCGGAAGCACAGGAGGCTGTGCGGGGAGTCGTTCAGCCAATCGCCCTCCCCCGGCCGTCTGCAGAACGCGCACGCCCGTCCCGCGAATGCCGCGGGTGGGCTCGATTATCGTAACAACGCCCGCGGCCCGGTCCGCACACGCGGCAGACCGAGGGCACGGGCACGGATCACCGGCCCGATCAGGCGAAGTCGCGCGGGTCGAAGGGCGCGTCGAGCTGGCGGGTGAGATCGGCGAGCAGGGCCTCGATCTGGGGCTCCACGAACTCGGCGACGGCGGCCTGGATGCGCAGGCGGTGCTGCAGCAGCAGCCCGCAGATCTCGCGGCCGACGAGGTTGGCGTACTCGTCGGCGAGGCCCACCTCCTGCCGCAGCGCGGCCTTGGCCTCCTCGCTCAGCGGCGGCAGGCTCGGCACCTCCTGCTCGGCCTCGCTCGCGAGCCCCTCGATCGTGAAGAGGAACGGCGCGCCCGGCACGGGGTCGGGGTCGAGCGGCAGCCCCTCGAACTCCGGGTCGAGTCCCTCGGCCGGGCGGTAGCTGCGGGAGCGGTTGCGGGCCGCCTGCTGATCGAGCTCGCGCTGCAGCATCGGCAGGTTCTTGGCCGTGTACTCGGCGACGGCGCGATCGACGATCGTCTTGATCCGCGTGCTCAGGCCGTGCTGCACGCCGTGCGGCACGTCTCCGCCGAGCCCCGCCGCCGACAGCACCGGCGAGCCCAGGCACCGCCGGCAGGGCGCCGCGCGGCCGCGGTGGGTGGCCGGCTCCCAGCGCGGCAGCCACCGCAACCAGGCGTCCACCGCCTGGTTGACCTGTGCATCGAGCGAGCGCTCCACGGTCTCAGGGTAGGTGCTCCGCCCCGCGAGACCGCATGTTTGCGCCGAAACCGGGTGCGCGCGCCGCTGTTTCGGCGCGCAGGTGCCGTCTCGGCGCGAACATGCGGTCTCGGGGAGCGCCGGTCACTCGTCGTCGGGGTGGGTCTCCCACGGCCACTTCGGCGGGCGGGCGGCCGTGCGGCGCACGGCGATCGCGCCCCACGCGGCGATCACCGCGGCCAGCAGGAACGCCGGCGCGGTCCACCCGGTGATCGCGCCGGCGACCGCCGCCGTGGCGCGCGCCAGCCCGGATCCGAACACCACGGCGAGCAGCCACAGCGACGCGAGGTGCGCCAGCGCGGTCGCGAGCGCCACCGGGATCACGCCCGTGAACGCCGGTCGCGCCACCCGCAGGACCGGCCACAGCATCGCCGCGAACACGAGCACCGACGCGAGCACCGCCAGCGCGCCGGGCACCGGGCCGAGGCCGGGCACGGCGATCACGTCGGTGTCGGTGATCAGGCTCGCGAAGCCGGTGATGCAGATCGCGAGCGCCCCGTAGGCCACCGCGGCGAACGCGAGCAGGATCCCCGGCGGCAGGCGCTGATCGTCGGTCATGAGACAAGTCTCCGCCCCGTCGCCGGCGGCGGCCAGGACGGGGCGGAGACTCGCGAGGGGTGTGCGTCGCTCAGGCGGCGGGGCCGGCCTCGAGCGTCTTGTCGTACTCGGCCTGGGCCTCGGCGTTGAGCGCGTTCATGCGGGCGCCGCGCTTGGCGGCCCAGCCGCCGAACCAGATGGTGACCTCGCGGCCGATGATGAAGGCGGCGATCGAGAACGGCGTGAGCAGGTTCTCCTCGATCAGCGCGATGCCCTCGCTCTGCGTGAGCCACCAGAACGGACCGGCCAGCACCGGCGCGAACACGTGGCCGGCGTAGGCGACCAGGCCCACGAAGAAGCCCAGCAGCACCCAGGCGACCCAGCGGCCGTTGTTGATGAGCGCGCCGATCAGCCAGAACGCGAGGAAGAACGCGACGACGGGGATCCAGAACGTCCACGAGGTGGCGATCTCGATCGAGGCGTCGGCGATGTTGTCGAACGACACGTCGCCCTCGAGCGCCCCGAAGCCGATCCGCACCGCGAAGGTGAGCAGCGCGAACACGATCGCCGCGACGAGGCCGATCAGGCCCACGGCGCCGCGGTTGCCCCGCTTGGTCGGGGGCTCGGGCGCCTCGACGAACACGGGCTGCGGTGCCGGCGCGGGCGCGGCGGCGGGGGCAACGACGGGCTCGCTGGCCGTCACCGCCGGCGCGGCCTCGGGCTCGGTCGCGCGGAAGGTCTGGGTCTCGTCGGCGCGCTCGAACCACGGGCTCGATCCGGCCGCGGCGGCACCCGCGGCGGCGGCCGTTCCGGTCGCGGCGCCGGAGGGCTCGGCGGGGGCCGCGGGCTCCGCGCCGCCCACGGCGCCGTGGCGGGCCTCGAGCTCGTCGAGCTCGGCCGCGAGGGCGGCGTAGTCGGGCTCGGGCTTCGCGGCGGGCGCGTCGGCGGGCTCGGCCGGGGTGGGCTCCGCCGGGGCGGGCTCGGCCGGGGCCGGCTCGCTCGCGGCAGGCTCGGCGGCGGGCGCGGCGGGAACCGCCGACGGGTCGGCGGCCTGGGTCTCGCTCGAGGCGGCGCGCGCGTCGGCGGCCGGCTCGGCAACGGGCTCGTCGCCGATCGGGGCGGCGGTCTGCGCGGGCGCGGTCACGTCCGACACCGAGGCGTCGGGGTCCTCGCCGAGCGCATCGGCGAGGGCCGAGGGGCGACCCTCGGGCGAGGCCTCCGCGTCGCGCGGGGCGGGCGTCTCGGCCGCGTTCGCCTCATCGGGCGCGGTCGGGACGGTCTTGTCGTCCTGGTCGCTCATCCGTTGCACTCCTCACGGCGGGGCGGATCCCCTCTGCGCGAGGGTACCGCGGCTGCCCGCCGCTGCCCGGGAGCCTCGCCGCGACCCGCGCACGACACGCCGGCAGGGCGCACATCCGCGTCAGTCGAGGAACAGCGCCCGCAGCCGCCGGGTCGTGAACACCAGGCCGATGCCGATCATGACGACGTAGTACAGCACGTGCCAGAGCATGCCGACGCTCAGCGCGCCCGTGGTCAGGCCGCGCACCAGCTCGACGCCGTGCCACAGCGGGAATGCCATGATCACGCTCTGGATCCACGCCGGGTAGATGTCGATCGGGTAGAGCGTGGCCGAGAAGAGGAACATCGGCAGCAGCACGAAGTTGATCCAGTCCATGTGCTGGAACGTCTTCATGTAGCTCGTGATCGCCATGCCGAGGCTCGCGAAGCCGAATGCGACCAGCAGCACGGCCGGCAACGCCAGGATCGCCGTCGGCGCCAGGTTCAGCCCGAGCAGCTGCATGATCAGCATGAAGCCGGTGGCGTAGAGCAGGCCCCGCAGCAGCGCGTAGAGGATCTCGCCGAGGGCCACGTCGAGCGGACCGAGCGAGGTGGCGAGCATGCCCTCGTAGAGCTTGCCGTAGTTGAGCTTGAAGAAGACGTTCCACGTGGAGTCGTAGATCGCGCCGTTCATGGCCGAGACGGTCAGCAGCGCGGGCGCGATGAACGCCGCGTACGGCACCTCGCCGCCCTGCGAGGTCTGCACCTCGCCGATCAGCGAGCCCAGGCCGATCCCCATGGAGGCGAGATAGAACACCGGCTCGAAGAAGCCCGACAGCACGATCGCCCAGCTCGACGAGCGCGCCGCGATGAGCCCCCGCTGCACGACGGCGAACGGGTTGCCCGCCCACAGCGCGCGCACGCCGCCGGTGCGGGGCGGGGCGGTCTGCACGGCGGTCACGAGGCCAGCCTCTTCGTGAAGACGCGGCCCGCCAGCCACAGGCCGCCGATCGTGAGCAGCCCGAGGTAGCCGAGGTGGATCGCAACCATCCCGGCCTCGGCCGGCTTGCCGTAGGCCACCATGCGCCCGAGCTCCGAGGCGTGCCACAGCGGCGAGACCCACCCGATCCACTGCAGCCACAGCGGCAGCGTCGCGAGCGGATAGAACGTGCCCGAGAAGAGGAACATCGGCATGAAGATGAAGCGCTGGATCAGCTGCAGCTGCCCGCGGTCGTCCTCGATCGATCCGGCGTAGGCCAGCAGCACGCTGCCGTACGCGAGCCCGCCGAACAGGCCGATCGGCGCCATCAGCCAGGCCGTCGCCACCTGCGTGGCCCCGGGGTGCAGCGACGCGAAGAAGGCCAGCACGAACGCCATGTACAGCACGAGCGTGAGGATCATGCGCGCGCCGGCGCCCACCACGACGCCCACCGCGATCTGCCGCGACGACAGCGGCGAGGCGTTGAAGCCGTAGAAGTACCGGCGCCACTTGAAGCCCGCGAGCACCGGGTAGGTGAACTCCTCGGAGGCCACGTTGATCGCGGCCGTCATGAGCAGCGCCGGCGCCACGTAGAGCAGGTACGGCACGTCGCGCCCGCCGTCGGAGATCGGCACCTGGATGAGCGCCGCGAGCCCGACGGCGAGGCCCAGCAGGTACAGGATCGGCTGCCCGAACGATCCGACGACGATCGTCCAGCCGTACGCCCGCATCGCGCGGAGCATGTGCTCGGCCACGTACCAGGTGCCGCGGGCGCGCGGCTTCCGGCCCCATGCGAGGGCCTCCTCGCGGAGCTCGTCGAGCCCCGGGTGCGCGATCGTGCCGCTCATTCGATCAGCGACCTTCCCGTCAGGCGCAGGAAGACGTCCTCGAGGCTCGAGCGGCGCACGAGGCTCGTGATCGGCTCGAGCCCGCGGGCCGTGACCTGCTCGAGCGCCGCCTCGCCGTCGCCGGCGTAGATGAGCACGCGGTCGGGCAGCACCTCGACGCGGTCGCCGATGCCCTCCAGCCGCGGCGCGACCTGCTGGTTCTGGTCGGAGCCGAACCGCACCTCGAGCACCTCGCGGCTGGAGTGCTCGCGGATGAGCGAGGCGGGCGTGCCCTCCGCCATGATCCGGCCCTTGTCGACGACGATCAGCCGATCGCACAGCTGCTCGGCCTCGTCCATGTAGTGCGTGGTGAGCACGAGCGTGGTGCCGCGCTCCTTCAGCCGGAACAGGCGATCCCACAGCACGTGCCGCGCCTGCGGGTCGAGCCCGGTCGTCGGCTCGTCGAGGAGCAGGATGCGCGGGTCGTTGATGAGCCCGCGCGCGATCGTGAGCCGGCGCTTCATGCCGCCGGAGAGCTGATCGACCTTGGAGCGCGCCTTGTCCTCGAGCTGCGCGAACGCGAGCAGCTCGTCGGCCTTGCGCGCGCACTCCCGGCCGGGCAGGCCGAAGTAGCGGCCGTAGATGTAGAGGTTCTCGCGGGCGTTGAGCTCGCCGTCGAGGTTGTCCTGCTGCGGCACCACGCCCAGCCGCGAGCGGATCTCGGGGCCGTGGCGGTCGGGGTCGAGACCCAGGATCGACAGCTCGCCGCCCGAGCGCGACGACACCGCGCCGATCATCTTCATCGTCGTGGACTTGCCCGCGCCATTGGGCCCGAGGAGGCCGAACGACTCGCCCGGCGCCACCTCGAACGACAGCCCGTCGACGGCGACGAAGTCGGGCTTGCCCTTGACGCGGTAGGTCTTGCGCAGGCCATCGGCGGCGATCACGGCGGAGGTCACCTGGCTCACTGTAGCGGCGGGGTCCGACACGCGCGGGTCGCGGCCTCGCGCTCTCGACTCGCTGCGCTCGCTCGAGCCGTCTCCGCTCGCTTCGCTCGGTCGACGAGCCGGGGTGGGGACAGCTCGTGGTCCGGGGCCACCCGCACACGCGAAAGCGGCCCCCGGCCGAAGCCGGGAGCCGCTTTCAGGCGTTCACCGATGGATCAGTTGTGTTCGCGACTCCGTCGCTCAACAACTTCAATCGGCTCGGCCGAGCGAGCAAGCTCGCTCGGCTCTCGCCTCAATCAGTTGTACGAACCCGGGGTGAAGTCGTCCGACGAGAACGCGTCGAAGTCGACGAAGCCGTAGTCGCCCTCGGCGAAGGCGCCGTCCGAGGCGAAGATGCGGTTGGGGTACCGCTCGCTCTTCGCCTCCTCCGTCGCCTCGACCACGACGTTGCGGTACTTCGCAAGGCCGGTGCCGGCGGGGATCAGCTTTCCGATGATCACGTTCTCCTTGAGGCCGACGAGCGGGTCGCGCTTGCCCTGGAGCGCGGCCTCGGTGAGGACGCGGGTGGTCTCCTGGAACGACGCGGCCGACAGCCACGACTCCGTCGCGAGCGACGCCTTCGTGATACCCATCAGCTCCGGACGACCCGACGCGGGGCGCTTGCCCTCGGCCACGGCCGCACGGTTGATCTCCTGGTAGCGCTTGATGTCCACCAGCTCACCGGGCAGCAGGTCGGTCTCGCCGTGGTCGACGACGGTGACCTTGCGCAGCATCTGGCGCACGATGACCTCGATGTGCTTGTCGTGGATCGGCACACCCTGCGAGCGGTACACGCCCTGCACGCCGCCGACGAGGTACTTCTGCACCTCGCGGGCACCCTGCACGCGCATGATCTCCTTCGGGTCGAGCGTGCCGACCTGGAGCGGCTGACCGACCGTGACGTGCTGGCCGTCCTCGACGAGGAGCGTCGCACGCTTCAGGACCGGGTAGACCTTCACCTCGTCGCCGTTGTCGGGCGTGAGGATGACCTTCTTCTGCTTGTCGGTCTCCTCGATGGTGATGCGGCCGTCGGCCTCGGCGATCGGGGTCGCGCCCTTGGGGGTGCGGGCCTCGAACAGCTCCTGCACGCGGGGCAGACCCTGCGTGATGTCGTCGGCCGAGGCCGAACCACCGGTGTGGAAGGTACGCATCGTCAGCTGCGTGCCGGGCTCACCGATCGACTGGGCGGCGATGATGCCCACGGCCTCGCCGATGTCGACGATCTTGCCGGTGGCCAGCGAGCGGCCGTAGCACTGCGCGCAGACGCCGACGGCCGAGTCGCAGGTGAGCACCGAGCGCACCTTGATGGACTCCACGCCCGCCTCGACGAGCTTGTCGATGAGCACGTCGCCCACGTCCGAGCCCGCCTCGGCCAGAACCGTGCCGTCCTCCGCCACGACCGGGGTCGCGAGCGTGCGGGCGAACACCGCGTTCTCGACGTTGGCGTCCTTGACCAGGGTGCCGTTCGCGTCGAACGCCGCGATCGGGTACTCGAGGCCCTTCGTGGTGCCGCAGTCCTCCTCGCGGATGATGACGTCCTGCGACACATCCACGAGACGACGGGTCAGGTAACCCGAGTCGGCCGTACGCAGAGCGGTGTCGGCCAGACCCTTGCGGGCACCGTGCGTGGCGATGAAGTACTCCGCCGCCGACAGACCCTCGCGGTACGACGAGATGATCGGGCGAGGGATGATCTCACCCTTCGGGTTGTTCACCAGGCCTCGCATACCCGCGATGTTGCGGATCTGCAGCCAGTTACCACGCGCACCCGAGGTCACCATGCGGTTGATGGTGTTGTCCGCCGGGAAGTTGTCGCGCATCGCCTTCTGGACCTCGTCCGTGGCCTCGGTCCAGACCTGGATGAGCTCCTGGCGACGCTCGGCGTCGGTGATGAGACCCTTCGCGTACTGGCTGTTGACCTTCTCGGCGAGCTTCTCGTGCTTGGCGACGATCTCGCGCTTGTTCGGCGGGGTGAGCACGTCGCTGAGCGCCACGGTGACACCCGAGCGGGTGGCCCAGTAGAAGCCGGCGTCCTTGATCTTGTCGAGCGTCTCCGCCGTGACGACCTTCGGGTACTCCTCGGCCAGCTTGTTCACGATCTGCGAGAGCTTGCCCTTGTCGGCCTGCTCGCGCACGAAGGGGTAGCCCTTCGGCAGCTGGTCGTTGAAGATCGCCTGGCCGAGCGAGGTGTCGACGAGGCCGTGGGTCTCGTAGCCCTCGGGCGCCTGGCCCTCGAGGAACGTCAGACCCGGGATGCGGATGCGCACCTTGGCCTGCAGGTCGAGGGTGCCCTCGTCCTTGGCCAGCTGCGCCTCGGCGACCGAGCCGAACACGCGGCCCTCACCCTTCGCGCCCTCCTTGAGGGTGGTCAGGTGGTGCAGACCGATGATCATGTCCTGCGAGGGCAGGGTCACCGGGCGGCCGTCCGACGGCTTGAGGATGTTGTTCGAGGCGAGCATGAGGATGCGCGCCTCGGCCTGGGCCTCGACCGACAGGGGCAGGTGCACGGCCATCTGGTCACCGTCGAAGTCGGCGTTGAACGCCGCGCAGACGAGCGGGTGCAGCTGGATCGCCTTGCCCTCCACGAGCTGCGGCTCGAACGCCTGGATGCCCAGGCGGTGCAGCGTGGGGGCGCGGTTGAGCAGCACGGGGCGCTCGCGGATGATCTCCTCGAGCACGTCCCACACCTCGGGACGCGTGCGCTCGACGGCGCGCTTGGCGGCCTTGATGTTCTGCGAGTGACCGAGGTCGATCAGGCGCTTGATGACGAACGGCTTGAACAGCTCGAGCGCCATCTGCTTGGGCAGACCGCACTGGTGCAGCTTGAGCTGCGGGCCGACCACGATGACCGAACGGCCCGAGTAGTCCACGCGCTTGCCGAGCAGGTTCTGGCGGAAGCGACCCTGCTTGCCCTTGAGCATGTCGCTCAGGGACTTCAGGGCGCGGTTGCCGGTGCCCGTGACGGGACGACCGCGGCGGCCGTTGTCGAACAGCGCGTCGACGGCCTCCTGCAGCATGCGCTTCTCGTTGTTCACGATGATCTCGGGGGCACCGAGGTCGATGAGGCGACGCAGGCGGTTGTTGCGGTTGATGACGCGGCGGTACAGGTCGTTCAGGTCGGAGGTCGCGAAGCGGCCACCGTCGAGCTGGACCATCGGGCGCAGCTCCGGCGGGATCACCGGGACGACGTCGAGGACCATGGCGGCCGGCGACATGCCGGTCGTCAGGAACGACTGCACGACCTTGAGGCGCTTGATCGCGCGGATCTTGCGCTGGCCCTTGCCCTCGGCGATCTGCGTGCGCAGCGACTCGGCCTCGGCGGCCAGGTCGAACTCGGCGAGGCGGCGCTGGATCGACTCCGCACCCATGAGGGCCTCGAAGTACTGACCGAAGCGGTCCTGCAGCTCCTGGAAGACGTCGTCCTCCGCCTTGAGCTGGCCGACCTCGAGGTTGCGGAACTCCTCCCACACGCGCTCGAGACGGGCGATCGACTCGTCCGCGCGCTTGCGGATCGTCGTCATCTCCTTCTCGGCGGCGTCCTTGACCTTCTTCTTCTGGTCGGCCTTGGCGCCCTCGGCCTCGAGGGCCGCGAGCTCGTCTTCCAGCTTCTGAAGGCGCTCGGCGATCTTGGCGTCACGGCGGTCGCCGAGCGTCTTGATCTCGAGGCGGAGGTTGTTCTCGTGGCTGGGCATGTCGCGGTGACGCGCCTCGGCGTCGACCGAGATCACCATGTAGGCGGCGAAGTAGATGACCTTCTCGAGGTCCTTCGGCGCCATGTCGAGCAGGTAACCCAGGCGCGAGGGCACGCCCTTGAAGTACCAGATGTGCGTGACGGGCGCGGCGAGCTCGATGTGGCCCATGCGCTCGCGACGGACGGAGCTCTTGGTCACCTCCACACCGCAGCGCTCGCAGACGATGCCCTTGAAGCGCACGCGCTTGTACTTGCCGCACGCGCACTCCCAGTCGCGCGAGGGGCCGAAGATCTGCTCACCGAACAGACCGTCCTTCTCGGGCTTCAGGGTGCGGTAGTTGATCGTCTCGGGCTTCTTGACCTCACCGAAGGACCAGCGACGGATGTCGTCGGCGGTCGCCAGGCCGATGCGAAGCTCATCGAAAGTAGTTGCGTCGAGCAATTGATGTCTCCTGTAGGGAAATCTTTGAATCGGCTGGCTGGATCAGATCTCGTCGATCGAGGCGGACTCGAATCGGCTGGAGATGTTGATGCCGAGCTCTTCGGCGGCGCGGAACGCCTCGTCGTCGGTGTCGCGGAGGTTGATCGTCGTGCCGTCGGCCGAGAGGACCTCGACGTTCAGGCAGAGCGACTGCATCTCCTTCATGAGCACCTTGAACGACTCGGGGATGCCCGGCTCGGGGATGTTCTCGCCCTTGACGATCGCCTCGTACACCTTCACGCGGCCGAGGATGTCGTCCGACTTGACGGTGAGGAGCTCCTGCAGCGCGTACGCGGCACCGTAGGCCTCGAGGGCCCACACCTCCATCTCACCGAAGCGCTGACCACCGAACTGCGCCTTACCACCGAGCGGCTGCTGGGTGATCATCGAGTACGGACCGGTCGAACGCGCGTGGATCTTGTCGTCGACCAGGTGGTGCAGCTTGAGGATGTACATGTAGCCGACCGAGATCGGGGCCGGGTACGGGTCGCCGGTGCGGCCGTCGAACAGCTGCGCCTTGCCCGAGCGGTCGATCAGGCGCTCGCCGTCGCGCGTGGGGAGCGTCGAGTCGAGCAGACCCTGGATCTCCTCCTCGGTCGCGCCGTCGAACACCGGGGTGGCCAGCTTCGTGCCGGGGGCGACCTCGCGGGCGTCCTCGGGGATGTGCACGGCCCACTCCGGGTTGCCCTCGATCTTCCAGCCCTGCTTGGCGATCCAGCCCAGGTGGGTCTCGAGCACCTGACCGAAGTTCATGCGGCCCGGGATACCCATCGGGTTGAGGATGACGTCGAGCGGCGTGCCGTCGGCGAGGAAGGGCATGTCCTCCACGGGGAGGATCTTGGCGATGACGCCCTTGTTGCCGTGGCGGCCGGCGAGCTTGTCGCCCTCGGTGATCTTGCGCTTCTGGGCGATGTAGACCACGACGCGGCGGTTGACGCCCGAGCCCAGCTCGTCGTCGCCCTCCTCGGCGTTGAACTCCTTGACCGCGATGACGGTTCCCTGCTCACCGTGGGGCACCTTCAGCGACGTGTCGCGGACCTCGCGGCTCTTCTCGTTGAAGATCGCGCGGAGCAGGCGCTCCTCGGCGCTGAGCTCGGTCTCGCCCTTCGGCGTGACCTTGCCGACGAGGATGTCGCCGGGGCGGACCTCGGCGCCGATGCGGATGATGCCGCGCTCGTCCAGGTCCTTCAGCAGCTCCGGGCTGACGTTGGGGAGGTCACGGGTGATCTCCTCCTTGCCGAGCTTGGTGTCGCGGGCGTCGACCTCGTACTCCTCGATGTGGATCGAGGTGAGGGTGTCGTCCTTGACCAGGTTCTGGCTCAGGATGATCGCGTCCTCGAAGTTGTGACCCTCCCACGACATGAAGCCGACGAGGAGGTTCTTTCCGAGGGCGAGCTCGCCGGTCTCGGTCGAGGGACCGTCGGCGATGACCTGACCGGCCTCGACGCGCTCACCCGCCGAGACGATCACGCGCTGGTTGTAGCTGTTGCCCTGGTTGGAGCGGTCGAACTTGCGCAGGAAGTAGTCCTGCGTGCCGCCCTCGTCGAGCTGGACCGAGATGTAGTCGGCCGAGACCTCGAGGACCACGCCCGGCTTCTCCGCGATGATCGAGTCACCGGCGTCGACGGCCGCGTACGACTCCATGCCCGTGCCCACGACCGGGGCCTCCGACTCGATGAGCGGAACGGCCTGGCGCTGCATGTTCGCACCCATGAGGGCGCGGTTGGCGTCGTCGTGCTCGAGGAACGGGATGAGCGACGTCCCGACCGACACCATCTGGCGCGGCGAGACGTCCATGTAGCCGATCTCCTCGACGTCGACGAGGTCCACCTCACCGCCGCGCTGGCGGGCCAGCACGCGCTTCTCGGCGAACGAGCCGTCGGCCTTGAGGGCCGCACCCGCGTTCGCGATGATGAAGTTCTCCTCCTCGGCAGCCGTGAGGTAGTCGATCTGGTCGCTGACCTTGCCGTCGACGACGCGACGGTACGGGGTCTCGATGAAGCCGAACGAGTTGATCCGGCCGAAGGTCGCGAGGCGGCCGATCAGACCGATGTTCGGGCCTTCCGGCGTCTCGATCGGGCACATGCGGCCGTAGTGCGACGGGTGGACGTCGCGGACCTCGACGCCCGCGCGCTCACGCGACAGACCGCCGGGGCCGAGGGCCGACAGCGTGCGCTTGTGCGTGATCGACGACAGCGGGTTGTTCTGGTCGAGGAACTGCGACAGCTGCGACGTGCCGAAGAACTCCTTGATCGCGGCGACGACGGGGCGCACGTTGATCAGGGTCTGCGGCGTGATCGCCTCGATGTCCTGCGTGGTCATGCGCTCGCGGACGACGCGCTCCATGCGCGACAGACCCGTGCGGACCTGGTTCTGGATCAGCTCGCCGACGGCGCGGATGCGACGGTTGCCGAAGTTGTCGATGTCGTCGACGTCGAGACGGATCTCGACCTTCTGGCCCTTGCGGACGCCCTCGAACGAGGTGTCGCCGCGGTGCAGGCGCACGAGGTACTTGATCGTCGCGACGACGTCGTCGACGGTCAGCACCGAGTCGCTCAGAGGGCGGTCGAGACCGAGCTTCTGGTTGATCTTGTAGCGACCCACCTTGGCCAGGTCGTAGCGCTTGGCGTTGAAGTAGAAGTTGTCGAGCAGCGAGCGCGCGGCCTCGGCGGCCACCTGCTCGCCCGGACGCAGCTTGCGGTAGATGTCGCGCAGCGCCTCTTCCTGCGTGAGGATCGTGTCCTTGGCGAGGGTCTCCTCGATCGAGGCGATGCCGGCGAACTCGCGCTGGATGTCCTCGGTGGTCAGGCCGAGGGCCTTGAGGAAGACGGTGACCGACTGCTTGCGCTTGCGGTCGATGCGCACGCCGACCTGGTCGCGCTTGTCGATCTCGAACTCGAGCCACGCACCGCGGCTCGGGATGATGCGCGCCGAGACGATCTCCTTGTCGGAGGTCTTGTCGGGCGTCTTGTCGAAGTACACACCGGGCGAACGGACCAGCTGCGACACGACGACGCGCTCGGTGCCGTTGATGATGAACGTGCCCTTGTCGGTCTGGAGCGGGAAGTCGCCCATGAAGACCGTCTGGGTCTTGATCTCACCGGTCTGGTGGTTCATGAACTCGGCCTCGACGTAGAGCGGGGCCGCGTAGGTCTTGCCGCGCTCCTTGCACTCCTCGATGGAGTACTTCTCGGGCTCGAGGTACGGGTTGGTGAACGACAGCTGCATCGTCTCCGAGAGGTCCTCGATCGGCGAGATCTCCTCGAAGATCTCCTCGAGTCCGCTCTGCTCCGGGACGTCGGTGCGGCCCTCGGCGAGCGCCGCCTCGAGGCGCGAGCGCCAGGCGTCGTTTCCGACGAGCCAGTCGAACGACTCGGTCTGCAGGGCGAGCAGGTCCGGGACGGTCAGCGTGTCGTGGATCTTGGCGAACGAGAGACGCGATGCGACGCGTCCGTTCTTTACAGTGGTGGGAGATGCGGACTTGCGCGCAGCAGCCAAGGGGATGACCTCCATGAGCCCGGTGAGGGGCTACTAGATTCCTTGTCGACAGGTGAGGTGCGTCTCCGGATCCACCGCCTCAATCGACCCGCCATCATCTGCGGGGATCAAAGCGCCAGCCGACCACCATTTGAGGGCATGGGGGAATCCAGGGAGCGCAACTTCCCACTGTAGACCCTCCGACGCGCCATGTCCAGCCGAATGCTTGACGATCGCGTTTCGCGGCGGTATAACCGCGCGCTGGGTGCTGCCGTGGTGGCCTCGGTCGCCGAGACGGGTCGAGCGAGCGAGGCGGGTGCTGAGTGACCCACTCAGCGGGGCCGCTCAGGCCTGGTGCAGGGTGCGCCGCGTCCCTAGCGTGTGAGGCATGGACGTGCGGGAGATGGATCCGACCCTGGCCGATGCCACCGACGTCGCGCGCGCGATGGACGTGGATCCGGAACGCGGGCTGGGTGCCGGCGAGGCCGCGCGCCGGCTCGCCGAGCACGGGCCCAACGAGCTGCGCGGCACGCCGCCCGTGCCGCTGTGGCGCCGGGTGCTCGCGCAGCTGAACGATCCGCTCGTGATCCTGCTGCTCATCGCGGCGGGGATCTCCGTGGTGGCGTGGCTGATCGAGGGCGCGCACGGCGCCCCGGTCGACGCGATCGTCGTGCTGGCGGTGATCGTGTTCAACGTGATCATCGGCCTCGTGCAGGAGGCCAGGGCCGCCGACGCGGTGGCCGCGCTGGCGGTGATGACGCGCGCGCACGCGACCGTGCTGCGCGACGGCGAGCTCGTGGTGATCCCCGCCGGCGAGCTGGTGCCGGGCGACATCCTGCAGCTCGCCGAGGGCGACCAGGTGGGCGCCGACGCGCGGCTGCTGCGCTCGAGCTCGCTGCGGGTGACCGAGGCCTCGCTCACCGGCGAGAGCGCGCCGGTGGAGAAGGACCCGGCCACGCTGCGTGAGATCGTGCCGCTCGGCGACCGCTCCAACATGGTCTTCCGCGGCACGGCCGTCAACGGCGGCACGGCCCGCACCGTCGTCACGGCCACGGGCATGGACACCGAGATGGGCGCGATCGCCACGATGCTCGATCAGACGCAGGAGGAGGCCACTCCCCTGCAGCGCGAGGTCGGCAGGGTCGGGTCGATGCTCGGCCGGATCGTCGTGGGCATCGCGATCGTCATCATGCTCACCATCTCGATCGTCGAGCGCCCCGACAGCGCGGCCGAGTGGGTCACGGTGCTTCTGCTGGGCGTCTCGCTCGCGGTGGCGGCGGTGCCCGAGGGGCTGCCGGCGATCCTCTCGGTCGTGCTCGCCCTCGGGGTGCAGCGCATGGCGCGGCGCAACGCGGTGGTGAAGCGGCTCTCGAGCGTCGAGACGCTCGGCTCGGCATCGGTGATCTGCACCGACAAGACCGGCACCCTCACCCAGAACGAGATGACGATCGGGCGGATCATCACCTCGTCCGGATCGGTCGAGCTCACGGGCGTGGGCTACGCGCCGGTCGGCGAGGCCTGGGTGCGTGCCCGCGACGCCGCGGCCGATCACGTGCTCGGCGACGAGGACGACCAGCTGCTGGCCGAGGTGCGCGCCGTCCTCGGCGTGGGCGCGCTGGCCAACGACGCGCAGCTCGCGGAGCGCGAGGGGCGGTGGGAGATCGCGGGCGACCCGACCGAGGCGGCGTTCCTCGTGGCCGAGCGGAAGATCCCGGGCCTGGCCGACGAGGTGCACCGGGCCTCGCGCGTGGCGGAGGTGCCGTTCTCGAGCGAGCGCAAGATGATGTCGACCGCGCACCGCGATCCCGCCGGCCGCGTGCTCGTCTTCGCCAAGGGCGCGCCCGACATCCTGCTGGAGCGCTGCACCGCGGTGCTCGTCGGCGGCGAGCGCGTGCCGCTGGACGACGTGCGCCGCGACGCGCTGCTGGAGGACGTCGAGGCGCTCTCCAACGACGCCTACCGCACCCTGGGCGTGGCCGCGCGCCTGGCCCCCGAGCTCGAGGAGGGCGAGCCGGCGCTCGACGAGTCGGCCGAGACCGATCTGGTCTACCTCGGCGTGGTCGGGATCATCGATCCCCCGCGCCCCGAGGCGAAGGCCGCCATCGCGCAGGCGCACGCCGCCGGCATCCGGGTGGTGATGATCACCGGCGATCACCCCGCCACGGCCGCGCGCATCGCCGCCGACCTGGGCATCGTGGAGCCGGGCACCGTGGCCGTGACGGGCCGCGAGCTCGACGGGCTGAGCGACCACGACCTCGTCGAGGTCGCCCGGCGCACGTCGGTGTACGCGCGGGTCGCGCCCGAGCACAAGCTCAAGATCGTCGACGCACTGCAGGCCGACGGCCGGATCGTGGCGATGACCGGCGACGGCGTGAACGACGCCCCGGCGCTGAAGTCGGCCGACATCGGCATCGCGATGGGCATCACCGGCACGGAGGTGACGAAGGAGGCCGCCAAGATGGTGCTGGCCGACGACGACTTCGCCACGATCGTCAAGGCGGTGCACGAGGGCCGGGTGATCTTCGACAACATCCGCAAGTTCCTGCGCTACCTGCTGTGCTCGAACATGGGCGAGGTCCTGACCATGTTCTTCGGCGTGGTGCTGATGGGCGTCATCGGCCTCTCGGACGCCGCCGGCGAGGGGATCGTCGTGCCGGTGCTGGCGGTGCAGATCCTCTGGATCAACCTCGTCACCGACACCGCGCCCGCGCTGGCGATGGGCGTGGACCCCGAGATCGACGACGTCATGGCCCGCCCGCCGCGCGGCGCCCGCGACCGGGTGATCGACGGTCGGATGTGGACGGCGATCGTCTCGACCGGCCTGACGATGGCCGTGATCACCCTGCTCACCATGGACCTGTGGCTGCCCGGCGGGATCATCCCCGGCGGCGACGACTCGCTCGAGGTCGCCCGCACGGCCGCGTTCAACGCGCTCGTGCTGGGCAACCTGTTCGCCGCGTTCAACGCGCGCTCGGCCACCTCGAGCGCGTTCCGCGGCATCTTCGCGAACCGCCGGCTGTGGCTGGCCGTGCTGCTCGGGGTGGCGCTGCAGATCGCCGTGGTCCACGTGCCGTTCCTGCAGGTGGCCTTCGGCACCGCGCCGCTGGACCTGTGGCACTGGCTCGTGGGCGTCGCGCTCGCGTCGTGCGTGCTGTGGGTCGAGGAGATCCGCAAGGCCGTCATCCGGGCCCGCCTGCGCGCCCGGGGCGAGGCGGTCGTCTGAGCCCGGCGTCGTAGGCTTCCGGCGTGGGTGCATTCGACCAGGGCAGGTATCAGGTTCGGCTCGACTGGGGCCTCGCGGGGCTCGAGCGGCTGGCCCCGGCCGACGTGTACGTGATCGTCGACGTGCTGCGGTTCAGCTCGTCCGTCGCCGCGGCGGTGACGGACGGCGGCACGGTGTCGGTGGACGCGGCCCGCTCCTCGTCGATCAACGGCGCCCCGCTCGCGGCCGCCGCCGCGGCGCTGCCGCACGCGCCCCTCGTGCTGGCCGGCTCGCTGCGCAACGCATCGGCCGTGGCGCGCGCGATCAAGGCCGAGCAGGAGCGCCGATCGGCCCGCACGAGCGTGGCGATCGTCCCGGCGGGCGAGCGCGGCGCCGGCGACGCGGTGCGCTTCGCGGTGGAGGATCAGCTGGGCGCCGGCGCCATCGTCGACGCGCTCGTGCCGCTCGGCATCGACCACTCCTCGCCCGAGGCCGTGGTCGCGGCCGAGTCGTTCGCGGGGCTGCGGCGGGCCGTGAAGCACCTGCTCACCGCGAGCGCGTCGGGCCTGGAGCTGGCCGAGGTCGGCCGCGTCGACGAGGTGCGGGCGGCCGCCGCGATCGACGACCTCGATGCCGTGCCCGTGCTGCGCGACGGGGTGTTCACCGCGCTCTGAGCCACGCTCAGCGCGGGGCGAGGGTTGCGCCGACCGGTTGCTGAACGGAGGCGCGAAGCGCCGCAGATGAAGCGACCGGCTCAGGCCCGGGGCGCGAGGGCCGCGCGGCGGGCGGCCGCGGTGATCTCGCGGCGCGTCCACGTGAACAGGTGGCGCCGATCGAACTGCGGCGCGCACTTCACGCACGACGAGGGGCGCGTCGGGCGGCGATGCCGGTAGGCCGTGTGGCCGGCCGGGCACACCCCCACCCACGGCGCCAGCTCGTTGGCGGTCTCGCCGTGGTGGGTGGTGCCGCCGACGTAGCCGAGGCCGCGCGCGATCCGCTTCCACTCGCGGCCGTGACCGGCGGCGGGCCCGGCGAGCGCGTGGGCGACCTCGTGCAGCAGGGTCTGGTGGTTGGTGTCGTCGTCGTAGCGGGCCGCCAGGTAGCGCGAGAGCGAGATCCGCTTGCGCGAGAAGTCGCACAGGCCGGCGCGGCGCTTGGCGTTGTCGAACGCGAACGTCCACGACGGATCCAGATGCAGGCGGATGAGGGCATCCGCCCACACCCTCACGCGATCCAGGTCCGACACGCTCCGATGCTATGCCGGGGTACCGACATTCGGGGTCAGCTGGCGACCGAGTGCGAGCGGCGTCGCTCGGCGGCCTCGACCATCGACATCGCCACCTCGAGCTGCGTCTCGTCGCCCTGCAGCTCCTGGCGCAGGAACAGCACGCGCTTGAAGTCGGAGCGCGCGCCGTCGTAGTCGCCGGCGTCGAACCGCGTGCGGCCGCGGTGCTGCAGCGCGAACGCGGTGATCGCGGGCCACTCCTGCCCCTCGGCCTCCTCGGCGCAGGTCGACAGCTCGTACTCGGCGGCGGCGTGGGCGCCGCGCTCGTTCACGACCGAGGCGTGCAGGATGCGCGCGCGCAGCAGGTCCTTGCGCGTGCCGGCCATCCGCGCCACCCGCACGGACTGCTCGCTGAGCTCGAGCGAGTCGTCGAGCTGGCCGAGCACCTTCAGCAGCCACACGCGCTCCAGCAGCGCCGGCAGGCTGCGCTGGTGACCGATCTCGGCCAGGCGCGCCCGGCATGCCGCGGGGTCCACGATCTCACGCAGGGTCTCGCTGTCGTATCCCTGGATGTAGCTCACGGCTCACTCCCCTCGCGCGGTCGGCCCTTCCAGTCTGCGGGACGGATCGGCCGTCCTCGGCAGGGCACGCGGACCGATCCGAAACCGAACCGTTACCAACATCCCGGTACGCGTCAGCGGTCGAACAGCGACCACGACGGGCGCGGCGAGTCGGTCGCATCGCCGTCGATCGCGGGACGCGCGTCGGCGACGAAGCGATTGATCTCGTCGCCGTGCGCGACCTTCGCGGGGTGGGGCCCCGCCGCCATGAGCCGCGGCAGCCACTCGACCGGCAGGGGGCGCGCCGATGCCGCCATGACGAGGTTCCCGAACCGGCGCCCCTTGAGCACCTGTACCTCGGCGAGCACGGCGATCTCCGGTAGCACCTCGCGGATCGTCGCCGCCTGCCGCCGCGCGAACGCCAGCCCGGCGCCGTCGGCGACGTTCACGAGCAGCACGCCCTCCGGCCGCAGCAGCGCGGCCGCCTCGCGGTAGAACTCGATGGTCGTCAGGTGCGCCGGGGTCTGCGCGCCGGAGTACACGTCCGAGACCAGCAGATCGGCGGCGCCCCACATCGCCTGCGGCAGTCGCGCGAGACCCTCGCGCGCATCGCCGATCCGCACGCGGATCGCGGCGCCCCGCGGCAGCGGGAGCGCCTCGCGCACGAGGTCGACGAGCGGCTGCTCGAGCTCGATCACCTGCTGCCGCGATCCCGGCCGCGTGGCCTCGATGTATCGCGGGATCGTCAGCCCGCCCGCGCCCAGGTGCACCGCCGTGAGCGGGCCCGCCGGCAGCTGGTCGATCACCGCGCCCATGCGCGCCACGTACTCGAAGTGCAGGTGCGTGGGATCGTCCGGGTCCACGTGCGACTGCGGTGTGCCGTCGACGTCGACCTCGAAGCCCGAGACGTAGTCGCTCGGCAGGATCCGCGCGATCCGCCCATCGCTCAGCCGCGCGCTGGGGGTCTCGCCCTCGGTCTGCCGCTTCCTGCCCACCCGTCGAGCGTACGCGCGGCGGTGGGGTGCGGCGGCGGGGTTTGCGGCGGGGCTTGCGACGGAGGCTTGCGGCGGGGCCTGCCTGCACAACCACGGCAGATCCGGCCACCCAGGCCCCGGCGCCCGCGGAAACCCCGGGGGTTGCCGCAGCCCACTCCCCCGTTCTGCCGTCGTTGTGCAGGGCGCGGGAGCGGGCATCAGGGCTGCGCACCCGAAACGTCCCGGTGACGCGGCCGCCCTAGGCTCGTGCCGATGGAACGAGGACGGATCGCCCTGGCGGGCGTCACCACCGCGCTGGTCGGGTTCGCCAGCTCATCCGCCGTCGTGCTCGCGGGCCTGCAGGGGGTGGGCGCCACGCCGACGCAGGCCGCGTCCGGGCTGGTGGCCCTGTGCCTGACGCAGGCGCTCGGCATGCTCTGGCTCGCGCAGCGCACGCGGATGCCGATCGTGCTCGCGTGGTCCACGCCGGGCGCGGCGCTGCTCGCGGCCGGATCGGTGCCCGCCGGCGGCTGGGCGGCGGCGATCGGCGCGTTCGTCGTCGCGGGTGTGCTGATCGTGCTCACCGGGCTCTGGCCGGGCCTCGCGCGGGCGGTCGCGGCGATCCCGGCCCCGATCGCGCAGGCGATGCTCGCCGGCGTGCTGGTCGGGCTGTGCCTCGCGCCCGTGCGCGGCCTCATCGAGACCCCGTGGGCGGTGCTGCCGATCGTCGTCGTGTGGCTCGTGCTGATGCGCGTGCGCCCGGCGTGGGCGGCGCCGGCGGCCTTCGCGGCGGGGCTGATCGTGCTCGGCGTGCTCGCCGCACAGCGCGGGATCGACGGGCCGCTGCTCCCGGTGCTCGACCTCGTCGTCCCCACGTTCGAGTGGTCCGCCCTGATCGGGATCGCCCTGCCGCTGTACATCGTGACGATGGCGTCGCAGAACGTGCCGGGCGTGGCCGTGCTGGCGTCCTACGGCTACACCGCGCCGTGGCGCGAGTCGATGATCGTCACCGGCGTCGGCACGATCGTGGGCGCGCCGTTCGGCGGCCACGCGATCAACCTCGCCGCGATCACCGCCGCGCTCTCGGCCGCGCCCGACGCGCACCCGGATCCGCATCAGCGGTGGCGCGCCGTGCGGGTCTCGGCGCTGCTGTACCTCGCGATCGCCGCGCTCGCCACGGCGATCACCACGCTGGTGGGCGTCGCCCCGGCCGTGCTGGCCGCCGTCGCGGGCCTGGCCCTGCTGCCGACGCTGGCGTCGTCGCTGATCGGCGCCGTGCGCGACGAGGCCGATCGGATCCCCGCCGTCGTGACCTTCCTCGTCGCGGCCAGCGGCCTGAGCGCGTGGGGCATCGGCGCGGCCTTCTGGGCGCTCCTCGCGGGCCTCGCGGTGCACGCCGCGCTGCGGATCGGCCGGCGGGGTTGAGCCGGCGGATGTCGGTGGGGCGCGCCACCATCGGGGCATGACCTTCGCGAACATCGGAACCCTCGGCGCGCTCCCCGGCCGCCGCGACGAGCTCATCGCGCACCTCACCCGACCCTGGACGGAGGTGCCCGAGGGGTGCCTGCTGTACGAGGTCGGCGCATCCGACGACGCGCCCGACACGGTGTTCGTCGCCGAGCTGTGGACCTCGGCCGAGGCGCACGCCGCCTCCCTGCAGCTGCCGTCGGTGCGCGCTTCGATCGAGGCGGCCCGGCCGCTCCTCAGCGGCGAGTTCGGCGGCTACCGCTTCGACGTCGTGGGCTCGCCCCTGCGGTCGTGACCCCCGGGCTCGTCGAGCAGCAGCCCCACGGGCTCCTCGAGCAGAGCCCGCCCGCTCCCGGGCCGTGACCCACACGGGCTCGTCGAGCAGAGTGAGCGCAGCGAACGGCGCCGAGACGGATCGAGCGAGCGCAGCGAGTCGAGATCACCAGAGCACGCACGCACGCACGACGATCCCCCGCTGGCAGACTGACCGCATGGAGCACGCGCTGATCCGCCCCGCCGTGCCCGACGACGCGGAGGCGATCGGCCGGATCCACGTCGCGGTCTGGCAGCACGCCTACGCCGGGCTGCTGCCGCAGCAGGCGCTCGACGAGCTCGACCCCGTGGCGCGCGGCGCGTGGTGGCGGAAGGGGCTGATCACCGGTGCGGCGAGCGCCTGGGTCGCGGTGCGCGGTGGCGAGATCGTCGGATTCGCCGGTGCGGGCCCCGCGGTCGGCGAACCGGAGATCACGCAGCTCTACACGCTCTACGTCCTGCCCGAGCATCACGGCACGGGCGTCGCCGGCCCGCTCACGGCGGCGGCGATCGGCGACGGACCGGCACTGCTCAACGTGCTCGACGGCAACGCGCGCGCCATCCGGTTCTACGAGAAGATCGGCTTCCGCTTCGACGGGCACACCAGCACCGAGCGGCTGTTCGGGATCGAGGTCGTCGAGCACCGCATGATCCGCGACTGACCGCGGGCGCACGGCGATCTCGCCTCCGCGGCTGCGCCGCTTCGTTCACAGGCCGTAACCCCTACGGGCTCGTCGAGCAGAGTGAGCGCAGCGAACGACGCCGAGACGGATCGAGCGAGCGCAGCGAGTCGAGATCCCCAGGGGCGCAGGCCTAGAGATCTCGACTCCGCGGCTTCGCCGCTCCGCTCGATCCGTCTCCGCTCCGCGCTTCGCGCTCCGGTCGACGAGCCGTGACCCCCACGGGCTCGTCGAGCAGAGTGAGCGCAGCGAACGACGCCGAGACGAATCGAGCGAGCGCAGCGAGTCGAGATCCCCAGGGGAGCACCGCGTCGCGCAGCGACGACCACAGGACCACAGGCCTCGATCTCGACTCCGCGGCTGCGCCGCTCCGCTCGATCCGTCTCCGCTCCGCGGCTGCGCCGCTTCGGTCGACGAGCCGTGGAGCTACAGCGCGTCGAACGTCTCGACCCCCCACGGGCCGTGACCCCCACGGGCTCGTCGAGCAAAGTGAGCGCAGCGAACGACGCCGAGACGGATCGAGCGAGCGCAGCGAGTCGAGATCCCCAGGGGAGCACCGCGTCGCGGAGCGACGACCACAGGGCCACAGGCCCGATCTCGACTCCGCGCTGCGCCGCTCCGGTCGACGAGCCGTGGGCCTGACCACGCGGGCGGCGGCGGAGCGACCCCCTAATCTGGTGCCACACCGCACCGCCGACCGGCACCGCGGCCGACCGAGCAGATCGGAGGTTCCCATGTCCATGCAGAGCCAAGTCGAGAGCGTCAAGGCCATCATCGGCGAACCCGAGGTCGTCGAGGACGGCGCCCGGGCGATCGGCGTGGAGCGGGAGCCGGCGTGGCTCGCGCTCAAGGCCGCCGCCACCGAGCTGCAGGGGCTGCAGGTCAAGGACGGTTCCGTGCCCGAGGAGCACGACCGCGCCCGCGCGCTCGTGGCCGAGGTGATCGCAGGGATCGAGGCGCTCGCGCCCCGCTTCCCGCACGACCGCGAGTACCTCGCCGCCGCGGTGGCCGACCTGCGCCGCTGGTCCGATGAGGGCCTGGGTGTGCCGGACTTCCACGACTCGCTCGTGGCGTTCCAGCCGCAGCGGCATCGCGTCGACGGGCTGCGCCACCTCGTGGTGTTCCCGATGTACACGCAGAACGGATCGCCCGACCGGCACCTCGAGGCCGTGCTCGTGGAGGTCATCTGGTCGGAGTTCATCGCGCGGCTGGAGGCCGATCACTACTGCAACAAGCTGTTCGTGAGCCTGCGGCTGATCGACTTCACCCCCGGCTACGACACCAACTCAGCGGTGCTGTTCCCCGAGACGGTGTCGGTGGCCGAGGTGCCGGCGTTCACGTGGGGCGCGATCTTCCAGGATCGCGAGGCCGCCCGCTACGGGCGCGTCGTGCGGGCCGCGGCCGAGATCACGAAGCTCGAGCTGCCCGAGGATGCCGAGCGGCTGCTCGACGACCAGGCGCTCGCCGAGCGCACGTTCGTGATGTGGGACCTGATCCACGATCGCACCCACATGCGCGGCGACCTGCCGTTCGATCCCTTCATGATCAAGCAGCGCATGCCGTACTTCCTCTACGGGCTCGAGGAGCTGCGCTGCGACCTCACCGCCTACCGCGAGACGCTCGCGATCGAGGAGCGGCTGCAGGCGGCCGGCGAGCTCGACGAGGTCGACCACGAGACGCTCGATCAGGCGCGGCTCGTGCGGTACGCCGTGCTGTTCGATCGGATCTTCCGGTTCGCGATCACCGGCTCGCGGGTGCGCAACTACGACGGGCTCGGCGGCCAGCTGCTGTTCGCGTGGCTGCACCAGCGCGGCGCGCTGCACTGGACCGACACGTCGCTGTCGTTCGACTGGGACGCCGTGCCGGGTGCCGTGGTGGCGCTGGCCGACGAGATCGATCGGCTGTACTGGCGATCGATCGACCGGCCCAAGACGGTGCACTGGCTCGCGGCATACGACCTCGTGCGCTCCGTGCTGTCGCCGCACCCGGCGTCGGTGTGGGCCCGCGGCCTGCCGGACGAGGTCCTCGCGGGCCCGCCGAAGGGCTACACGGACGCCGTGCTCGACGACGAGTTCCCGCTGTCGATGTTCTACGAGGCGCTCGACCGCAAGATGCGCGACGTGATCGCCTCAACCTCGGGGATCCGGGCGGCGTACTGATCCGGCCCGCGGTGGTCGCTTCATCTTCGGCGCTTCGCGCCTTCGTTCCGCAACCGAGCGGCTGTACCGCCCGGTTGCGGAACGCAGCGGCCGAAGGTCGCGGAGATGAAGCGACCACCTGTGGCCCCGTGCGTCAGTCGGCCGCGAGGGCCTCGACCGGGGCCACGCGCGTGGCCAGCCGCGTCGGGCCGACCGATGCGACGAGCGTGAGGATCGCGGTGGCCGCCACGATCACCACCATCGGCAGCCACGGCACCGCGGGCGGCACGAGCGCACCCGCCGGCGCGCCCGCTGCCGTCGAGATCGATCCGAGCAGCGACTGCGCCGCGGCCCAGCCGTAGCCGATGCCGAGGACGAGACCGACCGCGACGGCCGTGATCGTGATGTGCGCCGCCTCGAGCAGCACCATGCGGCGCACCTGCGGGTTCGACAGGCCCAGCGCGCGCAGCAGCCCGAGCTCCGTGCGGCGCTGCACCACGCCGATCGTGAGGAGGTTCACGAGGCCCACGGCCGCGATCACCGCCGAGACGGCGACGAGCCCCATCATCACGCCGGCGAACAGGTCCATCATGGCCGCGAAGTCCGCGCCCATGGATCCGCCGGAGTTGGCGATCATGACCGCCTTGGCCGACTCGGCCGCGACGGCGAACATCGTCACGAGCGTGACGCCCACGACCACGCCGATCGCCATGCGGCTCGAGCGCTCGGGGTAGCGCAGCGCGTTCTCGGCCGCCATGCGCGCGGTGGCCGAGCCGCCGAACGCCCGGCCCACGAGCCGCAGCGCGGGCGGCATGACGAGCGTGGCGCCGATGACGAGGCCGGTGAACGAGATCAGGCCGCCGACGAACGAGACGACGATGGCCAGCGGCGTGAGGAGGCCGAGCATCACGCCGATGCCCAGCAGCGCGCCGCCGGTGACGAGCAGCGCGATCGCGCCGACGTGGCGGCCCCTGCCGCCGCGCGCCTGCTCCGAGGTGCGCTCGACCGAGCCGCCCAGCGCCTGCAGCGGCGTGACCGACAGCACGCGGCGGTAGCCGGCCCACGCCGCGGCCCAGGTGGTGAGCACGACGGCGATCGTCGGCAGCGCGAGCCACGGCTGCAGCACCGCGTACTCGACCGGCGGCACGTCGAGCAGCGCGCCGGCCACGGCGACGCCGGCGAGCGACAGCACGACGCCGGCGACGAGGCCGGTGAGCGACCCGATGACGCCGACGACGAGCCCCTGCCGCGCGACCTCCGCCCGCTGCGCGTGCGCGGAGGCGCCGATGAGCCGCATGAGGGCGATCCGGCGGGTGCGGCCCGCGACGATCGTCGAGAAGGTGTTGGCCGTGACCACCGCGCCCACGTACATCGCGATGATGACGAAGATCACGCTGAGCACGGGGATCATGAGGGCGAGGGTCTCGCCGTCGCTGCCGAAGACGGCCCGCAGCAGCGCCGAGAGGTACCCGGTGGTCGAGAGCAGGACGACGCCGAACGCGGTCGACAGCGCGGCCACGAGCACGCTCGCGCCCATGCCGCGCTCGGCGAGGAACGCGATCGACCGGCCGCGCGGCGCGGCATCGACGGTCACGGCGGTCATGCCGTCACCCCGGCGGCGGCTGCAGCGGCGGGTGCGCCATCGGCGGCCAGCATGTGGGCGGAGATCTGCTCGGCCGTCTGCCGCGGCTTGTCGGCCACGATCCGCCCGTCGCCCAGGAACAGCACGCGATCGGCGTGCGCGGCGGCGATCGGATCGTGCGTGACCATCGCGATCGACTGGCCGTGCTCGCGGCTGGCGGTGGCCAGCAGCGCGAGCACCTCGCGGCTCGTGCGCGAATCGAGCGCGCCGGTCGGCTCGTCGGCGAAGACGAGGTCGGGAGCGGTGGCGAGGGCGCGGGCGATCGCGACGCGCTGCTGCTGGCCGCCGCTGAGCTCGTGCGGGCGATGGGTGAGGCGGCCGCGCAGCCCGAGCGACTCGATGAGGCCGTCGATGCGCGCCTGCTCGGCCGCCGTGGGGCGGCGCCCGTCGAGGTCGAACGGCAGCAGGATGTTGCCGCGCACGTCGAGCGTGGGCACGAGGTTGAACGACTGGAACACGAAGCCGACGCGCCGGCGGCGCAGGACCGTGAGCTCCGAGTCGCGCAGGCCGGTGATCTCCTGATCGCCGATCCAGGCGCGACCGCCGGTGGGGGCGTCCAGGCCCGCCATGATGTGCATGAGGGTGGACTTGCCCGATCCGCTCGGGCCCATGATCGCGGTGAACTGGCCGCGGCGGATGCCGACGCTGACGTCGTCGAGCGCGCGGACCGCGCCGTCGCCCGAGCCGAAGGTCTTGGACAGGTGTGTCACGCGGGCGGCAAGGCCCAGGTCGCTGGTGCTGATCTCCATGTCCTCGACGCTACGGACGGCCCCGTAGCGCGGTCATCGGCCGCGGGGCGCATCCGCGTACATCGCAAGGATGACGTTTTGCGGGTGGGTTTCGGCTGTCGGTCTCGACTCCGCCGCTACGCGGCTGCGCTCGACCCGTCTCCGCTCCAGCGCTGCGCGCCTCCGGTCGACGAGCCGTGGTCGCTGAGGCACGTCACGAGCGACGACCCCGACGGGCTCGTCGACTGAGCGAAGCGAACGGAGACGGGTCGAGCGCAGCGCCGAAGGCGCGGAGTCGAGACCGACGGCCGCGCGTCGCTCAGGCCAGTCCGTGCTCGAAGGCGAAGACCACGAGCTGCACGCGGTCGCGCAGGGCGAGCTTGGAGAGGATGCGGCTGATGTGCGTCTTCACGGTGGCCTCGCTGAGGAACTCGCGCGCGGCGATCTCGCCGTTGCTCAGGCCACGGGCGGCGAGGGCGAAGATCTCGCGCTCGCGATCGGTCAGCTCGCGGTACGACGGCGGCACGGGGCGCACCGGCTCGGCGAACCGGGCGAACAGCTCGCGCGTCGCCGAGGCGGCGATCACCTCCGATCCGGCGTGCACGGAGCGGATCGCGGCCAGGAGGAACTCCGGGTCGGCGTCCTTGAGCAGGAACCCGCTGGCTCCCTGCCGGATCGCCCGCGCCGCGGCCTCGTCGAGGTCGAAGGTCGTGAGCATGACGATCCGCGGGGCGGCCGGATCGGCCAGCAGCTCGGCGGTCGCGGCCAGGCCGTCCATCACGGGCATGCGGATATCCATGAGCACCACATCGGGACGGGTGCGGCGCACCACCTCGACGCCCTCGCGCCCGTCGCCGGCCTCGCCCACCACCTCGAGGTCCGGCTGCGACGACAGCAGCATGCGGATGCCCGCGCGGAACAGGGCCTGATCGTCGACGAGCACGACGCGGATCGGATCGCCGCTCACGCCGCCGCCCCGATCGGCAGCTCGGCCGTCACCACGAACAGCCTTCCCTGCGCACCCGCCTCGGCATGGCCGCCGACGAGCTGCGCGCGTTCGCGGATGCCGATGAGACCGTGCCCCGGGCCGTCCGATCGCTCGGGGGCCGGCTGCGCGATGCCGTTGTCCACCCGCAGCGTCACGCGCTCCGGCCACCACGACAGCCGCACGTCCACGGGTCCGCGATCGCCGTGGCGCAGGGCGTTGGTGAGCGCCTCCTGCAGGATGCGGTAGACGGCCAGCTGCACCGAGGCGGGGACATCGCCCTGCGGCGTGGGATCGACATCGACCGCGAGCTCCACGCCGGCGGCCCGCACCTGCGCGAACAGCTGCTCGAGATCGGCGAGGGTCGGCTGCGGTCCCTCCGCCTCGCGATGGCGCAGCTGGGTGAGCAGCAGCCGCACGTCGGACAGGGCCGCGCGGGCGGTCTGGCTGATCGTGCGCAGCGCCTCGGCGGCGGCGTCGGGATCGGCGGCCGCCGCGTAGCGGGCGCCGTCGGCCTGCGCCACCACGACGGCGAGCGAGTGCGCCACGACGTCGTGCATGTCGCGGGCGATGCGGCCGCGCTCCTGCTCGGACGCCGCCTCGATCTCGGCCCGCCGCTGCGCGTCGCGGTTCTCGCGCGCCTGGATCGCCGAGCGCACGAGCGCGCCGCAGGTCCACGACAGCACCAGCGAGAACAGGGATGCGGCGAGCACCGACGAGACGAACACCGCGCTGGCGAAGGGGCTCACGAAGCCCGCGGGGCCGGAGCCGAGCAGCGCCGGCAGCACGAGGAACAGGTAGCCCGTGATCGTGAGGGCGCCGACGATCGCCGAGGCGAGCCCGATCCACATCACCGCCCGCGTCCCGTAGGCGGCCGTCACGTAGAGCACGCCGAAGATGGCGATGTTGCTGGGCAGCGGCGACAGCATCATCGCCATCTGCGTGACCGCGCCGGCCCAGGCGATCGCCAGCGCGAGCGCGGGCGACAGGCGCCGCACCGCGAGGGCGGCCGACATGAGGAGCCCCACGATCACCGCGAAGATCCACGGGCGCCCCGGGGCGAGGTTCACGAGCCCGAGCACGACGAAGAACCCGGCGGCGAGCGCCACATCGAGGATGAGATGCGCGGCGGGGATCGATCGGAACAGCGGGTGGGTCACGGCCTCCCACGCTAGGCCAGCGGCGGGGCGGCCCACATCCATCGCTGGTTGTATCCCGCCCGCGCGGGTGGGGCCGGCGGGAGTCCTAGGCTTGTCGGGTGACCCCTCTGCACGACACCACGCTCCGCTCCTTCGCCTCCGACAACTACTCCGGCGTGCACCCCGAGGTGCTCGCGGCCATCGCCGCCGCCAACGACGGACACCAGGTCGCGTACGGCGAGGACGTCTACACCGCGCGGCTGCAGGAGGTGCTGGCCGGTCACTTCGGCGAGGGGATCCAGGCGTTCCCCGTGTTCAACGGCACGGGGGCGAACGTCGTGAGCCTGCAGGCGATGCTGCCCAAGTGGGGCGCGGTCGTCGCCGCCACGACCGCGCACATCAACACGGACGAGGGCGCGGCGCCCGAGCGCGTGGCCGGCATCAAGATCCTCGGCGTGCCCACCGACGACGGCAAGCTCACCCCCGAGCTCATGGATCGCGAGGCCTGGGGCTTCGGCGACGAGCACCGCGCCCAGCCCGCAGTCGTGTCGATCACGCAGTCGACCGAGCTCGGCACGCTCTACACACCCGACGAGGTCCGCGCGATCGCCGACCACGCCCACGAGCTCGGCATGACCGTGCACATGGACGGCTCGCGCCTGAGCAACGCCGCCGCCGCGCTCGGCCTGCCGCTGCGCGCCTTCACGACCGACGCGGGCGTGGACGTGCTGAGCCTGGGCGGCACCAAGAACGGCGCCCTCGGGGCCGAGGCCGTCGTGCTGCTGAACCCCGACGCGGCGCCCGGCGTGACGTACATCCGCAAGTTCGACATGCAGCTCGCCTCGAAGATGCGCTTCCTCTCGGCGCAGCTGATCGCCCTGTTCGACGGCGACCTCTACCTGCGCAACGCCACCCGCGCCAACGCCATGGCGGCCCGCCTGAGCGCGCTCGTCGAGGAGGGCATCGCCGACGGCTCCATTCGCGGCACGCGCCTGACGCAGAAGACCGTCGTCAACGGCGTCTTCGTCTCGCTGCCCGACGGCGTGGCCGACGTGCTGCGGCAGTCGTTCCGCTTCTACGACTGGGACGCGTCGAAGAACGAGGTGCGCTGGATGTGCAGCTTCGACACCCAGGAGTCCGACGTCGACGCCCTCGTGGCCGCGCTGAAGGCCGCCACCGCCGCGCTCTGAGCCCTACCGTCGATGGCCGCACGCCGATAGGGTGCGGCCATCGGTCGTGAGAGGGGGGCGCGATGGATCCGGGTGTCGACCTGTGGGTCAGGCTCGCGTGCGAGTTCATCGGCATCGCGATCATGATCATCATCGGCAACGGGGCCGTCGCCAACGTCCATCTCAAGGGCACGAAGGGCTTCCAGTCCGGCTGGGCCGTGATCGCCATGGGGTACGGGATCGGCGTGATGATCCCGGCGATGATGTTCGGCGGCATCTCGGGCAACCACATCAACCCCGGCTTCACCATCGGCCTGGCCGCGTGGGGGTACTTCCCGTGGGCCGAGGTGCCCGCCTATGTCATCGCCCAGCTGCTCGGAGCGATGGCGGGCCAGCTCATGGTCGTCATCGCGCACAAGCGGTACTACGACAACACCACCGATCCCGACGACGTGCTGGGCACCTTCGCGACGATCAACGCCGCCCGCTCGAACGCCAACGGGTTCATCGCGGAGCTGATCGGATCGGTCACCCTGTTCTCGTGCGCCCTCGCGATCACCCGCTCGCCCCTGTTCGGCGACGAGCCGGGCGCCGCGCACCTGGGCCTGGGCTTCCTCGTGTGGGGCCTCGTGCTGGGCATCGGCGGCCCGACCGGCCCCGCGCTCAACCCCGCCCGCGATCTCGGACCCCGGCTGCTGCACCAGCTGCTGCCGACGTCGGTGCTCGCGCACAAGGGCTCGTCGCAGTGGAGCTACGGCTGGGTTCCGATCGCCGCACCGCTGCTGGGCGGCCTGCTCGGCGTGGGCGGCTACACCCTCATCCTCGGCGGGCTCTGACCGGCCGCGGCCGTCTCAGCGGACGCGGCCGTCTCAGCGGACGGCGCCGACGCTCGCGAGCGCCATGCGCAGCAGCGCCCCGCGACCGCCCTCCATCTCGGCCGCGACGGCCGGCGAGGAGGCCTCCTCGGGCGACATCCACGTGACCTCGAGCGCGTCCTGCCGCGGCTCGCACGTGCCCGTCACCGGCACGACGAAGGCCAGCGACACGGCGTGCTGGCGATCGTCGTGGAAGGCGCTGACGCCGGGGATCGGGAAGTACTCGGCGACGGTGAACGGCACCGGCGACGGCGGCAGCAGCGGGAACGCCATCGGCCCGAGGTCGTTCTCGAGGTGGCGGAACAGCGCATCGCGCACCGTCTCGCCGTAGCGCACCCGGCCCGACACGATCGTGCGGATGATCTCGCCCAGCGGCGAGGCGCGCAGCAGCACGCCCACCTGGGTCACCTGGCCCGTGCCGTCGGTGCGCACGGGCACGGCCTCGACGTAGAGGATCGGCAGCCGGCGGCGGATCTCGGCGAGCTCGACGTCGGTCAGCCAGCCCGGGTTCTTGGCCGCGTTCGGCATGCCCGGCAGGCGGATCGCGCCGGTGTCGAGGCTGACCGGCCCCTGCCCCAGGTCGGCGGGGCCCGAGGAATCCGGGTCCTCGGGCAGGTCATCGGGATCGGGGGTGCGAACGGCCATGACTCCTGTATACCCGCCGAAGGGGTCGTTCCGGTTTCGCGCGGCGCGAACCGCCGGCCCCGGGGCCGGACCGCGCGGGCCGATGTCGGCCGATCCGGGCATCATGGACGCATGAGCGCGATCCCTCCCCTCGACGACGCGGCGGTGCTGTGGTCGGGCGAGCGCGACGGCCGCCCGCTGCTCGTGCTGCTGCACGGCTACGGCTCGGACGAGCGCGATCTGTTCGCCCTCGTGCCGGAGCTTCCGGACGGCTTCGCGATCGCCTCGGTGCGGGCTCCGATGGAGCCGCCCTGGCCCGCCCCGGGCCACGCCTGGTACGCGCTCGAGGGCGAGGGCGCGCGCGACCCGGAGGCGGTGACGCAGTCGGCCGCCCGCTTCCTCGAGTGGCTCGACGCCGTCGGGCACGAGGGCCCCGTCGGGCTGCTCGGCTTCTCGCAGGGCGGGGCCGTGGCCCTGCAGGCCCTGCGCCTGGTGCCCGACCGCTTCGCGTTCGCGCTGAACCTGTCGGGCTACGTGGCGCCGGGCGCGCTCGCCGGCGACGAGCTGCTGGCCGAATCGCGCCCGCCCGTGTTCTGGGGCCGCGGCACGGCCGACACGGTGATCCCCGAGGCGCTCATCGTCCACACGACCGACTGGCTGCCCGGCCATGCCGACCTGGTGGGCCGGATCTATCCCGGGCTCGGCCACGCCGTCTCGCCGCAGGAGCTCGCCGACGTGCGCGTGTTCCTCGGCAAGCAGCTGTCGGCGCTGGCCGCCGGCTGACGCCCCCTCAGCGCGCGACGCGGCGCCGGGCCGAGCCGATGAGCAGCGCGCTCGCGCCGAGCAGCAGCAGGACGAGCGCGATCAGCGCGGTGGGGCCGGCCTCGACGCCGGTCAGCGGCAGCGCCCCCGCGGCGGCGGCCTCGGCCGTGATCGTGAACGGCGCCGACATGATCGACAGCCCCGACGCCCCGATCGCCTCGAGGCGGTGGGTGCCGGCCGGCGCCTCGGCCGGGATCGTGACCTCGCCCGAGACGACGCCCTCGGCATCGGCCGCGAGCACCTCGGCGAGCGGGATCGGATCGGAGTGCAGCACGAAGCGCACCTCCTCGCCCGGCTGGAATCCCTCGAACGTCACCGCCATGCGGCCACCGGGCACGAGGGCCGAGCCGTGCGCCGCCCCGACCGTGCCGGACCCGGCGCCGACGGAGCCGCCGCCACCGTGGTCGCCGCCACCGGGCGTGCCGCCGCCCGCGTTGCCGCCGCCCTCGTTGCCGCCGCCGGGCTGGCCGCCGCCGGGGTTGCCACCACCCGGGTTGCCACCACCGGGGCTGCCGCCGCCCGGGTTCCCGCCCGGGTTGCCACCACCGGGGTTGCCGGGATTGCCGCCCGGGTTGCCGGGGTTGCCGCCGCCGGGGTTGCCCGGCTCCTCCTCGGCGGGCACGGTCGTGAAGGCGCGCACGGGCGAGTACTCGATGCCGCCGTGCGGGCCCTCGGCGATGACGTACCAGCCGTGATCGCCCTCGGCGAGGCCCTGCCACGGCACCGTCACCGCCTGGCCCGGCGCCGCGGCCGCCACCGCGCCGATCTCGTTGGCCGTGAGGATCTCGGCCCGGAACGAGTCGGTCGCCAGCGTCTTGGCCTGCGGCACGATCCCCACCGCCGCGTACGGGATCTCGAACTCCTGCATGCCCGCCGGGTCGTTCAGCGATGCGTCATCGGAGTCGAAGTCGTCCAGCGAGGGCGAGTAGGTGCGGAAGACGATCCGGCCGCCGTCGTTGTCGAAGTGGGCCAGGCGCAGGTACCCGAGCCCGCCCTCCGGGAGCCCCTGATAGTCGAAGAGCATCGAGTACACGGTGCGATCGGCCACGCCGTCGCCGGTGTCGTCGATCTCGTCGGTGCGCGTGTAGGCGTCGTGGTAATGCCCCGAGCTGACCGCGAACACGTTCGGGTTGGCCTTGACCACCTCGTCGAACACGCGCTGCGGGAACGGGCCGAGACCGCCCGTCGTGAGCATGTACTCGTGCAGGTTGAGCCACACCTTGCGCTCGGGGTAGCGCTGGATGATCTCGTTCATCCACGCGATGTCCTCGGTGTTCGACGCCTCGTCGTTCGGCGTCGGCCAGCCCATGTAGAGGAACAGGAAGTCCACCCCGCCGACCGACACCAGGTCGTAGTGGCCGCGGTTGTCCTTGTAGGAGCCGCCGTACCAGGGGTTCTCGGCGAAGCGCGCCTCGCCGAAGAACTGCCCGTACTGCGAGTAGTCCGCCGCGAAGCCGCCCACATCGTGGTTGCCGGCCAGCACGCCGTAGGGCAGCGAGGCCTCGTCGAGCATCCGGTAGGCGGCGTCGGCGTTCGCCCACTGGTGCGGCTCGGTGTGCACGTTGACGATGTCGCCGTTGTGGATCAGGTACTGCAGGTTGAGGTTCGCCCGCTGCTCGAGCAGGAAGTCGTGGATCGCGAGCTGGTGCGGGTAGTAGCCGTCGGTCTCGTTGTAGTACTGCGTGTCCGACTCGATCGCGACGGTGAAGTCGTACTCGGAGCGCGCCGTCTCCTCGGCGTGGTACGGGTCCACCGCGGTGTCGCGCGCCGACAGATCGGTCCCGGCGAAGCCCTCCGAGTGCTGAACGAGGAAGGTCAGCGTGCCGTCGGCGGCATGCCCGTCCACCGGCACGAGGGCGTCGAGGGTGAACTCGGTCGGGGCGCCCTGGGTGGTGAGCACCTGATCGATCTGCTCCCAGGCGCCGTCGACGGTGCGCGCGAAGAGCGTCACCTTGGCGTCGGCGTTGGCGCGCCCGCGCCAGTCGACCCGCACGAGCGAGCCGGCGCCGGCCGTCTCCGGCACCGCGACCGTGAACAGCTGGTACGGCAGCGCGGTCTCGCTCGTCGTCTCGACGTCGACGCCGTCGGTGCCGAGAAGCTTGGCGAGGTCCTCGGCGCCCAGGGCCACGGCGCCGCTGCGGTCGGTGGCCGCGGCGTCGGTGACGGTGCCCGCGCTCACGGTGACGTCGGCGTCGCCCGGGGCGTAGCCGTAGCCCTCGCGGAAGCTGAGGTCGAGCGCGTCCTGCTCGGGCGAGCTGGGCGTGGCGACGAGATCGACCTTCTCGCCCTCGATGATCGCGCCGTCGGTGGGGCTCTCGAGCGTGATGCCCGGCCGCTCGTCGGCCGTCACGAAGGTCACGGCGCGCGTGGCGGTGTTGCCCACGGCATCCGTCGCCACGAACTCGGCCACGTGCTCGCCCGGGGCCAGCGCGAGCGACGAGGTCGCCAGCGGCAGCGTGATGGGCGATCCGTCGAGCGAGGCGGTCAGCTCGGCGACGCCCGATCCCGCGTCGGTCGCGGTGGCGTCGACCCCGAAGTGCCCGCGGTAGGTCTCGCCCTCGGCAAGCGGCGTCTCGATCGCCGGCGCGGTGTTGTCGACCCGGACCGTGCGGGTCGCGGTAGCCTCGCCGGCGCGGGCGGCGATGACGTGCTCGCCGTCGGCGATCGCCGTGGTGTCCCAGACCGTCGAGACCGACGTGAAGGCGTCGTCGGGCACGGTGAAGGTGGCGAGGAAGGAGACGAGGTTGGCATCCGAGAACGCGATACGCGCGTCGGGCGCCGGGCACGCGACGAACGCGGGCGCGGTGACCTCGCCGGCGAGCTCCTTCGTGGTGGCGCACTGATCGGGACGCAGCACCCGCCCGTCCGGCAGCGCGAGACGCAGGTTCATGGCGGCGAAGTCGTCGTTGTTCTCGTTGACGTCGGCCTCGGGCCACGCCTTGGTGCCGGCGGTGATCGACAGCGTCACCTGCTCACCGGGCACGACGCGCTCGACGGGTACCGTCGCGTCGACCGTCACGATGCGCGCGTAGTACCCCTCGTCGAAGATCCGCAGCACCTCGTCGCCGAGCTTGACGCCGTTGCGGAAGAACGCGTCGGTGCTGGTCGCCTCGAACGCGAACACGGGGCCGGTCTCGAGCGAGCGCACCGGATCGGCCACCGGTGCGCCGTCGATCGTGAGTTCCAGGTCCGCGGCGCCTCCGTCGGCGGTCGCGGAGACGCGGGTCTGGCCCCCGAGCACCTGGCCGTCGGCGAGGTTGATCCGCACCGCATCCGGCTCGTCCTCGACGAGGTCGACGCGCACGGGGCCCAGCGTCGACTCGGTGGCCCCGTCGCTGGCGACGAGCGTGTACTCGATCCAGCGCTTGCCGAACAGGTCGGCCGCGGGCACCGAGTAGTAGTACCGGTTCGCCGCCTCGAAGCGCAGGCTGCGCGTCTGCGTGGCCCCGAGGTTGTCGGTCATGCGCAGCGTCACCGAGCGGACGAGCACGTCGTCGGTCACGTCGAAGCCGAGGTCGAGGTCGGCCGTGTCGGGCACGTCGGAGCCGCCCGTGAGATCGGTGATCACCGGAGCCGATCCGGCGGCGGGCGGCAGCATCAGCGCGGCCGGCACCTGATCGGCGCTCACGGCGCCCGGCGTCGGCGCGGCCAGGCTCATCATCGTCTGCACGGTGCCGTCCGGCGCCTGCGGGCTCCACAGGTACGTGCCGCCGGTCGGGTTCCAGCCGTACTGGATCGCCGTGGTCGCGGTGGTCTGCGCGTCGGTGAAGTAGTAGGCGCGGCTGATGTCGTGGCCGGTGTTGGTGAGCACCTGGATGCCGCGCGAGCCGCCGTTGGCGAGGCCGCCGTTGTACATCTCGACGATGTCCTGCCCGAGCACGAGGTCGGAGCCGAATGCCGCGTTGAAGTCGTCGACCGTCAGCCCCGCCGCGACGACCGTGGGGTTCTTGATCCACAGCACGAGCGTGCCGCCGGCGGCGATCGTGACGTCGGCGGGCTGGGCGGGCCACAGCGTCGAGCTCGTGGTGACGGGCTCGGTGAGCGCGTTGTCGGTGTAGAGGTACGCCAGCGTGTAGTCGGCGAACGAGATCGGCGCCTCCGAGGCGTTGTACACCTCGATGAACTCGTAGCCGTCGGCGCCGTCGACGTTGGTGGTGTCGGGCGCGATCTCGGTGATCTGCAGCAGGGGCGCGCGCAGGTCGGGGTCGGTGGGCAGCGGCTCGGGCTCGCCCGCCGGCTCGGGGCGCACGAGCTGCTGGGGTGCGACCGCGCCCGGCGTCGGTGCGCCCGCGATCGGATTGACGAGCACGCTGCCGCTCTCGGGCAGCGTGAAGTGGTCCGAGGCGCCGCGGTTGGTCGCGACGCGGTTGTAGTCCGCGCCCGACACGAGCGTCGTGCCGTCGGCCTCGTAGAGGCGCAGCGAGCGGCCGCCCTGGTTCGCGAATCCGCCCTGGCCGGTGGCGTGGAAGAGCGGGTAGGTCGAGGCGGCGTCGCCGTAGTGCGCGCGGAACTCCGCCTCGGTCAGCTGCCACTGCCCGACGGCCGTCTCCCCCGAGACCACTCCGTAGCGCAGCCAGAACACCGCCGTGCCGCCGGCGGGGATCACGGCGTCGGCGAGCGGCGCGTCCGTGCCCGGCTCCACCACCTCGAGGAAGGCCGCGTTGTTGTACTGC